>NZ_JAWCTQ010000047.1:0-56779 GCF_032423885.1 Streptomyces tamarix | reverse complement strand
GTGTCCCTTTCGGATTGCGTTCGAGTCGTGGCGGCCGATTAGGTGTTCGGGCCTTCCACGGGGTATAGTTCTCACGTCGCCGCGAGGGAAACCTCGAAAACGACAGGCCCCTATAGCTCAGTCGGCAGAGCGTCTCCATGGTAAGGAGAAGGTCAACGGTTCGATTCCGTTTGGGGGCTCCGAACAGAAGGCCCCCCGCCTCACGGCGGGGGGCCTTCGTCGTATGCGGAACCCTACTGCTGGTGCGGCTCCGGGACGCGCAGCGTCAGGATCGCCATGTCATCCGACGCCGGCTCCGCGGCGAACCGCTCCACCGCCCGCAGCACACGCGCCGCGACCGCGCCGGCCGTCAGGCCCGTACACGTCCGCAACACCTCCGTCAGGCCGTCGTCGCCCAACATGCGCGCACCCTCACGGCGCTCCGTGACACCGTCCGTGACGCACAACAAGACATCGCCCGGATCCAGCGTCACCGTCTCCTCGTACAACTCCAGATCGTCCATCACACCCAGCAGAGGCTGCGGCTCCGCGGCCGGTACCACCGTGCCGTCCTGGCGCAGCCGCAACGGCAGCGGATGCCCCGCGCACACCACCTTCAACACCGCGCTGCCGTCCTCCTGCGGCCGCAACTCCCCGTACAGCAGAGTGAGGAAACGGCTCCGGGCCCCCTCGTCGAGGATCGCCGCGTTCAACCGCTCCAGCACCGCCGGACCGCCCAAACCCTCACGGGCCAGCAGCCGCAGCGCATGACGGGCGAGACCCGTCACCGCGGCCGCCTCCGGGCCCGTACCGCACACATCGCCGATCGCGAAGCCGTACGCCCCGTCCCCGATCGGGAACAGGTCGTAGAAGTCGCCGCCCACCTCGTTGCCCTCGCCGGCGGCCCGGTAGATCACGTCCACCTCGACCCCCGGGACCTGCGGCAGCCCCGGCGGGAGGAGACTGCGCTGCAGCGACTGGCTGATCGCCGTCCGCTCGCTGTACAGCCGCGCGTTGTCCAACGCCAGCGCCGCACGGCGGGACAAGTCCTCCGCCAGCTCCAGGATCTCCTGGCGGAAGCGGTCGTCCGACGGCTTACCCAACGTCAGCATGCCGATCACCCGGTTGCGGGCCACCAGCGGCAGCACCACCGTCTCACCGCCCACCGCGGCCGCCGTCGCCAGCGTCGTACCGATCCCCGACGACAGCGGCGACGACACCCCGCCCAACTGCCGGCGCGACGCCTCCAACGCCGCCCGCTGGGCCGCCTCCGCGGGCGCGTTCCACACACGGGCACCCGGCGTCGGCACCGGATCCGGTGGGGTGACGCCCGACAGGAGGTCCTTCAACCCGTCGATGCGCTCCTCGTCCTCGTGCAGCACGTACGACAGGAACGGTTCCGACGCCTGATCGGCGATCGTGTACACGGCGCACCACGTCGCCAGCGTCGGGACGGTCATCTGAGCCATCAGCGCCAGCGTCTGGTCCCGGTCCAGCGTGCCCGCGAGCAGGTCCGACGCCTCCACCAGGAAGCTCAGCGAACCGCGGCGCAGCCGCTCCAGCTCGCCCAGACGGGCCGACTCGACGGCCAGGGCGATCCGGTCGGCGGCGAACTGCAGCCGCAGCGCCTCCTCGTTCGAGTAGCGGCCCGCCGACTCCGCCGCCACCCCCAGGGAACCCGTCAGGCGGCCCTCCACCTTGAGGGGGACGGTCACGACCGAGCGCATGCCCGTGCCGTTCAGCAGCGGAACCGCGCCCGGCACCGCCAGCAGGTCCTCGTGGACGGCCGGCATGCGGGCCGACGCGTACCGGCTCGTCCCCGCCTCCACCGGTACGCGCGCGAAGCGCTGGCGGGCGGACGGAAGGCCCGTCGTGGCCCGCACCTCCAGCTCCGTCTCGTCGTCCGTCGCCAGGAGCAGGAACGCGGCGTCCCCGTCGAGCATGTCGCGGGCCCGCTCCACCGTGCGCTGGAGCAGACCGTCCAGGTCGTCCGGGGCGGGAGAGCCGATGAACACCTCGAACGGGTCCGCCGTACGCCCCTCGCCCGCCGAGTCGCCGCCCGCAGCGCGGGGCGGGGTCTGCAGGACGGCGCGCTCGTAGTCGCGCACCAGCAGGCACACCGTCGACGGTTCGCCGTGCGTGTCGCGGACCCGCAGGTGGGAGGCGTACACGGGGATCACACGGCCGTCCGTGCCGCGGATGCCGTAGCTGCCCTCCCAGCGGGACAGCCGCAGCGCCTCCGCCAGGCCCGTGCCCGTACCCGGCGTGTGCGGCCAGGCGGCGAAGTCGCCGAGCGGTTTGCCGACGACCTGGTCCGCGGCGTACCCGAAAAGGTGCTCCGCGTCGTCGTTCCAGGCCGCGATGGCGCCGGCCCGGTCGATCTGCACGACCGCGACCCGGACGCGCTCGTCCGCGACGGGCAGCAGGTCCGTCGGGAGCGCGGGGCCCGCGTGGCGCGTGCCGACCGGGCGCTCAGGAAGGTCCAGCTGGAACCAGACGCGTTTGCGGGTGGGGGAGTACTCGACGCCCCAGCGGGTGGCCAGGGCGGCGCAGAGGAGCAGCCCGCGGCCGTTCTCCCGGTCCAGGGCCGCGGTGGGCTGGGCGACGCCCTGGAGGGGCACCTCGCGCTCCGGGTAGCGGTCCGCGACCTCGACCCGCACGCCGTCCTCCGTGCGCAGGCACAGGACGTCCGCCGCCGTACCGGCGTGGACCATGGCATTGGTGACGAGTTCGCTGGTCAGGACGACGGCGTCGTCGACGATGTCGGAGTAGCCCCAGCCTTGCAGGGTGTCCCGGACGAAGGCCCGGGCGGTCGCGACCGACCGTCCCACAGGTTCGAAGGTGGCAGCCGCCCGCGCGGTGATCACAGAACTCCTCGTACGCGTCTCGACGCCCGGCTTCGCCATGATCGGCCCCGCCCCTCCCGGTACCCCGTGCTCGTACGGTCACACCGCCCCCGCCGGGCGGACCGGGGCGGTTGGACAGCCGCATGCCAGGTTACTTACCTTCACAGTCCGGGCGGGCGGTGGTCACGGCTGTTTCCGTCCCCAGTGGACGGGGACGTTATGCGAAGCTGCCGAACTGTTATGGCCCGGTCTGTTCGCGGTGGAAGACTGGGAAGGATTCCGGCGGCGGTCACCGCGAGGGCCGCGGCCGGATCGGCATCCGAACACGAGCCCGAGGAATACGGTCAACCCCTGCGGGAGGGACACGGTGGAGTCTGGCGTAGCGGCGCGGGGCGGTAGCACGCGCGCGAAGGGCGGACGGTCCCGGAGCAGCGGAACCGTCGAGGTGGACGCCGCCGCACTGGAGCGGTTGCTGGGAGCTCTGGTCGCGATGCGCGACGGCAACTTCCGCAAGCGGCTCACCGTCACCGGCGAAGGGACGATGGCGGAGATCGCCGCCGTCTTCAACGAGGTCGCCGACCGCAAGCTGCACCTCACCGGTGAGCTCGCGCGGGTCCGCCGGGTCGTCGGCCGGGAGGGGAAGCTGTCGGAGCGGCTGGAGGTCGGCGCCAGCGAAGGCGCCTGGGCCAGCGCGATCGAGGCGGCCAACGCGCTCGTCGACGACCTGACCAGGCCCGTCTCCGAAGTCGGGCGGGTACTGTCCGCGGTCGCGGACGGTGACCTGGAGCAGCGCATGGAGCTGCGCTCCGAGGGGCCCGACGGGGCGGGGCGGCCGCTGCGGGGCGAGTTCCTGAAGGTCGCCCGTACCGTCAACAACCTCGTCGACCAGCTGTCGTCGTTCACCGACGAGGTGACACGGGTCGCCCTCGAGGTCGGTACGGAGGGCAAGCTCGGCGGGCAGGCGCAGGTGCGCGGGGTGTCCGGCTCGTGGAAGGACCTCACCGACTCCGTCAACACGATGGCGTACCGGCTGACCGCGCAGGTCAGGGACATCGCCCTGGTCACCACGGCGGTCGCCAAGGGCGACCTGTCGCGCAAGGTCACCGTGCACGTGGCCGGCGAGATGCTGGAGCTGAAGAACACCGTCAATACGATGGTGGACCAGCTGTCGTCGTTCTCCTCCGAAGTGACCCGCGTCGCGCGCGAAGTCGGTACGGAGGGCGAACTCGGCGGGCAGGCCGAGGTGCCCGGCGTCGCCGGTGTGTGGAAGGACCTGACGGACTCCGTCAACACGATGGCGGGCAACCTCACCTCCCAGGTGCGCGGCATCGCGGAGGTCACCACGGCGGTCGCCAACGGCGACCTGTCGCAGAAGGTCACCGTCAGCGCGCGCGGCGAGGTCGCGCAGCTCGCGGACACCATCAACCAGATGACCGAGACGCTGCGCACGTTCGCCGACGAGGTGACGCGTGTGGCGCGGGAGGTCGGTGTCGAGGGGTTGCTCGGCGGGCAGGCGCAGGTGCCCGGTGCGGCCGGCACGTGGAAGGACCTGACGGACTCGGTCAACACGGCGTTCCGGAACCTGACGGGTCAGGTGCGGGACATCGCGCAGGTGACGACGGCGGTCGCCAACGGCGACCTGTCGCAGAAGGTCACGGTCGACGTGGCCGGCGAGATGCTGGAGCTGAAGAACACCGTCAACACGATGGTGGCGCAGCTCTCGTCGTTCGCCGACCAGGTGACGCGGATGGCCCGCGACGTGGGAACGGAGGGCCGACTCGGCGGCCAGGCGCGCGTACCGGGGGTGTCCGGTACGTGGAAGGAGCTCACCGACTCCGTCAACTTCATGGCGGGCAACCTCACCTCGCAGGTGCGGCAGATCGCGCAGGTGACGACGGCCGTGGCGCGGGGCGACCTGTCGCAGAAGATCGACGTGGATGCGCGCGGTGAGATCCTGGAGCTGAAGAACACCATCAACACGATGGTCGACCAGCTCTCCGCGTTCGCCGAGCAGGTCACGCGGGTGGCCCGCGAGGTGGGTACGGAGGGGCGGCTCGGCGGCCAGGCGCAGGTGCCGGGCGTGGCCGGGGTGTGGCGCGACCTGACGGACTCCGTGAACAGCATGGCGGGGAACCTCACCGCCCAGGTCCGCAACATCGCCCAGGTGGCCACGGCCGTGGCGCGGGGCGACCTGTCGCAGAAGATCGACGTGGACGCGCGCGGTGAGATCCAGGAGCTGAAGAACACCCTCAACACGATGGTCGACCAGCTCTCCGCGTTCGCCGAGCAGGTCACCCGGGTCGCCCGCGAGGTGGGCACCGAGGGCATCCTGGGCGGGCAGGCCGAGGTTCCCGGTGTCGCCGGCACCTGGAAGGACCTGACGCTGTCGGTCAACTTCATGGCGAGCAACCTCACCTCCCAGGTGCGGCAGATCGCCCAGGTGACCACGGCGGTCGCCAAGGGCGACCTGTCGAAGAAGATCACCGTCGACGCGCGGGGCGAGATCCTCGACCTGGTCACCACCGTCAACACGATGGTCGACCAGTTGTCGAACTTCGCGGACGAGGTCACGCGCGTGGCGCGCGAGGTCGGTACGGAGGGCATCCTCGGCGGCCAGGCGCGGGTGCGCGGGGTGACCGGCATCTGGAAGGACCTCAGCGACAACGTCAACGTGATGGCCAACAACCTCACCTCGCAGGTGCGGAACATCGCGCGCGTGTCGGCGGCGGTCGCCAACGGCGACCTGACGAAGAAGGTGACGGTCGAGGCGCGCGGTGAGGTCGCGGAGCTGGCCGACACGGTCAACACGATGGTGACGACGCTGTCGTCGTTCGCCGACGAGGTCACGCGCGTCGCGCGCGAGGTGGGCACCGAGGGCGAACTGGGCGGCCAGGCACGCGTGCCGGGGGTGTCCGGTACGTGGAAGGACCTCACCGAGTCGGTGAACTCGATGGCGTCCAACCTGACGGGTCAGGTGCGGCAGATCGCGGCCGTCACGACCGCCATCGCCAAGGGCGATCTCACCAAGAAGATCGACATCGACGCGCGCGGCGAGATCCAGGAGCTGAAGAACACCATCAACACGATGGTCGACCAGTTGTCGTCGTTCGCGGAGGAGGTCACGCGCGTCGCGCGCGAGGTGGGCACCGAGGGCATCCTGGGCGGCCAGGCCCGCGTACGGGACGTCGACGGCACGTGGCGGGACCTCACCGAGTCGGTGAACGAGATGGCCGGGAACCTCACCCGGCAGGTGCGCGCCATCGCCGCCGTCGCCACGGCGGTGACCCGCGGCGATCTGAACCTGAAGATCGACGTGGACGCGTCCGGGGAGATCCAGGTCCTCCAGGACAACATCAACACCATGATCGCCAACCTGCGCGACACGACCCTGGCCAACGAGGAGCAGGACTGGCTGAAGGGCAACCTCGCCCGGATCTCCGGCCTGATGCAGGGCCGCCGGGACCTCGACGACGTCGCCTCGCTCATCATGAGCGAACTGACGCCGGTCGTCTCGGCGCAGCACGGCGCGTTCTTCCTGGCCATGCCGACCGGCGGCGGGTCGGCGGAGCCGGGCGGCGAGGACGACGGCTCGTACGAGCTGCGGATGCGCGCCAGTTACGGCTACTCGGCCGGGTCGATGCCGACGTCGTTCCGGCCGGGCGAGACGCTGATCGGGACGGCCGCCGAGGAGAAGCGGACGATCCAGGTGAACGTCCCGCCGGGCTACCTGAAGATCTCGTCGGGTCTCGGGGAGGCCGCTCCGGCGCACGTGATCGTGCTTCCGGTGCTGTTCGAGGGGAAGGTCCTCGGGGTGATCGAGCTGGCGTCGTTCCAGCCGTTCACGCAGATCCAGCGGGACTTCCTCAACCAGATCGCCGAGATGATCGCGACGAGCGTCAACACGATCAGCGTCAACAGCAAGACCGAGGTGCTGCTGAAGCAGTCGCAGGAGCTGACCGAGCAGTTGCGGGAGCGGTCGGCGGAGCTGGAGAGCCGGCAGAAGGCGCTGCAGGACTCCAACGCCGAACTGGAGGAGAAGGCGGAGCTGCTGGCGCGGCAGAACCGCGACATCGAGGTGAAGAACACCGAGATCGAGGAGGCGCGGCAGGTGCTGGAGGAGCGGGCCGAGCAGCTCGCCGTCTCCATGCGCTACAAGTCCGAGTTCCTGGCGAACATGTCGCACGAGTTGCGCACCCCGCTCAACTCGCTGCTGATCCTCGCCAAGCTGCTCGCCGACAACGCGGACGGCAACCTGTCACCGAAGCAGGTGGAGTTCGCCGAGACCATCCACGGCGCGGGCTCCGACCTGCTCCAGCTGATCAACGACATCCTGGACCTGTCGAAGGTCGAGGCGGGCAAGATGGACGTCAGCCCGACGCGGATCGCGCTGGTGCAGCTGGTCGACTACGTGGAGGCGACGTTCCGGCCGCTGACCGCGGAGAAGGGCCTCGACTTCTCCGTACGGGTCTCCCCGGAGCTGCCCGCGACGCTCCACACCGACGAGCAGCGGCTGCTGCAGGTGCTGCGCAACCTGCTGTCCAACGCGGTGAAGTTCACCGACACCGGCGCGGTCGAGCTGGTCATCCGCCCGGCGAAGGCGGACGTGCCGCCGTCGATCCGGGAGCAGCTCCTGGAGGCGGGTTCGCTGCGCGACCCGGACGCCGACCTGATCGCCTTCTCGGTGACCGACACGGGCATCGGCATCGCCGCGAGCAAGATGCGGGTCATCTTCGAGGCGTTCAAGCAGGCGGACGGCACGACGAGCCGCAAGTACGGCGGTACGGGGCTGGGGCTGTCCATCAGCCGTGAGATCGCCCGGCTGCTGGGCGGTGAGATCCACGCGGCGAGCGAACCGGGCCGCGGCTCGACGTTCACGCTGTACCTGCCGCTCCACGTCAACGAGCTGCCGCCGCACGGGTACGGCTCCGGGACGGGCCTCCCGCAGGGCCCGCACGCGGGCGCGGCCGACGAGGCGGCGCTCGACGGGACGGGGACCGCGCCCGCGGCGCCGGCGCCCGCGGTGCCCGCCGTGCCGGCGCCGGCCCACGGCATGGCGTCCGGTGCGTTCCCGGCGGACGGCCGGCAGGCCGGTACGAGCGCGCTGTTCCGGCACCGCCGCATGGCGGCCGCCGCGGCGGAGGCCCGCATGCAGGCGGGCCAGGACGGCCGGCGGGCCGCCGGGGCGGCCCAGGAGGCGGCCGAGCAGCGCCGGACGTTCCGGTTCGACGGCGAGAAGGTGCTGATCGTCGACGACGACATCCGCAACGTCTTCGCGCTCACCAGCGTCCTGGAGCAGCACGGCCTGTCGGTGCTGTACGCGGAGAACGGCCGCGAGGGCATCGAGGTCCTGGAGCAGCACGACGACGTGGCGGTCGTCCTGATGGACATCATGATGCCGGAGATGGACGGGTACGCCACGACGACGGCGATCCGCAGGATGCCGCAGTTCGCGGGGCTGCCGATCATCGCGCTGACGGCGAAGGCGATGAAGGGCGACCGGGAGAAGGCGATCGATTCCGGAGCCTCGGATTACGTCACCAAGCCGGTCGACCCGGATCACCTGCTCGGCGTAATGGACCAATGGATGCACGAGAAGTGATCGCGTTTTGAACAATTTTCGATAACACGCCAATCGGCAGTTGCCGGGGGCGCGTGTAGGAGGCCCTATTCGGGGAACCTTCTGGTCGCCCACCGCGTTTCCGTTACGTGCACAGTGACATCACGGTGACAGGGTGTGGCGACGGGTGGGGTGCGGCTACCATGACCGGCACAAGGACGGACGGCACAAGGGAGTCGTCCCCTGGGGCGGCGCCCGGCCAACTGCCGGGGCGAGGAGGACGGGCCATGGTGCAGAAGGCCAAGATCCTCCTGGTCGATGACCGGCCGGAGAATCTGCTGGCGCTGGAGGCCATCCTCTCTGCGCTCGATCAGACGCTGGTGCGGGCATCGTCAGGGGAGGAAGCGCTCAAGGCGCTGCTGACGGACGACTTCGCGGTCATCCTTCTGGATGTCCAGATGCCGGGCATGGACGGTTTCGAGACCGCCGCGCACATCAAACGGCGGGAACGCACGCGCGACATTCCGATCATCTTCCTGACCGCCATCAACCACGGTCCCCACCACACGTTCAGGGGATACGCCGCGGGCGCGGTCGACTACATCTCCAAGCCGTTCGACCCGTGGGTCCTGCGCGCCAAGGTGTCCGTGTTCGTCGAGCTGTACATGAAGAACTGTCAGCTGCGCGAGCAGGCCGCCCTGCTCCGCCTCCAGCTCGAGGGGAGCGACGGCGGCCAGGGCGGCGCCGCGGCGAAGGAGACCGCGGGCCTCCTCGCCGAGCTGTCGGCGCGACTCGCCGCCGTCGAGGAGCAGGCCGAGGCGCTGTCCAAGCAGCTCGACGACGAGTCCGCCGACGCCGCGGCCGTCGCCACCGCCGCGCACCTGGAGCGGAAGCTGACGGGGCTGCGGCGGGCGCTGGACGCGCTGGAGCCCGGCACCGGAGGCGGCGGATCCGGCCTCCCCGCCTGACCGTCCCGCGCCCCGACGCGGCGCTTGAGGGGACGTCACCTTCCGTACGCCATAGGAGCGACACGAAAGGGTGAAGGGGGCGGACGCGTGTCCCGCGCGGCCCGCACCGGTAATCTCACCCCCATGGCCTCACGTACGTCCGGCAAGGGTCCCCACGGCACGGCGGGCACCGCGAAGCCGCGCGCCGCCGGCCGTACGAGGGGCGCCGCGCAGAAGGCGGTCCCCGGCAAGCCGACCGCCGGGAAGACCGTCGCCAAGCAGTCCTCCCCGGCCAAGAAGGCCGCGGTGAAGAAGGCCCCCGTCAAGAAGGCCGCGAAGAAGGCGGCCGCCAGACCGGTGCCCAAGCCGGCGCCGTCCCCCACGGGCGGCGTCTACCGGATCGTCCGCGCCCTCTGGCTCGGCCTCGCCCACGCCGTCGGCGCCATGTTCCGGGGGATAGGGCGTGGCGCGAAGGGGCTCGACCCCGCGCACCGCAAGGACGGCCTGGCCCTGCTGCTGCTCGGCCTCGCCCTTGTCGTCGCGGCCGGTACCTGGGCCAACCTCCACGGCCCGGTCGGCGACCTCGTCGACATGCTCGTCACCGGCGCGTTCGGCCGGCTCGACCTGCTCGTGCCGCTCCTCGTGGGCACCATGGCCGTCCGGTTGATCCTGCACCCCGAGAAGCCCGAGGCGAACGGACGCATCGTCATCGGCCTGTCCGCCCTGGTCGTCGGTGTACTGGGCCAGGTCCACATCGCCTGCGGCTCACCGGGCCGCGACGCGGGCGCCCAGGCCATGCAGGACGCGGGCGGCCTCATCGGCTGGGCCGCGTCCACCCCGCTGATCTTCATGACGGGCGAGGTCCTCGCCGTCCCCCTGCTCGTCCTGCTGACGCTCTTCGGCCTGCTCGTCGTCACCGCCACCCCCGTCAACGCCATCCCGCGACGGCTGCGGGCGCTCGGCGAGCGGCTCGGCGTCATCGAGCCGTACGAGGAGTGGAGCGACGAGGAGTGGGACGACGACCGGCGGTACGACGAGCAGTGGCGCGAGGGCCTGCCCGCGCCCTCCCGCCGCCGGGCCGGCGGCCGCGGCGGTGAGGCGGCCGGCGGGTACGACCCCGAGCGGGCCGAGGAGGAGGCGCTCACGCGGCGCGGGCGGTCGCGCGCGCGCCGGGCGCCGGGCACGGCCGAGTCCGGGTTCGGGCGGGCGCTGGACCCCGTCGACATCGCCGCGGCCGCGGCGGCGGACCTCGACGGCGCCGTGCAGAACGGCATGCCGCCCTCGCCCCTCGTGGCCGACCTGACCAAGGACGTCACGGCGGACCGCGGCCGGACCGGCACCGACACCGGTGCGGCCGGCCGTGACGCGGAGCGCTCCCCGGGCCGGGGCGCCCCCGCCGTACCCCCGGCACGGGAGGAGGCGGACGGCGGGCTCGTACCGGACCTGACCAAGCCCGCGCCCGTACGGGACGTGCCCGAGCCGATGCCCGCGCGGGCCGAGCAGCTCCGGCTGGCCGGGGACATCACGTACGCCCTGCCCTCCCTCGACCTGCTGGAGCGGGGTGGCCCGGGCAAGACGCGCAGCGCCGCCAACGACGCCGTCGTCGCGTCCCTGCGCAACGTCTTCTCCGAGTTCAAGGTGGACGCCGACGTCACGGGCTTCACTCGCGGCCCGACGGTCACCCGCTACGAGGTGGAGCTCGGCCCGGCCGTGAAGGTCGAGCGGATCACGGCGCTGACGAAGAACATCGCGTACGCGGTGGCCAGCCCCGACGTGCGGATCATCTCGCCGATCCCCGGGAAGTCCGCCGTCGGCATCGAGATCCCGAACACCGACCGCGAGATGGTCAAGCTCGGCGACGTGCTGCGGCTCGCCGACGCCGCCGGGGACGAGCACCCGATGCTGGTCGCGCTGGGCAAGGACGTCGAGGGCGGCTACGTCATGGCCAACCTGGCGACGATGCCGCACGTCCTGGTCGCCGGCGCCACCGGATCCGGCAAGTCGTCGTGCATCAACTGCCTGATCACGTCGGTGATGATAAGGGCCACCCCCGAGGACGTCCGGATGGTGCTCATCGACCCCAAGCGGGTCGAGCTGACCGCGTACGAGGGCGTCCCGCACCTGATCACGCCGATCATCACCAACCCCAAGCGGGCCGCCGAGGCGCTCCAGTGGGTCGTGCGGGAGATGGACCTGCGCTACGACGACCTGGCGGCGTTCGGGTACCGGCACATCGACGACTTCAACGCCGCCGTGCGCAGCGGCAAGCTGAAGACGCCCCCGGGCAGCGAGCGCGAGCTCCAGCCGTACCCGTACCTGCTGGTCATCGTGGACGAGCTGGCCGACCTGATGATGGTCGCGCCGCGCGACGTCGAGGACTCCATCGTCCGCATCACGCAGCTGGCCCGCGCCGCCGGCATCCACCTGGTGCTCGCCACGCAGCGGCCCTCCGTGGACGTCGTCACCGGCCTCATCAAGGCCAACGTCCCCTCCCGCCTGGCCTTCGCCACCTCCTCCCTCGCCGACAGCCGCGTCATCCTCGACCAGCCGGGGGCCGAGAAGCTCATCGGCAAGGGCGACGGCCTGTTCCTGCCGATGGGCGCGAACAAGCCGGTACGGCTCCAGGGCGCCTTCGTCACGGAGGAGGAGGTCGCGGCCGTCGTCCGGCACTGCAAGGAGCAGATGGCGCCCGTCTTCCGCGACGACGTCACGACCGGGACGAAGCAGAAGAAGGAGATCGACGAGGAGATCGGCGACGACCTCGACCTGTTGTGCCAGGCCGCCGAACTGGTCGTCTCCACGCAGTTCGGCTCCACGTCGATGCTCCAGCGGAAGCTGCGGGTCGGCTTCGCCAAGGCGGGCAGGCTCATGGACCTGATGGAGTCGCGGAACATCGTCGGCCCCAGCGAGGGCTCCAAGGCACGGGACGTCCTGGTCAAACCGGACGACCTGGATGGCGTACTCGCCTCGATCCGCGGTGAGAGCGGCCCCTGACCCGACCGTGTCCCATCCGTGAGGAAACCGCGGGCAAACCGTTGCCCCGGGCCGTACGCCGAGTTGGAGGAAGGGCGGAGAATGACGGTCACCGCACCGCGGGGCACGGCCATTCCGATGGCGTACAAACCACGTCCGCCCGGTTGCCCCACCCTTTCGTACCACCCATAGACTGAACCTCCGGCAGGTGGTTACACGCTCGAAAGGCGCCCTCGTGTCCATCGGCAACGCCCCCGACGGCAACTCCCCCGAAGACGACCGGCCTTCGTTCCTCCCGGACGACCGGCCCTCGATCGGCCGTGCGCTCCGCGACGCGCGCGTCGCGGCGAACCTGACCGTCGAGGAGGTCAGCAGCTCCACGCGCGTGCGCGTCCCCATCGTGCTCGCGATCGAGGAGGACGACTTCTCGCGCTGCGGCGGCGACGTGTACGCCCGCGGACACGTGCGGACGCTCGCGCGGGCGGTGGGGCTCGACCCGGCCGCCCTGGTCGAGCAGTACGACGCGGAGCACGGCGGCCGTCCCGCCCCCACCTCGGCCGCACCCATGTTCGAGGCGGAGCGGATCCGGCCGGAGCGGCGCCGACCCAACTGGACCGCCGCCATGGTCGCCGCGATCGTCGTGGTGATCGGCTTCGTCGGCTTCACCCTCTTCGGGCAGGACGGCACCGGCACCAGGAACGTGGCGGAGGCGCCGGCCCCGGTCCGCTCCCCGAGCCAGGCGCCCAAGCCGGCGCCGTCCAAGCCCGCGCCCGTCCCCTCGGAGAGCGCGATCGCGGCCGTCCCGCAGGACAAGGTCACGGTCAAGCTCACCGCCATCGACGACAAGAGCTGGATCTCGGCCAAGGCCCGCGACGGCAAGCTCCTCTTCGACGGCCTGCTCCAGAAGGGCGATTCCAAGACCTTCCAGGACGACGAGCGGCTCGACCTCATCCTCGGCAACGCCGGGGCGATCGAGCTGTTCGTGAACGGCAAGAAGATCGAGGACGAGTTCTCCCCCGGCCAGGTCGAACGGCTGACGTACACCAAGGGCGACCCCCAGGTCGGCTGACCGCCCGGCCCCCGTCCCCCGCGCACCACGGGCCGCCCCCGCCGCGCCCCCGCCCGTGCCCCCGGACCCGGGGGTACGGGCGGGGGCCGGACCTGCGCGCCGGAGGGGCACCGGGGACGAAGTAGTCTTGAGTCCATGCCCGAACGCCGTACCGTCGCCCTTGTCACTCTTGGCTGCGCCCGTAACGAGGTGGACTCGGAGGAGCTCGCAGGCCGCCTGGCAGCGGACGGCTGGGAGCTCGTCGAGGACGCCGCCGACGCCGACGTCGCCGTCGTCAACACCTGTGGCTTCGTCGAGGCCGCGAAGAAGGACTCCGTCGACGCCCTCCTCGAAGCGAACGATCTGAAGGACCACGGCCGCACCCAGGCCGTCGTCGCCGTCGGCTGCATGGCCGAGCGGTACGGCAAGGAGCTCGCCGAAGCCCTGCCCGAGGCCGACGGCGTGCTCGGCTTCGACGACTACGCCGACATCTCCGACCGCCTCCGGACCATCCTCAGCGGCGGCGTCCACGCCTCGCACACCCCCCGCGACCGGCGCAAGCTGCTGCCGCTCAGCCCCGTCGAGCGCCAGGGCGCCGCCGGCGCCGTCGCCCTGCCGGGCCACGGGGCCCCGCAGGGCCCCGCCGAGGCGCCCGCCGACCTGCCCGAGGGCATCGCGCCCGCCTCCGGCCCGCGCGCCCCGCTGCGCCGCCGCCTGGACACCAGCCCGGTCGCCTCCGTGAAGCTGGCCTCCGGTTGCGACCGGCGCTGCTCGTTCTGCGCCATCCCGTCCTTCCGCGGCTCCTTCGTGTCGCGGCGCCCCAGCGACGTGCTGGGCGAGACGCGCTGGCTGGCCGAGCAGGGCGTCAAGGAGATCATGCTGGTCTCCGAGAACAACACCTCGTACGGCAAGGACCTCGGCGACATCCGCCTGCTCGAGACGCTGCTGCCCGAGCTGGCCGCCGTCGACGGCATCGAGCGCGTCCGGGTCAGCTACCTCCAGCCCGCCGAGATGCGGCCCGGCCTGATCGACGTCCTGACGTCCACGGAGAAGGTCGCCCCCTACTTCGACCTGTCGTTCCAGCACTCCGCGCCCGCCGTGCTGCGCGCCATGCGCCGCTTCGGCGACACGGACCGGTTCCTGGAGCTGCTGGACACGATCCGCGGCAAGGCGCCGCAGGCCGGCGTGCGGTCCAACTTCATCGTCGGCTTCCCCGGCGAGACCGAGGAGGACTACGCCGAGCTGAAGCGCTTCCTCACCCACGCCCGGCTCGACGCCATCGGCGTGTTCGGCTACTCCGACGAGGAGGGCACCGAGGCCGCCACGTACGAGGGCAAGCTGGACCAGGAGGTCGTCGACGCGCGCCTCGCGCACCTGTCCAGACTCGCGGAGGAGCTGACCGCCCAGCGTGCGGAGGAGCGCCTGGGAGAGACCCTGGAGGTACTGGTCGAGTCCGTCGGGGGCGACGACCCCGACGACCTCGACGACTACGCCGGTGCCGGCCGCGCGGCGCACCAGGCGCCGGAGACGGACGGGCAGGTGCTGTTCACGACGGGCGCCGGGCTGGCCGTGGGCCGTATGGTCAAGGCGAAGGTCGTGGGGGCGGAAGGCGTCGACCTGGTGGCCGAGGTACTCGAGGAGGCGGGCAGATGACCGGAGTCCCGGCGTCCGCTTCGGGCGGCACGGGGAGGAGGGCGCCCGTCGGGAAGCTGGGAGCGGCGGCCGTGAACCAGGCCAGTCTGTGGAACATCGCCAACATCCTCACCATGGTGCGGCTGGTGCTCGTCCCGGCGTTCGTGGTGCTGCTGCTCCAGGACGGCGGGTACGACCCCGTCTGGCGTGCCTGGGCGTGGGCGGCGTTCGCCGTCGCCATGATCACGGACGTGTTCGACGGCCACCTGGCGCGGACGTACAACCTCGTCACGGACTTCGGGAAGATCGCCGACCCCATCGCCGACAAGGCCATCATGGCCGCCGGGCTGATCTGCCTGTCCGCCCTCGGCGACCTGCCGTGGTGGGTGACCGGTGTGATCCTCTTCCGCGAGCTGGGCATCACGCTCATGCGGTTCTGGGTGATCCGCCACGGGGTGATCCCGGCCAGCCGCGGCGGCAAGATGAAGACGCTCGCCCAGGGCACGGCCGTGGGCATGTACGTGCTGGCGCTGACCGGCCCGCTGGCCACCCTGCGCTGGTGGGTGATGGCCCTGGCGGTCGTCCTGACGGTCGTCACGGGGCTCGACTACGTACGGCAGGCCGTCGTGCTGCGCCGCAGGGGGCTCGCCGCCGAGCGGGCCGCCCGGGCGGCCCGGGCCGCCTCGGAGCCGCCCCGGTGAGACAGGCGGTACGGCAGGGGGTCCCGGTGGCGGCGCGCGTGCTACGTCTGCTAGCGGAGCGTGACCAGACGCTCGCCGTGGCCGAGTCGCTCACGGGTGGCCTGGTCGCCGCGGAGCTGACCGCCGTGCCGGGCGCCTCCCGCGCTTTCCGCGGGTCCGTCACGGCGTACGCCACGCCGCTCAAGCGGGACCTGCTCGGTGTCGACGGGGAGCTGCTGGAGCGGCGCGGAGCGGTCGACGCGGAGGTCGCGCTGCAGATGGCGCGGGGCGTACGGGACCGGCTGGGCGCCGCGTGGGGCGCCGCGACGACGGGGGTGGCGGGCCCCGACCCGCAGGACGGGCAGCCGGTGGGGAGCGTGTACGTGGCCGTGTGCGGGCCGCCCGGCGGCGCCGCCGCCGAGGGGAAAGTGGCCGCTTTGCGGTTGAACGGCGACCGCGCGGAAATCCGTAGAGAGAGTGTACGGAGCGTGCTGGAGCTGCTCGTGGACGAACTCTCGGAGAATGCGCGGGCAAAGGATACGGAACAGAACGGGGGGAATTGATGTTTGCAGCCCTGAGTGAACACGACATCGCTCCCCGCACGGCCGCAGCGCGAGGCGGTACGGTGGGGCGTGAAGGATGCGGCTACGCGGTCCGAGGAGGGAGCCACCGATGATTCTGCTCCGTCGCCTGCTGGGTGACGTGCTGCGTCGGCAGCGCCAGCGCCAGGGCCGTACTCTGCGCGAAGTCTCCTCGTCCGCCCGAGTATCACTCGGCTATCTTTCCGAGGTGGAGCGGGGGCAGAAGGAGGCTTCCTCCGAACTGCTCTCCGCGATCTGCGACGCGCTGGACGTACGGATGTCCGAGCTCATGCGAGAAGTGAGCGACGAGCTGTCGCTGGCGGAGCTGGCGGAATCGGCAGCGGCGAGTGAGCCGGTGCCCGCGCCAGTGCGCCCGATGCTCAATTCTGTGTCCGTGACGTCGGTGGCGGGTGTGCCGACGGAGCGGGTGACCATCAAGGCGCCCGCGGAAGCGGTGGACGTCGTCGCCGCCTGATCCGCCCGGTTCCGCGGTCCATCCACCGCGGTTCCGTCGGATCGACGTTTTGGGCTGAGCCCCGGCCGGGTACCCGAGGTGCCGACCGGGGCTTTCGCTTTTAGTTGAATGCCCGTTTTGCGCGCTGTGTGTCATGGTGGAACGTGCGCACGGAATGGAGGATTCGCATGGCTGTCGTCAAGAGTTCGCTGTCCGATGCCGACCTGAAGACGGTCGGGGAGGCCCTGCAGGGGGCCCTCGTGGACCTGATCGACCTGTCGCTGGTGGCCAAGCAGGTCCACTGGAATGTGATCGGGTCGCGCTTCCGCTCCATCCACCTGCAGCTCGACGAGGTCGTGACCACCGCCCGGACGCACTCCGACGTGGTGGCGGAGCGCGCCTCGGCCCTCGGCATCAACCCCGACGGGCGCGCCGCGTCGGTGGCGTCCGGCAGTGCCATTGGCGAGGTGCCGACCGGGTGGATCCAGGACCAGGACGCCGTACGGATCATGGTGGACGCGCTCGTCGCGGTCATCGAGCGGATGCGGGAGCGGGTCGCGGTGACCGACGAGCCGGACCCGGTCACCCAGGACCTGCTCATCGGGCTGACCGCCGAACTCGAGAAGCACGCGTGGATGTTCCAGGCCGAGAACGTCTGACGCGACCCGCCGCCGGGCCCTCGGGCCCGGCGGCCGTGTGTGAGGCGGTGGGTGCGCCGGCGGCTGCTCCGGTGCGCCCTCCCGCCCGGTGATCGGGCCGGTCTAGCGTCGACCGGAGGAGGCGGCATGGTACGGCGACGAGTCCCGCTGCCGGCGCTGGCGTCGGCGCTCGTACTGGGCGGATTGTGGTGGTGGGCGGTGTTGCGCCTGGCGCTCCTGCCCGACCGGGCCGGACTGGTCGAAGGGGTCGCGGCGGCGAGCGGCTGGGGGCTCAGCCTGCTCCCGGTGCACGTCGCGGCGGCGCCCGGGCCTGGGCGGCCAGCCGGGCGGCGCTCCCGGTGGCGCGCGGCGGTGCGCGACTCGTTCCCGGAGGCGCTGCGGGGCCTCGTGTGGGATGTCGTGGGGGCCTTCGGCCGGGGGGTGCCGCGCCGGCCGCGCGGCGGGGGCGGCTCCGAAGGCTGAAGGGGCTGGGTGGCTGTAGGGGTTGAGTCGTTGGGGGTTGAGGGGTTTGAGAGGGTGTCAGGAGTACTCGCGGGGGCGTCACGAGGCCCTCGCCGCGCCCGTGTCCGGGCGCGGCGGGACGAGTGATCAGGCCGGTGCGGGGCCGGTCTGGCAGCCGGGGCACCAGTAGGAGACGCGATCGCGGGCGTCGTCCCCGCCGCCGTACCAGCGGATCGGGGCCCCGCAGCGGTAACAGGGCCGGTGGCGGCGCCCGTACACGTACAGGCGGCGATCGGCGCGGCCACCGGGCACGGTGCGGCGGTCGAAGCGGCCCTTGTTCTCGTCCAGCAGGCGCCGGGCCGTCGCGACCAGCCGCTCCGGCACGCCGGCGGGGAGGTCGCCGACCGGCAGCCACGGCGTGACGCCGGCCAGGAAGGCCAGCTCGCACTTGTAGACGTTGCCGATGCCGGCCAGGTTCCGCTGGTCGAGGAGGGCCTCGCCGAGCGGGCGGGCCGGGTCGGCGAGGACGCGCCGCACGGCCTCTTCGAAGTCCCAGTCCGGGCCGAGCGGGTCCGGGCCCAGATGGCCCACGACGGCCGGTTCGTCGACGGTGCGGAGCAGTTCCAGGACGGGCAGCCGGTAGCCGACCGCGGTGTGCGCGGCGGTGTCGAGGACCGCGCGGATCTCGTGTCCCGGTCCGCCGCGCCAGCGCTCGTCCGCCGCGTACACGTGCCAGGCCCCGTCCATCCGCAGGTGCGAGTGGAGGGTGAGGCCGCCCTCGATCCGCGTGAGCAGGTGCTTGCCGCGCGGGACGACGCCGACGACGGCCCGGCCGGTCAGATCGGTGGTGGCGAGCTTCGGGACGCGCAGGTCCGACCGGGTCAGGAGCCGGCCGGCGAGGGCGCCGTGCAACTGATGGGCGGTCAGCCAGACCGTGTCTCCTTCGGGCATGGCATCCATGATGCGCCGGAGGACCGGCCCTTCGGCGCGCCCGCGCGCGCAGGGCTGCCGACGGGGCCGTCAGGCGCGTAGGCGCAGCCCCCTCGGGGTGGCGTGGAAGCCCGCGGCCTCCAGGGCACGGGAGAGGGGGGACGTCAGGGCGGCCGCGCCGTTGACGCGCTCCACCGTGACCGTGCCCAGCGCGCCCGCGGCGGCCGCCAGTGCCTCCGCGGCGGCCCGGAGGGCCGGGTCCTCCGGGTCGAGGGGCCAGGACAGCAGGGTCTTGCCGCCGCGCTCCACGTACAGCGTCAGCTCGCCGTCCACCAGGACCACCAGCGAGCCCGCCTTCCGGCCCGGCTTGTGGCCCGCGCCGGTCGGCGGCTCGGGCCAGGGGAGGGCCGCGCCGTACGCGTTGGCCGGGTCGGCGGCCGCCAGGACGACGGCCTGCGGGGCGGCGGACCCTTCGGCGCGCTCCCGGGCCGACGCCGCCGCCCGCAGCCGGTCCACGGCCCCGTCCATCGCGAACTGGGCGGCGCCCAGCCCCTCCACGACGTAGCCGCGGCGGGCCTGGCCGCTGTCCTCGAAAGCGGACAGGACCCGGTACGTGGCGGAGAAGCCGCCCTCGACGCCCTCGGCGGCCACCGCGCCGCGCGTGACCACGCCGTGTCGGTCCAGCAGCGTCCGGGCCAGGGCGTGGGCGCGGTGCGTGGGCTCGGGCTCGGCGGGCGGCAGCAGGGACCAGCGGCCGCTCACCGTGGGCGGGCCGGAGCGGGACGCGGGGCGGACGGCGGCGGTCGGCGTGCCGTACCGGCCGCGCGGGACGGGGCGCCTGGCCCGGTGCGCCGTGGAGCCCGCCGTACGGCCGGAGCCGAGTACGGCGCGCAGCGGGGCGAGGGTGTCGTTGGTGAGCCGGCCGGACCAGGCGAGGTCCCACAGGGCGTCGGCGAGCTGGGTGTCCGTGGCGTCCGGGTGCGTGGTCGCCCGGACCTGGTCGGCGATCTGACGGAAGAACAGCCCGTAACCGCCGGACAGGGCGGCGAGCACGGACTCGTGGAGCGGCGTCGGCTCCAGCGGGTGCGGCGGCGGCAGGAGCAGCGGCGCGGTGTCGGCGAGGTACAGGGACACCCAGCCGTCCTTGCCGGGCAGCGAGCCCGCACCCGCCCACACGACCTCGCCGGTGGTGGTCAGCTCGTCGAGGAGCTGGGGGCCGTAGTCGCGGACGCGGGACGGCAGGACCAGCTTCTCCAGCGCCGACGCGGGTACGGGCGCGCCCTGCAGCTGCTCGATCGCGCGGGCCAGGCCGTCGATGCCGCGCAGCCCGCCGCTCCCCACGTGCTGCCACTGCGGCAGGAACGTGGCGAGCGCGGCCGGCGGGACCGGCTCCAGCTCCTGGCGCAGCGCGGCCAGGGAGCGGCGCCGCAGCCGGCGCAGCACCGCGGTGTCGCACCACTCCTGGCCGATGCCCGAGGGGTGGAACTCGCCCTGCACGACGCGGCCGTCCGCGGCGAGGCGGTGCAGCGCCCCGTCCGTGACGGCCGTGCCGAGGCCGAACCGGGCGGCGGCCCGCGCGGACGTGAACGGGCCGTGGGTGCGCGCGTAGCGCGCCAGGAGGTCGCCCAGCGGGTCCTTCACCGGCTCCGTGAACGCCTCGGGGACACCGACCGGCAGCGCCGTGCCCAGCGCGTCGCGGAGGCGGCCGGCGTCCTCGACGGCCGCCCAGTGGTCGACGCCCGCGATCCGGACCCGGATCACCCGACGGGCGGCCGCCAGCTCCTCGGGCCAGGCGGGGTCGGCGCCCCGCTCGACCAGCTCGGCCTCCGTGAGCGGGCCCAGCACGCGCAGCGCGTCGGCGACGCCCTCCGGGTCCTTCACCCGGCGCTCGTCCGTACGCCACTGCAGCTCGCGCTCCAGCTCGGCCAGCACCTCCGGGTCGAGCAGCTCGCGCAGCTCCGCCTGGCCCAGCAGCTCCGCCAGCAGCCGCGAGTCCAGGGACAGGGCGGCCGCGCGGCGCTCGGCGAGCGGGGAGTCCCCCTCGTACAGGAACTGGGCGACGTACCCGAACAGCAGCGAACGGGCGAACGGCGACGGCTCGGGCGTGGTGACCTCCACCAGCCGGACGCGGCGCGACTCGATGTCCCCCATCAGCTCCTGGAGGCCCGGCACGTCGAACACGTCCTGGAGGCACTCGCGGACCGCCTCCAGGACGATCGGGAACGAACCGAACTCGCTCGCCACCTGGAGCAGTTGCGCCGCGCGCTGGCGCTGCTGCCACAACGGGGTGCGCCTGCCGGGGTCGCGCCTGGGCAGCAGCAACGCACGGGCGGCGCACTCCCGGAAGCGGGACGCGAACAGGGCCGAACCGCCGACCTGCTCGGTGACGATCCGGTCGACCTCGCCCTTGTCGAAGACGACGTCGGCGGCGCCGACGGGTACCTGTTCGCTGTCACACTCCGGGCCCGGCGCGACCGGTTCCTGGTCCAGCAGGTCGAGGCCCATCAGATCGGCGTCCGGCAGGCGCAGGACGATGCCGTCGTCGGCGTGCATGACCTGGGCGTCCATGCCGTACCGCTCCGCGAGCCGGGCGCCCAGCGCGAGCGCCCACGGGGCGTGCACCTGCGCGCCGAACGGCGAGTGCACCACCACGCGCCAGTCGCCCAGCTCGTCGCGGAACCGCTCCACGAGGACCGTCCGGTCGTCCGGCACGTGCCCGCAGGCGCGGCGCTGCTCGTCCAGGTACGCCAGGACGTTGTCGGCGGCCCACGCGTCCAGGCCCGCAGCGGTCAGCCGCGCCCGCGCGTCGTCCGGTGCCAGCGAACCGACCTCCCGCAGGAACGCCCCCACCGCCCGCCCCAGTTCGAGCGGACGGCCCAACTGGTCGCCCTTCCAGAACGGCAGCCGGCCCGGCACGCCGGGTGCGGGCGACACCAGCACCCGGTCGCGCGTGATGTCCTCGATCCGCCACGACGACGTACCGAGCGTGAACACGTCGCCGACGCGCGACTCGTACACCATCTCCTCGTCGAGCTCCCCGACCCGGCCCCCGCCCCGCTTCGGATCGGCGCCCGCCAGGAAGACCCCGAACAGGCCCCGGTCGGGGATCGTGCCGCCCGAGGTGACGGCCAGGCGCTGGGCGCCGGGGCGTCCCGTGACCGTCCCGGCGACCCGGTCCCACACCACGCGCGGGCGCAGCTCCGCGAACGCGTCCGACGGATAGCGCCCGGCGAGCATGTCCAGCACGGCCGTGAACGCCGACTCGGGCAACGACGCGAACGGGGCCGCCCGCCGCACCAGCGCCAGCAGGTCGTCGTAACTCCACGTGTCCAGCGCGACCATGGCGACGAGCTGCTGGGCCAGCACGTCCAGCGGATTGGCCGGGACGCGCAGCGACTCGATCGCGCCCTGTCGCATCCGCTCCGTCACCACCGCCGCCTGCACCAGGTCGCCCCGGTACTTCGGGAACACCACGCCCCGCGACACGGCACCCACCTGGTGCCCGGCGCGGCCCACGCGCTGGAGCCCGGACGCCACGGAGGGCGGCGACTCGACCTGGACGACCAGGTCGACCGCGCCCATGTCGATGCCCAGCTCCAGGCTGGACGTGGCCACCACGGCGGGCAGGCGGCCGGCCTTCAGGTCCTCCTCGACCAGGGCCCGCTGCTCCTTGGAGACCGAGCCGTGGTGCGCCCGCGCCAGCAGCGGCGGTGCGCCCTTGGCGGCACCGGACTGGGCCATCAGCTCGGCGGGGGAGGCGTCGGCGGGCAGCGCTTCGCCCGTGGCCCGCTCGTACGCGATCTCGTTGAGCCGGTTGCACAACCGCTCGGCCAGGCGCCGCGAGTTGGCGAACACGATCGTCGACCGGTGCTCCTGCACCAGGTCCGCGATCCGCTCCTCGACGTGCGGCCAGATCGACGGCTTCCCGCCGGGGCCGTCGCCCGCGTCGGCGGCCGGCGAACCGCCCAACTCGCCCAGGTCCTCGACGGGCACCACCACGGACAGGTCGAACTCCTTGCCGGACGGCGGCTGGACCACCTCGGCCTTCCGCCGCGGCGACAGGAACCGCGCCACCTCGTCCACCGGCCGCACCGTCGCGGACAGGCCGATCCTGCGCGCGGGGCGGGGCAGCAGCTCGTCGAGCCGCTCCAGGGACAGCGCCAGGTGGGCGCCCCGCTTCGTGCCCGCCACGGCGTGCACCTCGTCGAGGATCACCGTCTCCACCCCCGCCAGCGCGTCGCGCGCGGCGGACGTCAGCATCAGGAACAGCGACTCCGGCGTGGTGATGAGGATGTCCGGCGGGCGCGTCGCCAGCGACCGCCGCTCGGCGGCCGACGTGTCCCCCGAGCGGATCCCGACCCGCACCTCCGGCTCCGGCAGCCCCCGCCGCACCGCCTCCTGGCGGATGCCCGTCAGTGGGCTGCGCAGGTTCCGCTCCACGTCGACCGCCAACGCCTTCAACGGCGACACGTACAGCACCCGGCAGCGCTTCTTCGGGTCGGCGGGCGGCGGCGCGGACGCCAGCCGGTCCAGGGCGGCGAGGAAGGCCGCCAGCGTCTTGCCGGACCCCGTCGGGGCGACCACCAGCACGTCCGAGCCCGCGCCGATCGCCCGCCACGCCCCTTCCTGGGCGGCGGTGGGCGCGCTGAACGCCCCCGTGAACCAGCCGCGGGTCGCGGGGGAGAAGGAGTCGAGTGCGGTCCCGGCCATGCCCCCCATCGTGCACCCCACCACTGACAACCGGCGTCCACACCGCGGACCGGCAGGTCAGCGAGGTGCGGGCGGGCGCAGAATGGGGACATGGCGACCACCCCGGACGGCGGACGGCCCGACGAGTGGGCCCGGCACTGGCAGTACCCGGGCCTGCCCGGCCTCGACCTGCTGCGCGCCCGCTACGTCCGCCACTCCTTCTCCCGCCACAGCCACGAGGGCTACGTGCTGGGCGCCGTCCGCCGGGGCATCGAGGACGTCGTCATGCCGGAGGGCACGATCAAGGCCCGTCCCGGCACCGTCGTCATGATCAACCCCGAGGTGCCGCACTCCGCGCGCGCCGGGGTGCCCGAAGGCTGGTCGTACACCACGCTCTACCCGTCGTCGCGGCTGGTCGCCGGGATCGCCGAGGAGGAGACCAGTCTGCGCGGCACGGTCGCCTTCGGCGAGACCATCGTCGAGGACGAGAGCACCGCCCGGCTGATCGGCGCCGTGCACCGCGCGGCCGAGGAGGGCAACGCCCTCGCCGCCGACAGCATCCTGCGCGTCGCCGTCGCCCGGCTGCTGCGCCGCCACGGCCGGACCCTCCCGCAGCGGACCCCGCGCCCGGCCGGAGCCCGCACGGCCGCCGCCGCGCGCGAGGTGCTCCTCGACCGCATGACCGGGCCGCCGTCCCTGGAACAGCTCGCCCGGGAGCTCGGCACCAGCCCGTTCGCGCTGCTGCGCGCCTTCAAGGCGGCGTACGGGATGCCGCCCCACACCTGGCTCACCAACGCGCGCGTACGGGCCGCCCGCCGCCTCCTGGAGGCGGGCAGGGCACCCGGCGACGCGGCCGTGGCGGTCGGCTTCACCGACCAGCCCCACCTCAACCGCCACTTCACCCGGATCGTCGGCGTCCCGCCGGGCGCCTACCAGCGGGAGCGCGCAAGAACGTACAAGACCGGGAGCGCGGAGCGGCCTTAGCGTGCCGGGCGTGGCAGAACAGTCAACACCATCAGCAGCACCCATGGCGGAGCACGCCGCGCACGCGGACGCGGCGCGGCACACGGACGCGGCGAAGCCGGACCGGGCCGTCGTACGGGACTCCCTCGGGGTCGGCGTCGCCGTCGGCCTCTCCGGTTTCGCGTTCGGCGTCACCTCGGTCGGCGCCGGGCTCGACCTCCTCCAGACCTGCGCGCTCAGCCTGCTCGTCTTCACCGGTGCCTCGCAGTTCGCGCTCGTCGGCGCGCTGGCCGCCGGGGGCAACCCGTTCACCGCCGCCGCGGGCGCCTTCTTCCTCGGCACCCGCAACGCCTTCTACGGGCTCCGCCTCTCCCAGCTCCTGGCCCTCCCGCGCGCGCTGCGCCCGCTCGGCGCCCACTGGGTCATCGACGAGACGACGGCGGTGGCCCTCGCCCAGCCCACGCGTCGCGCCGCCAGGATCGGCTTCACCGTCACCGGCCTCACCCTGTACGTGCTGTGGAACCTCACCACGCTCGCCGGTGCCCTGGGCGCGGAGGCCGTCGGCGACACCGGCGCCTGGGGGCTCGACGCCGCCGGACCGGCCGTCTTCCTCGCCCTGCTGGCCCCGATGCTCCGCTCCACCACCGACCGCGCCGTCGCCGGCCTGGCGGTGGTCCTGGGGCTCGGGTTCCTGCCGGTGCTGCCCGCCGGCGTGCCGGTGCTCGTCGCGGCGCTGGCCGCCCCCGCCGTGCTGTGGCTACGAGGACGCGAGGAGGACCGGCGATGAGCGCCACCACCGTCTGGGTCGCGATCGGCCTGACCACCGCCGGCTGCTACCTGCTGAAGCTCGGCGGTCTGCTGGTGCCGGCCGACACCCTGGAACGGCCCCTCGTGCGGCGCCTGGCGGCGCTGCTGCCGGTCGCCCTGCTCGCCGCGCTCACCGCGCAGCAGACGTTCAGCGCGGACGGCGCGCTCGTCGTCGACGCGCGCGGAGCGGGTCTCGCCGCCGCGGCCCTCGCCCTGGTGCTCCGCGCGCCGTTCCTGGTGGTCGTCGCCGTGGCCGTGGTGGTCACGGCCGGGGTGCGGGCGCTGGGCGGCTGACGCGCGCGGCGGCGGGCCGGGCCCGTCAGCCGACGCTGCGGCCGTACGCCCGCAGCGTGCGCAGCGCCTCGATCGTGACGATCGGCCGCGACTCCAGGGCGGTGCCCGGCGCCCACTGCCGCCAGCCGACCGGCCAGCCGCCGTCATCGGACTGCGCGGCCACCAGGTGGTCCAGGGAGCGGGCCATCTCCTCGTCGGTGAACCACCGCCGGGCGAGCGAGTCCGGCACGCGCGCGTAGTCGTGCGGGAAGTGGTACTCGCCCGGCGCGTACCCGGGGGCGAGCGGATACGCGTCGGCCCGCTCCGGCTCCAGCACCGCCAGCCGCTGTCCCCGCACCACCCGGCCCAGCCGGTCGGCCGCCGCCTCCGCCCGGGCCCGGTCGGGGACCCCGTCGAGGAACGCCACGGCGGCCTCGGCCTCGTACGGGTGCGTCGGCCGGTCCCTCCCGATCGCGTCGACCGCCGCCCAGCAGAAGTCGGTGGCGCGGAACAGCCACGCGTGCCAGACCTGGTTGCGGTGGAGCAGCCCGACCACGGGTCCCGTGGTCAGTAGGTCGCTCGGCGGGTCGTCGACGACCGGGACGAACGGCGCGACGGGATAGCCGCGCACCGACGGGTGGACGGCGGGCAACGCTCCGTCGCGGGTGGAGACACCGGTCAGGTACCGGCAGACCCGCTCCACGCGCAGCCCGCCGCACCGGTCGATCGAGTCGAGCACGCGCAGCGCGTGCGCCGTGTGCAGCGGCTGGCTCACCGGGCCCCGCACGTCCGGCTCCAGGGCGTGCCCGTAGCCGCCGTCCTCGTTGGCGTACGGGACGAGGGCGGCCTCCACGGCGTCGGCGCCCCCGCCCAGGAAGTGGTAGGCGAACCGGCGTTGTTCGAGGACGCGGGCCGTGAGCCAGACGAACTGCTCGGCGCGCGCGAGGGGGGTTCCAACCATGTGTCGACCCATGTTCCGACCGTAGGGCGGAAAGGGCCTCCGGCAAGCGGCCGGGGACGGTCTGCACTCTCAGGAGCGCGATACTGGACGCATGCGGTTGACGATTTTCTGGGAGCGCATGGCGGACCACTTCGGCGCGGCCTACGCCGAGTCCTTCGCCCGCGACCACGTGATGTCCGAACTGGGCGGCCGGACGGTGTACCAGGCGTTCGACGCCGGTTGGGAGGCGAAGGACGTGTGGCGTGCCGTGTGCGCGGCCGTCGGCGTCCCCGCCGACAAGCGCTGATCCGGGGCCGGGCCGCACGCCGGGTCCGGGTTGTCCACAGGTTGAGCGCGGTGTCGCCGACGTGCGCGACACTTGCCCCGTGGCCCCGACTGACGAGACACAGAACCCCGCCCCCGACTCCGATCCGCCCGCTGAGCCCGCCGCCGATCCGGCGGGTTCCGCGGGTTCGGCGTCGGGGCCGACCGGTGCGCAGACGCCGGCCCCGGCCGGCGGACCGGCCCCGGCGACCGCGGGCGCCGCCAGGATGCCGCGCTGGCTGCCGAAGGCGATGACTCTCGCGCTGGCCCTCTACGCCTGCTTCCAACTGGGCAGCTGGGCGTTCCACCAGCTCATCGGGTTGCTGATCAACATCCTGATCGCATTCTTCCTCGCCCTTGCCATCGAGCCCGCGGTCGGCCGCATGGCCGCGCGGGGGATGCGCCGGGGCCTGGCGACGTTCCTGGTGTTCCTGGGGGTCCTCGTCGTGAGCGTCGGCTTCGTCGTCCTCCTCGGGTCGATGCTCGCCGGTCAGATCGTCGACATGGTCGAGGACCTCCCCAAGTACCTCGACTCGCTGGTCAACTGGATCAACCACACGTTCCACACCGAGCTCTCCCGCGTCGAGGTCCAGGACAGCCTGCTGCGCTCCGACTGGCTCCGTCAGTACGTGGAGAACAGCGCGAGCGGCGTGCTCGACGTCTCCGCCACCGTGCTCGGCGGCCTCTTCAAGCTCCTGACGATCTTCCTGTTCTCGTTCTACTTCGCCGCGGACGGCCCCCGCCTGCGCCGCGCCCTGTGCTCCGTCCTCCCCCCGGCGAAGCAGGCGGAGGTGCTGCGGGCCTGGGAGATCGCGGTCGACAAGACCGGCGGCTACCTCTACTCGCGCGGGCTGATGGCCCTGGCGTCCGGCGTGGCGCACTTCGTCCTGCTGGAGTTCCTGGGCGTTCCCTACGCGCCCGCGCTCGCCGTGTGGGTCGGTCTCGTCTCGCAGTTCCTGCCCACCATCGGCACGTACCTGGCGGGCGCGCTGCCGATGCTGATCGCCTTCACCGTCGCCCCCTGGTACGCGCTGTGGGTGCTGGCGTTCGTCGTCGTCTACCAGCAGTTCGAGAACTACCTGCTCCAGCCGAAGCTCACGGCGCGGACCGTGGACATCCACCCGGCGGTGGCCTTCGGCTCCGTCGTCGCGGGCACCGCGCTGCTCGGCGCGGTCGGCGCGCTGATAGCGATCCCCGCGGTCGCCACGCTCCAGGCGTTCCTCGGCGCGTACGTGAAGCGGTACGCGGTGACGGAGGACCCGCGGGTGCACGGCCACCGCCGGCACGGCGAGATGGTGCTGGCCCGGGTCCAGCGGGCGCTGCGCACCGGGCGGGGCCAGGAGCCGCCCGAGGACGGCGCCTGACCCCGGAAGGCCGCCTTCCGGAGCCGTACGGGACGGGGCGCGAGACGGTCGCGCCGTCCTCGTACGGGGTCCGCAGACCGGTGACGCCCGGCGCCGCGCGACCGCGCCGAGGAGCGCCTCGACGCGCCGCCGTACGCCCGTGCTCCGTGCCCCGTACCGCCCGCACACCGCGTACCCCGTACGCCCGCACCCCGCATCCCGTCCGTCCGAGCCCCGCACCCCGTCCGCGTCGTCCCGTTCCGCGATGCGCACCGTCGCGCCGGCCCGTGCCGTGCCGGCACCGCGCGGGCCCGCTGCGGGTCCGTCCCGGGCGGGGAGGAGCCGTCGGGGTGGGCGCCGCCCACGGACGGTGAGACCGCGGCGCTCCCGGCGACCGGCACCACCCGCAGCGGCACCGCCCCCAGCGGTGGCGGTGCGGGAAGGCCACCGGGCGCTCGAAGGCGCTCCCGCGCCGCAGTCCGGCCGCTCGCCGACGGTGTCCTTCGCGGTCGTGGCCGACGTCCTCCCGCAGGGGCTCCGGGAAGCCCGGCTCACAGGTAGGAGGGGCCGGTCACGCGGTGCCGGAAGACGTACCACGACCAGACCTGGACGGCGACGAGCGGGGGCGTCACCACGAGCAGGGCGGGGACGAGCAGGACGAGCGTGGCGTGGTCCGCCGCCGACCGGGCCAGCGGCAGCGCCACCCCCGCGGCCACGGGGACGGCGGCCATGAGGACGGCCGTCAACGCGAACGAGTGCACCGCGCGCGTACGCCCGACGAGCCGCCTGGCCCGCTCGTACGGCAGCCCCGTAAGCCGGACGGCCGCGAAGCCCAGCCCGTGCGCGGCGAACAGCGCGGCGACGGCGGCAGCCGTGACCAGCGCCACCGCCCCGGACGCGGGCCTCTCCGGGGTGCCGCCGAGCACCCCGGCCAGCAGCCAGCCCCACGCGAGGGCCACCGTCCAACTGCCGCACACCACCGCGCCGTCGCACCCCGCCCGCCAGGCCCGCCCCGCCCGGCCGGTGACCCGCCCCCGCAGCCACAGGCCCGAGTCGCGGACGACCCAGCCGACCAGCAGCGGCACGATCACGGCGAACTGACCGCTCAGCAACTCGCCCTCCAGGACCGGGAAGCAGCCGACGAGCAGCCCGGCGGTGGCGACCAACCACACCTCGTTGCCGAGGAGGAAGGGCGCGAACGAGGCGATGACCAGCCGCCGCTCGCGGTCGGTGCGCCCCAGGTAGGGCGCGACCATCCCGGTCCCGACGTCCGCTCCGGCGAGGACGAAGTAACCGGCGGCGTAGAAGCCGAGCAGGGCGATGGCCAGGGTCTCCACGGAAAGCTCCTCGGGTCAGTAGCGCGGGACCGGCAGGGCGCCCGCGGGGTCCTCACGGCCGCCGGGGTCCGCGTCCGGCCGCTCGTCGCGGCCCAGGCCCACGTCGGCGGGGCCGCGCCGGGCGTGCCGCACCAGCAGCCAGGCGTTGACGGCGACGAGCAGCGCGAACAGGGTGGTGAAGGTCGCCAGGGAGGCGCGCATCGCGGCGGGGGAGAGGTCGGAGACCGCGTCCTCGGTCTTCAGCAGCCCGTACACCACCCAGGGCTGGCGGCCCGCCTCCCGGAACACCCAGCCGCTGATCATCGCGACGTAGGGCAGCGGTACGGCGGCGATCAGCGCCACGTGCCACGCCCGGAACCGGAAGACCGCCGTCCGGAAGAAGGCCAGGACGAACCCGGCGAGGGTGAAGTACATCATCAGGCCGAAGGCGATCAGCATGACCAGGGCGCCGCCCCGGGTCCACGCCTCCGGCGGGACGTAGTCGCCCGGTCCGAAGCGGGCCGCCAGCTCCGCCTGGAGACGGGCGATCTCCGCCGTCTCCTGCTGGAACACCGCCGACTTCACGGGCTGCAGCGTGGCGAGGGACGACATCTGGAGTCCGCCGAAGACGGCCGTCACCACCAGCGCGGGGAAGGACAGGAACACCCCGACGCGCAGGCTCCGGCCGAAGAACGCCCACTCCGGGGTCCGCCGGAACAGGTGGTACGCGCTGACGGCCGCCATGAAGAACCCCGCCGTGAGCAGCGCACCGGCCACGATGTGCCCGAAGGCCAGCAGGGCGCTCGGGTTCGTCAGGACGGCGACCGGATCGTCGAGGACCAGCCGGTCGCCCTCCACGCGGTGCCCCACGGGGTTGTTGAGGAAGCCGTTCGAGACGAGGATCCAGTACGCCGACGCGTACGCGGTGAGGGTGACGATCCAGATGGCCGCGAGGTGCGTCCAGCGGCCCAGCCGGTTCCAGCCGAAGATCCACAGGCCGAGGAAGGTCGACTCGACGAAGAACGCCACGATCGTCTCCACGGCGAGCGACGCCCCGAGGATGTTGCCCGCCTGGTGCGTCAGACCGCTCCAGCTCAGCCCGAACTGGAACTCCATGACGATGCCCGTGACGATCCCGACGGCGTAGTTGACGACGTACAGCTGCCCCCAGAACCGCACCAGGCGGGCGTCGAGGTCGCCGCCGCCGAACGTCGCCCTCGTCTGCAGGCAGGCGACGACGGTCGCGAGGCCCAGGGTGAGGGCGACGAACAGGAAGTGGCCGCCCGCGGTGAGCGCGAACTGCAACCGGGCGAGACCGAGGACTTCCGAGACGTCTGGATTCACGCCGCCAGCATCGGAGTACGGCTGCGCCCCCGTCGTCGCCCACCGGTCGTCAGTGCGGGTACCCCACCGGTTGCGACCTCCTACGCGCGCGTACTCCGGTGGTCGCACCGGAGGGGCCCGGAGCCTCGGGGGTGCGTCGGGGTGGGGATCAGGGTCGGGCCGGTGACGCCGGCGTCCGCGCGGCACCGGGGGCCGAGGGGCCGGGTCAGGCGAGCCAGCCGGGCGTGATCATCCCCGACTCGTACGCGAGGATCACCAGCTGCGCCCTGTCGCGGACGCCGAGCTTCGTCATGATGCGGCTGACGTGCGTCTTGGCGGTGGCGGGCGACAGGACCAGCCGCCGGGCGATCTCGTCGTTGGACAGCCCCGCGCCGACCAGGCCCATCACCTCGCGCTCCCGCTCGGTCAGGGCGTTCAGCCGCGGGCTCGGGTCCGGCTGCCGGCCGCGGCCCGCGAACTCGGCGATCAGGCGGCGGGTCACCGCCGGCGCGATCAGCGCGTCACCGCGCGCCACCACCCGCACGCCGTGCAGCAGCTCCATCGGCTCGGTGTCCTTCACCAGGAAGCCCGACGCGCCCGCGCGCAGCGCCCCGTACACGTAGTCGTCGACGTCGAACGTGGTCAGGATGACCACGCGGACGCCCTCCAGCCGAGGGTCCCCGGTGATGCGGCGAGTGGCCTCCAGGCCGTCCGTACCGGGCATGCGGATGTCCATCAGGACGACGTCCGGGCGCAGCTCCCAGGCGAGGGCGACGGCCTGCTCGCCGTCGGCGGCCTCGCCCACGACCTCGATGTCCGCCTCGTCGGCCAGGATCGACCGGAACCCGGCGCGTACGAGGGTCTGGTCGTCGGCGAGCACGACGCGGATCATTCGGTCCCCTTGGTGGTGGTGAGGCTGCTGGTGAACGGGAGGCGGGCGGAGACCTGGAAGCCGCGGCCGGTGTTCCCCGCGGTGAACTCGCCGCCGAAGGCCCTGGCCCGCTCCGCCATGCCGCGCAGGCCGCTGCCGCGCGCGTGGGCGTCGGGCGAGCCCTCGCCGTCGTCCTCGATCCGCAGCCGCAGCCCGTCGTCCGCCCAGGACAGTGTGACCAGCACCCCGCGGGCGCGCGCGTGCCGGGTCACGTTCGTCAGGGACTCCTGCACGATGCGATACGCGGCGAGGTCCAGGGCGGGCGGCAGCGGCCGAGGCGTGCCCTCGGTGCGGGTCACGACGTCCAGGCCGGCCGCGCGGGCCCGGTCGACCAGCGCGTCCAGCCGGTCCAGGCCCGAGGCGGGCGCGGTGGGCGCGGCCTCGTCGGCCTGGCGCAGCGCGCCGAGCGTGCCGCGCAGTTCCCGCAGGGCGTCCTTGCTGGTCGCCCTGACCGCCTCCAGTGCCTCCGCGGCGATGGGCAGGGCGTCGGCGGCGTCGGACCTCCCGGCCAGCCGGTGCAGGGCGGCGCCGGACTGGACGCTGATCAGCGAGAGGCTGTGGCCGAGGACGTCGTGCACTTCGCGCGCGATGCGCAGCCGTTCCTCGGTGGCGCTCTGGCGGGCACGGGCCTCCTGCTCCCGCTCGGCCGCCAGGGCGCGCTGCTCGACCTCGTGGAGGTACGCGAGGCGGGCGCGCTGCGCGCGGCCGACCGCGACCAGGCTGATCAGCCAGCCCGCCAGCATCACCAGGGACGTGTCGTCGATCTGGCGCCGACCCGGGTCCTGGCGGATCTCGCCCAGCCCGACCGCGAGCAGCGTCGCGGAAGCCAGGGCGACGGCGGCCACGAACCGCCCCTCGGCGGCCGTCGTGTACAGGGCCAGGGCGAACGTGACCATCAGCGGGCCGTCGTACGAGCTCGTCGGGTAGTAGGCGACCGAGGCCAGGAGGGTGACGACGGCGACGGCCACCGGCCTGCGGCGCCGGAACAGCAGCGCGCCGCACCCCGCGGCGAGCAGGCACCAGCCGAGGACGGTGCGGGAGAAGGCCTCGCTCCCCGGGGCCGCGGAGGCGATGGAGACGGCCGTCCAGCCGGCCACGAAGGCGGTGACGACGGCGGTCACGGCCAGGTCGGCCGTCCGCGCGGACACCCGGCCGCGCCGGACGGGGGAGGGGAGGGCCATGCCAGGAAGGATAGGCGCCGCCCGGGGCGCGACGGGCCGCCGAGGTGGTGCCCGCCCCCGCGCCGACACGGCCGCCCCCGGCCCGGTACGGCCCGGTACGGCCCGGTCGGGCGGGCGTGCCCGTCGCGTGGGGCACCTCACATCCGCAGGGGGCCGCCCGCGCCGGCCCCGGTGGTCGCGGCACCCTGGAAACGCCCCTGTCCACAGGGGCGTGGCTCGCTTGACACTAAAATCGAACATCCATTCTTATGAGGGCGTGGCCTGGTCCTCCGCCTGCTGCGGCGGGGGTTTTCCACAGGCCGGGAGGTGCGTCGAGGCGCGTTGTCAGTGGCAGGGGTTAGCGTCTTTGACGTGAAGCGATCGACTCAAGCAAATCGGGTGGAACCCATGGCAGGAACCGACCGCGAGAAGGCGCTCGACGCCGCGCTCGCACAGATTGAACGGCAATTCGGCAAGGGCGCCGTGATGCGCATGGGCGAGCGGTCGAACGAGCCCATCGAGGTCATCCCGACCGGCTCCACCGCGCTCGACGTGGCGCTCGGCGTCGGCGGCCTGCCGCGCGGCCGCGTGGTGGAGATCTACGGCCCGGAGTCCTCCGGCAAGACGACTCTGACCCTGCACGCCGTGGCCAACGCGCAGAGGGCCGGCGGGCAGGTCGCCTTCGTCGACGCGGAGCACGCCCTCGACCCCGAGTACGCCAAGAAGCTCGGCGTCGACATCGACAACCTGATCCTCTCCCAGCCCGACAACGGCGAGCAGGCCCTGGAGATCGTGGACATGCTCGTCCGCTCCGGCGCGCTCGACCTGATCGTCATCGACTCCGTCGCCGCGCTCGTGCCGCGTGCGGAGATCGAGGGTGAGATGGGCGACTCGCACGTGGGTCTGCAGGCCCGCCTGATGAGCCAGGCGCTCCGGAAGATCACCAGCGCGCTCAACCAGTCCAAGACCACGGCGATCTTCATCAACCAGCTCCGCGAGAAGATCGGCGTGATGTTCGGCTCGCCCGAGACCACGACCGGTGGTCGCGCGCTGAAGTTCTACGCGTCGGTGCGCATCGACATCCGACGCATCGAGACGCTCAAGGACGGCACGGACGCGGTCGGCAACCGCACGCGCTGCAAGGTCGTCAAGAACAAGGTCGCCCCGCCGTTCAAGCAGGCCGAGTTCGACATCCTCTACGGCGAGGGCATCAGCCGCGAGGGCGGCCTGATCGACATGGGCGTCGAGCACGGCTTCATCCGCAAGGCCGGCGCCTGGTACACGTACGAGGGCGACCAGCTCGGCCAGGGCAAGGAGAACGCCCGCAACTTCCTCAAGGACAACCCCGACCTCGCCAACGAGATCGAGAGGAAGATCAAGGAGAAGCTGGGCGTCGGCGTCCGGCCGGACGCCGCGGCGGCGGAGCCGGCCCCGGACGCCGCGGTCGCGGCGGACGCCACGGCCGAGGCCGCGAAGACGGTGCCCGCACCGGCGGTGAAGGCAGCCAAGGCGACCAAGGCCACAGCGGCCAAGGGGTAACCCATGGCCCGGCGCACCGAATGGCCGGGCGGTGGCACCGACTCGTCGAGGGCCGAGAAGGAGCTGCCGCCCCAGGACCCGGCCGAGCAGGCGCGGGCGATCTGCCTGCGCCTGCTCACCGGGACGCCGCGCACCCGCAGGCAACTCGCGGACGCGCTGCACAAGCGGGGCATCCCGGAGGAGGTCGCCGACGAGGTCCTCTCCCGTTTCGAGGACGTCGGACTGATCGACGACGCGGCGTTCGCCGGGGCGTGGGTGGAGTCCCGGCACCACGGCCGCGGCCTGGCCCGCCGCGCCCTCGCCCGGGAGCTGCGCACCAAGGGCGTCGACTCCGCCCTGATCGACGAGGCGGTCGGCCGGCTCGACGCCGAGCAGGAGGAGGCGACGGCCCGCGAGCTCGTCCAGCGCAAGCTGCGCTCCACGCGCGGCCTCGACCGCGACCGCCGCCTTCGCCGCCTCGCCGGCATGCTCGCCCGCAAGGGCTATCCGGAGGGCCTCGCCCTCCGCGTCGTCCGCCGGGCCCTGGAGGAGGAGGGCGAGGACACCGACGACCTGGACTTCGACGGCACCTGACGGCCGGCGCGTCACCCGGCCGGTGGCCCGCCGGCGGCCCGTCCGGGCCCGGCGGCCCGGCGCCGGTCAGGGGACGTTGGCGGCCTCCCCCCGGGCCTCGGCCGCGGCCTGCCCCGGCGCGTCCCCGAGCAGGGCGTCCGCCGCCGCGCGGAGTGCCGCCGGATGGACGCCGGCGAAGGCGGCGGTCAGATGGCCGTCGGGTCGTACCAGCAGCACCGTGTGCGCCGCCGCACCCGGATACGCCTCCGTGACGAGCAGCTCGCCCCGTACGGGCAGGGACCGCACCGTCTCGGCCAGCCGCGGCATGACCCCCGCGGTGACCCAGTGGCGCCGGTCCCACACCCCGGTCCCCGGCGCGACGAGCACCACCAGCACGCCCCGCCCCAGCCGGTCCCGGAGCCGTCCCGCCGTGCCGTCGGGGGCGGTCACCGGCACGTCGGCGACCGGCGAGCCCGGAGCCGTACCGACCTCCACCCCGCCCTCCACGTCCGCCGGTGTGAGCGGTGAATGCGGGTAGGCGGGCGGGGCGCCCAGCGGCCCGCGCCCCAGGTGCCCGTCGGTCAGCAGCGCGTCGTGCCCCCGCGCACCGCCCCGCAGGTACGTCCGCAGCCCGCCCCCGCCCCGCAGCACCGGCAGCGACTGGTCCGCCGCCCGCAGCCGGGCGGCCACCGCCGTCCGCCGCTCCGCCTGGTAGCTGTCGAGCAGCACCTCCGGCGACCCGCCGCCGTGCCACGCCCGCGCCAGCTTCCACGCCAGGTTCTCCACGTCGCGCAGGCCCTCGTCCAGGCCCTGCGTGCCCAGGGCGCCCAGCAGGTGCGCGGCGTCCCCCGCCAGGAACGCCCGGTCGACGCGCCAGCGCCGCGCGAGCCGGTGGTGCAGCGTGTACACACCGGTGTCGATCAGCTCGTACGGGGGCGTGTCGCCGCACCACCCCGACAGCGTCTCCCGGATCCGCCGCACGAGGGCCTCCGGCGTCACCAGGTCCCCGCGCGGCGGCAGCAGCCAGTCCAGCCGCCAGCTCCCGCCCCCGAGCGGGCGCGCCGCCACCTCGTCCCCGCCGCCCCGCCACGGCGGCCGGCGGTGCAGCACGCCCTCGTCGGGCCACGGCAGTTCGGTGCGGAGCGTCGCGACGGCGTGGCGCTCCACCGCCGTACGCCCCGGGAAGCGGATGCCCAGCAGCTTGCGCACCGTGGACCGCGCACCGTCGCAGCCCACCAGGTGACTCCCGCGCCACCACGTCGCACGCGCCCCGCGGGTGTGCGCCGCGACCCCCTTCGCGTCCTGCTCCAGCGCGTCCAGGCGGCAGTCCGTGACGACCCGCACGAGCCCGGCCGCGGGCGGCGACGCGAGGGCCGCGCGCAGCGCGCCCGCCAGCGCGTGCTGCGGAACGTGCAAAGGCGCCGCGACGCGCTCGCCGAGCCCCCCCTCGTCGTCCTCGCCGTCCGCCGCGCCGTCCGGCGCGTCCGCGAACGTCAGGTGCCGTACGAGCTGCCCGCGCCGCATCGTCCGCCACCCGTTCCACCGGACGCCCTCGCCCCCCAGCGCCCCGGCGCCGCCCAGCCGCTCCACGAACGAGGCGGTGTCGGCCCGCAGGACCACCGTCCGGGCGGGCCGGTACTCGTCCTCAGCCGTCCCCTCGTCCAGGACCACCGACGGCACGTCCTGCGCGGCCAGCGCGAGGGCCAGCGCGAGCCCGACCGGCCCCGCACCGACGACGATCACCGGGTCCACGGCGTGACTCCTGCGACTTCTGTGACCCGGATGGACCTACGGCGAACAGGGGAAACGCGTGCACGTGCGACTGGTACCCGGTGAGTGATCACAGAACGTATGCAACCCACTGCGTGTTCTTGCGTCAAGTGACGGCGGAACACGCGGGACGGCGGCGCCGCGTGCCGCGGGCGGGCCCGAGCGGCGCGCGGGACGGAAGACCGGGCGCGCCGCCCCGCCGCGGGGCGGTTCTGGGACGGCGGACGAGAAGAAGCCCGGCGGACGGCCCGAAAGCCGTCCGCCGGGCAGGTGCGGACACCGCCGGCCCCCGCCGGTGTCCGCTACTTCCGGACGTCCGGCGCGGCGTGGGGACCGATGTCGTCGGCGGGCGTCCCCGTGGCCCCCAGGACACCGGGCGCCTCCGCCGGTTCGGCCGCGGCGGCCACGCCGATCCCGGTCTTCGCCCTCCGGCCGCGCCGCTCGATCCAGTTGGCGAGGGCGGAGAGCGCCAGGCACATCGCGACGTAGATCACACCGATCACGATGATGGTCGAGACGTACGGGTACTGCCCGTTGACCTGCGTGTTGCTCGCGATGAGCCGGGCCGCGTACAGCAGCTCCGGGTACAGGATGATGAAGCCGAGCGACGTGTCCTTCAGCGTCACCACGAGCTGGCTGATGATCGTCGGCATCATCGCCCGCACCGCCTGCGGCATGAGCACGCTGGTCATCACCTGCGTCTTGCGCAGGCCCAGCGCGTACGCCGCCTCCCGCTGGCCGCGCGGCACCGAGTTGATGCCGGCGCGCAGCACCTCGGCCTGCACGCACCCGTTGTAGAGGGAGAGGCCCAGGGCGAGCGCCCACATCGAGTGGTCGGTGAGGAAGCCGACCCACACCGCGTAGATCGTGATGAGGAGCGGGATCGAGCGGAAGACCTCGATGAAGGCCGTCGCCAGCCACCGGACCGCACTGTGGTCGGACAGCCGCCCCACCGCCAGGACCACGCCCAGGACCAGGGAGCCCACGGCGGCGATGCCGAAGGCCTTGAGCGTCGAGATCACACCCTCGGCGATGTTCTGCCGGATGCCCGCGTAGTTGAAGATGTCCCACATCGCGGGGGCGAAGTGCCCCTTCTCGGCGAGGCGGGCGATGCTGACGCCGGCCACCGCCAGCACGGCGAGCGTACCGAGCACCGCGTAGACGCGGTTGCGTGCGATCGCCTTGGGGCCGGGGGCGTCGTACAGGACACTGCCGCTCATCGCGCGACCTCCAAACGTCGCTCCAGCAGACGGAAGACGCCACTGATGGTGAACGTGATGACCAGGTAGCCGAGCGCCACCCAGAAGAAGAGGGACACGATGTCGTAGCCCTGATCGCTCAGCAGCTTCTGCCAGCCGAACAGTTCGGTGACGCTGAAGGCGCCGGCGATCGCCGAGTTCTTCGTCAGCGCGATGAAGATGGAGCTGAGCGGCGGGAGCACCGTCCGGGTGGCCTGCGGGAGGATGACGAGCCGCAGGGTCTGGCCGAACGACATCCCGATCGAACGCGCCGCCTCCGCCTGACCCAGCGGAACCGTGCTGACACCGGACCTGACCGCCTCGGCGACGAAGGCCGAGGTGTAGAGGCCGAGCGCGAGCGCGCCGAGCACGAAGGTGCTCATGCCGGGGAAGAGGATCTCCGGCACGACGAAGAACGAGACGAGGAAGAGCAGCGTCAGCGGCGTGTTCCGCAGCAGGGTCACCCAGGCCGCGCCGAAGAACCGCAGGGGGGGCGCCGGCGAAACGCGGAACGCGGCGATCAGGATGCCCAGCAGGAGGGCGATCACGCTGCTCACAACGGTGATCGACAGCGTTCCCAGGAAGCCGGCACGGAAATCCGAAAAGTGGTCGAGCAATACATTCATGAGGTCTCCGCGTCGGCGGCGGCAGGGACGGGGGAGTCAGGACAGGGGGCGGCGCGCCCCGCACGCGTCGTGTGCGGGGCGCTCGCCGGGGAGGGCGTCAGTAGCGCTGGACGGCCGGCGGCTCGACGAAGGGGGATCCCGACAGGCCCAGCGTGGCCTCGTAGATCTTCTTGTACGTGCCGTCCTTCACGCGCTTCTCCAGCGTGGAGTTGACGAAGTCGCGCAGGGCCTTGTCGTTCTTGTCCATGCCGATGCCGTAGGGCTCCTCGGTGAACGGCTTGCCGATGACCTTGAGCTTGGTCGGGTTCGACGCGGCGTACCCCTTGAGGATCGAGTCGTCCGTCGTGACGGCGTCCACCTGGCCGGTCAGCAGCTGCTGCACGCAGTCGGAGTACTTGGCCAGCTCGGTCGTCTGCGCGCCGTACTCGGGCTTCTTGATCTCCTGAAGCGGCGTGGAGCCCACGATGGAGCAGACCTTCTTGCCCTTCAGGGTCTCCGGGCCCGTGATGGCCTTCTCGTCCTTGCGCACGAGGAGGTCCGCGCCGGCCTTGTAGTACGGGCCCGCGAAACCGACGAGCTGCTTGCGCTTGTCGTTGATCGTGTAGGTGCCGACGTAGTAGTCGACCTGCCCCTTGGAGATCGCCGTCTCACGGACGCCCGAGTCGACGGTCTTCCACTCGATCTGGTCCTCGCCGAAGCCCAGGTCCGCGGCGACCATCCGGGCGATCTCGATGTCGAAGCCGGAGCGCTTCTTGGTGGCCTGGTCCTCGAAGCCGAGGTAGGGCTGGTCCGCCTTCGAACCGATGATCAGCTTGCCGCGCTTCTTGGCCTCCTGGAACGTCGGCGAGTCCAGCGTGACGTTCTGGGCGACGGCGTACTCCGGCAGTTCCGGCGCGCCGGACTGACCCGGCTTGACGGACTGCGGGTCGCCGGCGGAACCCTCCTTGCCGCCGCACGCCGTGGCGGTCAGCGCGAGGACGAGGGCCGCTGCAGCGGCGGCGGAGGCCTTGCGGAGCTTCATGTGAACATCCCTCAAGTCGTAGGTCGGTGCTCGTCAGTGGTGCAGGATCTTCGAGAGGAAGTCCTTCGCACGGTCGCTGCGCGGGTTGCTGAAGAACTGGTCGGGCGTCGCCTCTTCGACGATCTTCCCGTCCGCCATGAAGACCACCCGGTTGGCGGCCGACCGGGCGAAGCCCATCTCGTGGGTGACGACGACCATGGTCATCCCCTCGCGGGCGAGCTGCTGCATGACCTCCAGCACCTCGTTGATCATCTCCGGGTCGAGAGCCGAGGTCGGCTCGTCGAAGAGGATCACCTTGGGGTCCATCGCCAGGGCGCGGGCGATCGCCACGCGCTGTTGCTGCCCGCCGGAGAGCTGGGCCGGGTACTTGTCCGCCTGGGTGGCCACCCCGACCCGGTCGAGCAGCCGCCGGGCCTTCTCCTCCGCCGTCTTCTTGTCCGTCTTGCGGACCTTCACCTGGCCGAGCATGACGTTCTCCAGGACCGTCTTGTGCGCGAACAGGTTGAAGGACTGGAAGACCATGCCGACGTCGGCACGCAGCCGGGCGAGTTCGCGGCCCTCCGCGGGGAGCGGCTTGCCGTCGATCGTGATCGTGCCCGAGTCGATGGTCTCCAGGCGGTTGATCGTGCGGCACAGGGTGGACTTGCCGGACCCGGAGGGACCGATGACGACCACGACCTCGCCCCGCGTGATGGTCAGGTCGATGTCCTGGAGCACGTGCAACGCGCCGAAGTGCTTGTTGACGTTGCTCAGCACCACCAGGCTGTCTGCCGCCGCTACGGCGCCGTCACTGCCCTTGGCCACTGACACTCCGCTCATCATGCTCCGTCCTCGTCGGTTGGGGAGGACCTTAATCACGGCCCGAGAGCAGCGTCATCACATCTGAGCGGAAATTGAGCATAACGATACGGCCGCGGGCGGGTACGCTGCGTGAACGGGACCACCGGCCCGGGTACGGGTGCATAACGGAACCGCGGTACAGGCCCCCACCCTCTTGACTGATACGCCCGCCATCGGCATGGATGCCGTGATGCATGACGTCAGGATGTCGCCGGGACGAGCGGCACACCACCGGAGGGAGGCCATGAGACTGCTCCTCGTCGAGGACGACGACCACGTGGCCGCGGCCCTCTCCGCCGTGCTCAGGAAGCACGGGTTCGCCGTCACGCACGCCAGGAACGGCGAGGAGGCCCTCAAGGCGGTCCTGCCCTCCGGCGACGCCGGGAGGACGCCCTTCGGCGTGATCCTGCTCGACCTCGGCCTCCCCGACCAGGACGGTTACCAGGTCTGCGGAAAGCTCCGCAAGCTCACCGGCACCCCCGTGATCATGGTGACGGCGCGGTCGGACGTGCGCTCCCGCATACACGGGCTGAACCTCGGCGCCGACGACTACGTCGTCAAGCCGTACGACACGGGCGAGCTGCTCGCCCGCATCCACGCCGTCAGCCGGCGCGCCGCCGGCGACGCGGAGGACACCGGGCCCCTGCCGGTGGCCGGTTCGCCCGCGGCACCCCTGCGGCTCGGCCCCGTCGTCGTCGAGCTGCCCACCCGCCGGGTCAGCGTGGACGGCGCGGCCGTACAGCTCACCCGCAAGGAGTTCGACCTGCTCGCGCTCCTCGCCCAGCGGCCCGGCGTGGTCTTCCGCCGCGAGCAGATCATCAGCGAGGTGTGGCACACGAGCTGGGAGGGGACGGGCCGCACGCTGGAGGTCCACGTCGCGTCGCTGCGCGCCAAGCTGCGGATGCCCTCCCTGATCGAGACCGTACGGGGTGTCGGGTACCGCCTCGTCGCCCCCGCCGCCCCGTCGGTGACCCGGTAGGGCCGACGCCCGACGAAACGGCCGGCGACCTGTGCGTACGCGTCTCCTCCCCCTGCTCATCGTCCTCATGGCGGGCGTGCTCCTCGCGCTCGGCTTCCCGCTCGCGGGCAGTCTCGCCGCCGCACGGCAGCAGAAGGTGGTCGTCGACCGGATCGACGACACGGCCCGCTTCGCCGCCATCGCCCAGGACGCCACCGGGGCCGGCCCCGGCGTCGACGAGCGGCGCGTGACCCTCCAGGGCGAACTCGCCCGGTACCACGACGTGTACGGGATCAAGGCGGGCGTGTACTACCGCGACCGCACGGCCCTGGCCGCCGCGCCCGGCGGGTGGACCGTACCGGAGGAGGGGGAGCTGAACCGGGCGTTCGGCGAGGCCCTGCTCGGCCGCCGGTCGCACGATCCGCCGCAGGTCTGGCCCTGGCAGGACGACCCCCGGCTGGCCGTCGCCTCACCCGTGGTGCGGGACGGGGACGTGGTCGCCGTGGTGGTCACCGACTCGCCGACGGGGCAGCTGCGCTCCCGCATCCTGCACGGCTGGCTGCTGATCGCGCTGGGGGAGTGCGCGGCGATGCTCCTGGCCGTCGGTGCCGCGTTCCGGCTCACCGGCTGGGTGCTGAAGCCGGTCCGCGTCCTGGACGCGGCCGCCCACGACATCGCGACGGGACGGCTCACCTCGCGGGTCGCCGCGTCGGGCGGCCCGCCGGAACTCAGGCGCCTGGCCCGGTCGTTCAACGAGATGGCGGACCACGTCGAGGAGGTGCTGGAGCAGCAGCGCGCGTTCGTCGCCGACGCCTCGCACCAGCTCCGCAACCCGCTCGCCGCGCTGTTGCTGCGCATCGAACTCCTCGCGCTGGAACTGCCCGAGGGGAACGAGGAGGTCGCCTCCGTCCGCACGGAGGGCAAGCGCCTCGCCCGGGTCCTCGACGACCTGCTGGACCTGGCCCTGGCCGAGCACGCCTCCGCGGACCTGCGGCTGACGGACATCGGGCAGTTGGCGGCCGAACGCGTCGCGGCCTGGCGCCCGCTCGCGGACGAGAAGGGCGTCCGCCTGACCGGCCGCGGGCCCGCGGCCGTCACCGCCTGGGCGGACCCGGTGGCGCTCTCCAGCGCCCTGGACGCCGTGATCGACAACGCCCTCAAGTTCACCCCGCCGGGCGAGGAGGTGACCGTCGGGACGGCGGCGAGCGGCGACGCGTCGACGATCGTCGTGGCCGACCGCGGACCGGGGCTCACGGACGAGGAGCTCGACCGGGTCGGCGACCGCTTCTGGCGCAGCGGCCGACACCAGAACGTCAAGGGCTCCGGCCTCGGCCTGTCCATCTGCCGGTCCCTGCTCGCCGCGGGCGGCGGCTCGGTCACCTTCGCCCACAACGACCCCCGCGGCCTGCGCGTGACCCTCACGGTGCCGCGCACGGCGCCCGAGGAGACGGCACCCGCCGCGCCCCCGCGTGAGACCGCGTGAGACCCGCGCGGGAGGCCGCGGGCCCGGGCGGCCGGGCTACGGCTTGACCGAGCGGTAGTAGCGGCGGGCGCCCTCGTGGAGGGGCAGCGGATCGGTGTAGACCGCCGTGCGCAGGTCCACCAGTTGCGCGGGGTGGACCACGCGGCCGATGCGGTCCCGGCTCCCGATCACGGTGCGGGTGACGGCCTCGGTGAGCCCGGCGTCCATCCGGTCCGTCGTCACGAGCAGGTTCGCCACGGCCACGGTCTGCACCGGCTCACGGCTGGGGATCCTGGCGTAGGCGTCCATGGGGATCATGGCGGAGCGGTAGTGGCGGTTGAGGCCGTCCTCGCCGCCCGCCGTGCCGGTGCCGGAGCCGTGCCCGGCCCCGAGGGCGTGCACGGCGTCGAGCAGCTCCGTCTCCAGGGGGACCAGCCGGACCGGGAAGCGCTCCGAGAGCCGCAGGATGGCGCTGGTCGGCAGCCCCCCGGACCAGAAGAACGCGTCGAGCCGCCCCTCCTCCATCAGTTCCGGCATGGTGTCGATCCCGGCCGGCACCGCCCGCACGTCCGTGGCCGGGTCCAGCCCCGCCGCGGTCAGCAGCCGGTCCGCGAGCAGCCGCACCCCCGATCCGTCCTGCCCGACCCCCACCCGCAGGTCGCCCAGGTCGCGCACCGAACCGACCGTCGACCCCTGCGGGACCACCAGCTGGACGTAGTCGTCGTACAGCCGGGTGCAGCCGCGCAGACGCTTCCAGCCGGGCCGCCTCTCCTGGACGTACGTCGCGACGGCGTCGGCCGTGGCGATGGTGAAGTCGGCCTCGCCGGACGCCAGGCGAGCGAGGTTCTGCTGGGAGCCCTCGCTGTCGCGCAGCTCCGTCGCCACCCCGGGCAGGTCCCGCCGGAGCGCCTCCCGCAGCAGCTCGCCGTACCGCTGGTAGACGCCGCTCGGAACCCCCGTGCTGAACGTGATCCTCCCCCGCGGCCCGGTGTCCCCGGCCGGCCAGAGCCACCAGGCCAGCACGGCCGACACGACCAGCAGCACGGCGCCGGCCCGCACCGCCCGGCGGCGCGGGGGGCGGGGCGGCGAGGGCGGGGCGGAGAACATGGCGCGATCCTGCCAGCCCGCCCCCGCCGGAGGGAACCCGTGCTCCCCGCCGCTCCCGGGCCACCGGCCGCTCCGGGGGAGGCGCGGGGTTCCCGGCCCGGGGCCGGGGCGCCTCCGGCACCGCCTACCCTTGTTCCATGACCAGCAGCGACCGGAGCCAGACAGTGGACGTCACGCGTACCTATGCAGTTCGCACCTACGGGTGCCAGATGAACGTCCACGACTCCGAGCGTCTCTCCGGTCTGCTGGAGGACGCCGGGTACGTACGCGCCCCCGAGGGCGCCGACGAGGCCGATGTCGTGGTCTTCAACACGTGCGCGGTGCGCGAGAACGCCGACAACAAGCTCTACGGCAACCTCGGCCGCCTCGCCCCGGTGAAGGCCCGCAAGCCCGGCATGCAGATCGCCGTCGGCGGCTGCCTCGCCCAGAAGGACCGCGACACGATCGTGAAGAAGGCGCCGTGGGTCGACGTCGTCTTCGGCACGCACAACATCGGCAAGCTGCCGGTGCTGCTGGAGCGCGCCCGCGTCCAGGAGGAGGCGCAGGTCGAGATCGCCGAGTCGCTGGAGGCGTTCCCCTCCACGCTGCCGACCCGCCGCGAGTCCGCGTACGCGGCGTGGGTCTCGATCTCCGTCGGCTGCAACAACACCTGCACGTTCTGCATCGTCCCGGCGCTCCGGGGCAAGGAGAAGGACCGCCGGCCCGGCGACATCCTCGCCGAGGTCGAGGCGCTCGTCGCCGAGGGCGTCTCCGAGATCACCCTCCTCGGCCAGAACGTCAACGCGTACGGCTCCGACATCGGTGACCGCGAGGCGTTCGGCAAGCTCCTGCGCGCCTGCGGGAAGGTCGAGGGCCTGGAGCGCGTCCGCTTCACCTCACCGCACCCGCGCGACTTCACCGACGACGTCATCGCGGCGATGGCCGAGACGCCGAACGTGATGCCGCAGCTCCACATGCCGCTGCAGTCCGGCTCGGACAGCGTCCTGAAGGCGATGCGCCGGTCGTACCGCCAGGAGCGCTTCCTCGGCATCATCGAGAAGGTCCGCGCCGCCATCCCGCACGCCGCGATCTCCACCGACATCATCGTGGGCTTCCCCGGCGAGACCGAGGAGGACTTCGAGCAGACGCTGCACGTCGTCCGCGAGGCCCGCTTCGCGCAGGCGTTCACCTTCCAGTACTCCAAGCGCCCCGGTACGCCCGCCGCCGAGATGGAGGGCCAGGTCCCCAAGGAGGTCGTGCAGGCCCGTTACGAGCGGCTGGTCGCGCTCCAGGAGGAGATCTCCTGGGAGGAGAACAAGAAGCAGGTCGGCCGCACGCTGGAGGTCATGGTCGCGGAGGGCGAGGGCCGCAAGGACGACGCCACCCGCCGCCTCTCCGGCCGCGCCCCCGACAACCGCCTCGTCCACTTCACCCGGCCGGACGAGGACGTGCGCCCGGGCGACGTGGTGACCGTCGAGATCACGTACGCGGCCCCGCACCACCTGCTCGCGGAGGGCCCCGTCGCCGCGATCCGCCGTACGCGTGCGGGCGACGCCTGGGAGCGGCGCAACGCCGTCCGGGCGCCCGAGCCGGCCGGTGTCATGCTCGGCCTGCCCCAGATCGGCGTCCCCGCCCCGCTGCCCCCGGCCGCGGACGGCTGCGCGGTGGGCTGAGCCCGCCGGCCCGCCCGGGTCCGGCCGGGACGCCCCGTCCCGACCGGGCCCGGGCGGGTCTCGCGTTACGCTGCGGATCATGCTTGTCGCCGCAGCCGCCTGCCCCTGCCCGCCGCTCCTCGTCCCCGCCGTCGCCGCCGGTGCCGCGCCCGAACTGGACGACGCGCGCGCGGCCTGCCTCGACGCGATCGGCGTGCTGGCCGCCGCGCGCCCCGACCGGCTCGTGGTCGTCGGCCCCGACCCGGGGGCCGACCCCGGCGCGGGCGGCACCGTGCCGTACCCGGAGGGCGCCGCGGGCGGTTTCCGCGGGTTCGGCGTGGACCTCGACGTACGGCTCGGGCCCGGCGGGGCGGAGGGTGCTGCCGCGGCCCGCGCGCTGCCGCCGTCGCTTGCCGTGGCCGCCTGGCTGCTCCAGCGCGTCGACTGGGCGGACGCGCCCGTGGAGGGCGTCGGCGTCGCCGAGCGGCTGGAGCCCGCGCGCTGCTCGGCGGCCGGCCGGGAGCTCGCCGCGCGGGCCCCGCGGGTCGCCCTGCTCGTGATGGGCGACGGCAGCGCCTGCCGCACCGTCAAGGCGCCCGGGTACCTCGACGAGCGCGCCGCCGGTTTCGACGAGCGCGCCGCCCGTGCCCTCGGCGCCGCCGACACGGCCGCCCTGGCGGCACTGGACGCCGGTCTCGCGCACGAGCTGAAGGCGGCCGGCCGCGCCCCGTGGCAGGTCCTCGCGGGAGCCGCGCACGCCGCCTCCCCGGAGGGCCGGCTGCTCTACGAGGGCGCTCCGTACGGCGTCGGCTACCTGGTCGCCGCCTGGTCCTGAACGCGGCGGCGCGCGGTCGCGGAGCGTCGTGCTCCACGACCGCGCGCCGCGCCGCGCACCCCGGACCGGACGGCGGTCAGACCGGCGGCGGTGCGGGCGGGGCCGGCGGGGCACCGCCCCCGTCGTCCCGGTGGGCGAGCCGGTCCACGGCGTGCCTGGCCCTGACCGTGCCGGACTCGATCTTGTCGCTGTACTTGCCCCTGGTCCTCTGGTCGACCATCCGGGCGGCCTTCTCGATGCCGTGGTCGATCCTGTCGCCGTGCTGCTGGGCGAGGTCCGAGACCTTTCCCCTGGCCGGGGCGAGCTTGGTCTTCAACGTGTCCAGGAAGCCCATGACCCACCTTCCCTCGAACTGACCGGTTCGCGCCGGGCCGGCCCGGCGGACCGGCTCTGCCGGCCGTGCCCGCCCGGCCTACTTGCGGGCGCCTTCGCCCGCCTCGTTGTCCGCCGCCTCCTCGGCCGACTGCTGCTTGGGGATCTCCACGCCCTCGGCCGCCCCCTCCGGGGCCGTCCCGCCGGACGCGGCCTCCGCGGCCGCCTCCTCGGGGCGCTCCCCGCTCTCCGGCCCGCCGGGCGCCGCGTCCTCCTCGGCCCGCTCCTCCGGCTCGGCCGTCAGCGCGGTGTCCGCCGCCGTGTCGGCGGTGGCTTCGGCAGTCGGCTCGCCTTTCTCACCCTTCCGGCGAAACCATGCAAAAACGCCCATATCAACTCCATAGCGTACTCGTGCGGGCGGAATCCCGCGCTGTCCGGAGCGCCCCATTGCGTCGCCCGGCGGGGCCGGTCCGTGAACCGGCGGTCGGAACCTCGCAACTGGCAACGACGCCGACCGTGCTCCGTCACGTAACTCGTTCGGGGACACCCCCCGATGTTTGCGAGACTGGGTCGGTGAGCAGCACACTCCCCGCCCCCCGCGTCATCGCCGTCGTCGGCCCCACCGCAGCCGGAAAGTCCGATCTGGGCGTCCACCTGGCGCGGGAGCTCGGCGGCGAGGTCGTCAACGCCGACTCCATGCAGCTGTACCGAGGGATGGACATCGGCACCGCCAAGTTGACCCCCGAGGAGCGCGGCGGGATCCCCCACCACCTCCTCGACGTCTGGGACGTCACCGAGACCGCCAGCGTCGCCGAGTACCAGCGGCTGGCCCGCGCGGAGATCGACCGGCTGCTCGCCGAGGGCCGCACCCCCGTCCTCGTCGGCGGCTCCGGACTGTACGTCCGCGGCGCCATCGACGCCCTGGAGTTCCCCGGTACCGACCCCGACGTCCGCGCCCGCCTGGAGGCGGAGCTGGAGGAGCGCGGCCCCGGCGCCCTGCACGCCCGGCTCGCCGCCGCCGACCCCGACGCGGCCCGCGCCATCCTCCCCAGCAACGGCCGCCGCGTGGTGCGGGCGCTGGAGGTCATCGAGATCACCGGCAGGCCCTTCACCGCCAACCTCCCGGGACACGACTCCGTCTACGACACGATCCAGATCGGCGTCGACGTCGAACGCCCCGAACTGGACGCGCGCATCGCCGCGCGCGTGGACCGGATGTGGGAGGCCGGACTGGTCGACGAGGTGCGCGCGCTGGAGGAACGGGGCCTGCGCGAAGGCCGTACGGCCTCCCGCGCCCTCGGCTACCAGCAGGTCCTCGCCGCGCTCGCCGGGGAGTGCACCGAGCGGGAGGCGCGCGACGAGACCGTGCGCGCCACCAAGCGCTTCGCGCGCCGTCAGGACTCCTGGTTCCGCCGCGACCCGCGGGTCCGGTGGCTCAGCGGCGCGGCCGCCGACCGGGGGGAACTCCCGCGCCAGGCGCTGACGTTCGTCGAACGAGCGGTTACAGCCTGATCACGTGATGGCATCGGGACGTCCTGCCCGTCATCCCGGCGGCCGTGTCCGTGCCATCATCGAGCATCGATCGACCAGTGGATCCGAGTGGGGAGGGCGCGTGGCGATGGAGGCCGGCCCTCGCGACAGAGAACGGCGAGAGGCGCCGGACGGCGAAGACCCGCAGGCGCAGGACGCGCCGCGGCTCAGCCCGGACGGCCCCGAGCTGACCGAGGACGGGGCGCAGGACATCACCCCCGACGAGGTCGAGGTGGAGCTGCGCCCGCAGCGGCGCCTGCGCATCTGGCAGCTCGCCCCCATCGTCGGCCTCGGCGCGCTCGGCTCCCTGATGTTCGCCTTCCCCCTGGCCTTCGGGTCGGGCGACGGCGGCGCCGTCCTCGCGATGCTCGGGCTGCTGCTCTGCGGCTGCGCGGCCGGCTGGGGCATGATGGCCGCCCGCCGCGTCGGTCACACCTGGCCCGGCCTGCCCCCGCGCGGCTCCGGCGAGCGCCCCGACTGGCGCGTGATCGCCCTGTACGCCGCCGGGGTCACCCTGCTGGTCGCCCTCGCCGTCTGGCGCGTCGCCCGCCTCCGCTGACGCGGCCCGCCGAAGCGGTCCACCGACCGGACGTCTCCGCCGCCGCCGCACCGACCCCGTACGATTGATCGCGTGAGCACCGCACCCCTCGCCTTCCTCAAGGGCCACGGCACCGAGAACGACTTCGTGATCGTGCCCGACCCGGACAACGCCGTCGACCTGTCCGCCGCCCTGGTGGCCAGGGTCTGCGACCGGCGCGCCGGGATCGGCGGCGACGGGGTGCTGCACGCCGTCCGCAGCGCCGCCCACCCCGAGGCCCGCCACATGGCCGACGAGGCCGAATGGTTCATGGACTACCGCAACGCCGACGGTTCGATCGCCGAGATGTGCGGCAACGGCGTCCGCGTCTTCGCCCGCTACCTGGAGCACGCCGGCCTCGTCGCGGCCGGTGACGTCGCCGTGGCCACCCGCGGCGGCGTCAAGCGGGTCCACCTCGCCAAGAACGGCGACGTCACCGTCTCCATGGGCCGCGCCGTTCTCCCGGAAGCCGGTGTCACGGTCACCGTCGAGGACCGGAGCTGGCCCGCGCGCAACGTCAACATGGGCAACCCCCACGCGGTCGCCTTCGTCGAGGACCTCGCCCACGCCGGCTCCCTCTCCACCGAGCCGCTCTACGCCCCCGCCGCCGTCTACCCGGACGGCGTCAACATCGAGTTCGTCGTCGACCGCGGCCCCCGGCACGTCGCGATGCGCGTCCACGAGCGCGGCGCCGCCGAGACCCGCTCGTGCGGTACGGGCGCCTGCGCCGTCGCCGTCGCCGCAGCCCGCCGCGACGGCGTCGACCCGGCCGCGACCGGCACGCCCGTCACGTACACCGTCGACGTCCTCGGCGGCACGCTGGTGATCACCGAGCTGCCCGACGGGCAGATCGAGATGACCGGACCCGCCGTGATCGTCGCCGAAGGCCGCATCGACCCCGCCTGGCTCTCCGAAACGGCCGTCTGAGCCTCCGGAGCGATCACGGAGCGAAACCGTACGTGCGTAAACCTCGCTCGAATGGGTGATCCCGTTCACGCTGAGCGAGAGCGCGACTGCGCCGCGTGGTGGGCTCGGTAGCATCAAGCACCGGCAGGGCGGCGACGCCGTACCCGTCCACCGCCGGTCGACGCCGCCGGAGGTGCCCCATGAGCGCAGAGGCCACCAACCCCAGTGCCACCGGCCGCAGGCGCGGCCTCCCCAGAATCGACCTGCGCAGACTCGGCCGCGCCGCGCTGCTCGGTCCCACCGGCCGCGACCGGCTGCCCGACGCCATCGGCCACGTCGCGGACGCCCACCGCGCCCACCACCCCGACGCCGACCTGGCCGTCCTCCGCCGCGCGTACGAGTTGGCGGAGTCGTCCCACCGCGGCCAGTTCCGCAAGAGCGGCGAGCCCTACATCACCCACCCCCTGGCCGTCACCCTCATCCTCGCCGAACTCGGCGCGGAGACCACGACCCTGACGGCCTCCCTCCTCCACGACACGGTCGAGGACACGGAGGTGACCCTCGACCAGGTCCGCGAGGAGTTCGGCGACGAGGTCGCCTACCTCGTCGACGGCGTCACCAAGCTGGAGAAGGTGGACTACGGCGCCGCCGCCGAGCCCGAGACGTTCCGCAAGATGCTCGTCGCCACCGGCAACGACGTCCGCGTCATGTCCATCAAGCTCGCGGACCGGCTGCACAACATGCGCACCCTCGGCGTCATGCGCCCCGAGAAGCAGGCGCGCATCGCGAAGGTCACCCGCGACGTCCTCATCCCCCTCGCGGAGCGGCTCGGCGTCCAGGCCCTCAAGACCGAGCTGGAAGACCTGGTCTTCGCCATCCTCCACCCCGTCGAGTACGAGCGGACCCGCGCCCTCATCGCGGAGAACGCCACCGCCGGCGACGCCCTCGCGACCGTCGCCGCCGACGTGCGCGCCGTCCTGCGGGAAGCCGGGATCCCGGCCGAAGTCCTCGTCCGCCCCCGCCACTTCGTCTCCGTGCACCGGGTCAGCCGCAAGCGCGGCGAACTGCGCGGCACCGACTTCGGGCGGCTGCTCGTCCTCGTCGGGGAGGACGCCGACTGCTATGCCGTGCTCGGCGAGCTGCACACCTGCTTCACCCCGGTGATCTCCGCGTTCAAGGACTTCATCGCCGCTCCCAAGTTCAACCTGTACCAGTCGCTGCACACGGCCGTCGCCGCGCCCGACGGCGCCGTCGTGGAAGTCCTCATCCGCACCCACCAGATGCACCGGGTCGCGGAGGCCGGCGTCGTCGCCCTCGGCAACCCCTACGCCGTCCCCGCCGACGCCTCCGACACGGCCGACGACGGGGAGCGCGCCGACCCCACCCGCCCCGGCTGGCTCTCCCGCCTCCTCGACTGGCAGCAGTCCGCGCCCGACCCGGACACGTTCTGGACCTCGCTGCGCGCGGACCTCGCCCAGGACGGCGAGATCACGGTCTTCCTGCCCGACGGAGGCACCCTCGCCCTCCCCGCCGGCGCCACCTGCGTGGACGCCGCGTACGAGCAGTACGGCACGGCCGCCCACGCCTGCGTTGGCGCGCGCGTCAACGGCCGCCTCGCCACCCTCGGCACCGTCCTGCGCGACGGCGACACCGTCCAGCCGCTGCTCGCCGAGGACGCCGGCTCCGGCCCGTCCCCCGACTGGCTGGACCACGCCCGCACCCCCACCGCCCGCATCGCCATCGACCACTGGCTCGCCACCCACCCCCACGGCGCCGACGCGCCGGCCGCCGACCCGCGCCCGCCCGCCTCCGTCGTCACCGGTCGCAGGCCCACGGCCAACGCCGTCGTCGACGCGCCGCACACCGGCGTCCGCCTGGCCGGCTGCTGCACGCCCGTACCGCCCGACACCGTGACCGGGTTCGCCGTGCGCGGCGGCGCCGTCACCGTCCACCGCGCGGAGTGCCCCGCCGTGCACCGGATGGAAAGCCTCGGGCGGCAGCCCGTGACCGTGCGCTGGAGCGGTGCCGCGGCCTGCCGCGTCACGCTCGTCGCCGAGGCGTTCGGCCGGCCCCGGCTGCTCGCCGACCTCACCGAGGCGATCGCCACGGCGGGTGCCGCGATCGTCTCCGCCACCATCGAACCCCCCAGCGAACAGCGGGTCCGCCACACGTACACGCTGCGGCTCCCCGACGCGTCCGGCCTGCCCGCCCTGATGCGCGCCATGCGCGACGTACCCGGCGTGTACGACGTGAGCCGCGCGCAGCACCCGGCCCCGGCGCAGTAGCGGGCCCGCGGGCGGCGAGGCGCCCGGCGACCGCCGGACGGGCCACCGCGGGCCAGCGCGCGGCGCTCGTTCGGGTGCGCCGGGAGCGCGCCGTCCCGAAGCGGGCCGGGCGCGCTGGTAGCGGTGGCTCCATGTTCCTCACCTCCCCACGCCTGCGCGCCGTCCTCCTCGCCGCGACGTCCGCGGGGCTCATCGCGGCGGCCGTGCCCGCCCCCGAGCCGCTCGGCATCGGCGACCCCCTCTTCCCGCACCTCGGCAACCCCGGCTACGACGTCCTCGCGTACGACATCGCCCTCACCTACGGCGGCGACAACCGCAAGGCCCTCGACGCCCTCACCACGATCGACGCGCGGACCACCGGCCGGCTGGAGCGCGTCAACCTCGACTTCGCCCACGGCACCGTCGAGTCCGTGACCGTCGACGGCCGCCCCGCCGACTTCGCCGGCGTGGAGGAGGACCTCGTCGTCGAGCTCGGCCGGCCCGTCGACGCCGGTACGCGGATCAGCATCGCCGTCACCCACACCAGCGACCCGGCCGCCGACGCGGAGGGCGGCTGGGTCCGCACCTCCGACGGCCTCGCCATGGCCAACCAGGCCGACGCCGCCCACCGCGTCTTCCCCTGCAACGACCACCCCGCCGACAAGGCCCGCTTCACCTTCCGCGTCACCGCGCCCAAGGACCTCGTCGCCGTCGCCAACGGCCATGCCGTCGACCACGTCGTCACCGGGTCCACCGCGACCTGGACGTACCGCGGCGCCCACCCCATGGCGACCGAGCTGGCCCAGGTCTCCATCGGCCGCTCCGCCGTCGTCCGCCGCACCGGCCCGCACGGCCTGCCCCTCCGCGACGTCGTCCCGGTCGCCGACCGGGAGCGGATGGAGCCCTGGCTGAGGAAGACCCCCGGCCACCTGCGGTGGATGGAGGACAGGGTCGGCCGCTACCCCTTCGAGACGTACGGCGTGCTGGTCGCCGACGCGACCACCGGCTTCGAGCTGGAGACCCAGACCCTCTCCCTCTTCGAGCGCGGACTGTTCACCCGCACCGACCTGCCCGAGTGGTACATCGAATCGATCATGGTCCACGAGCTGGCCCACCACTGGTTCGGCAACAGCGTCACCCCCCGCGCCTGGTCCGACCTGTGGATCAACGAGGGCCACGCCACCTGGTACGAGGCGCTGTACGCGCAGGAGACCGGCCAGGCCCCCCTGGAGCGCCGCATGCGCGACGCGTACGCCGCGTCCGACCAGTGGCGCGCCGCCGGCGGCCCCCCGGCCGCGCCCCACCCGTCCGCACCGGGCGACAAGAGCGGCCTCTTCCGGCCGGTCGTCTACGACGGCAGCGCCCTCGTCCTGTACGCCCTGCGGCAGGAGATCGGCGCCGCCGCCTTCGACGAGCTCCAGCGGCGCTGGGTGACCGAGTACGCGCACGCCACCGCCGGCACCGCCGACTTCGTCCGCCTCGCCTCCGACACCGCGGGCCGCGACCTCACCGGTTTCCTGCGCGGATGGCTCTACGGCGAGAAGACCCCGCCCATGCCCGGCCACCCCGACTGGCGCGGCAAGGCCCCGTCGAACGGGAAACCCGCGTGACGGACCCGACCGCACCGTGCGACCATCGTCACGTCGGCGGCGCCGCCGGGGAGTGGCCCGGCCCTCTGCGGGAATGATCCGGGGAGAGCGGGCGTTGTGCCTGACGAATCGACTTTTCCATCGACGTAAGGATCCAATGACCTCCTCTTCATCCCCTTCCCAGGACAAGCTGAGCTCCGCGGAGCCGAACCGCGCCGAGAGCCTTCGGGCCGATGCCCTGATGGAAGAGGACGTCGCCTGGAGCCACGAGATCGACGGAGAGCGGGACGGCGACCAGTTCGACCGCCAGGAGCGCGCCGCGCTCCGCCGTGTGGCCGGCCTTTCCACCGAGCTCGAGGACGTCACCGAGGTCGAGTACCGGCAGCTGCGCCTGGAGCGCGTCGTGCTGGTCGGCGTCTGGACCTCGGGGACCGTGCAGGACGCCGAGAACTCCCTGGCCGAGCTGGCCGCCCTCGCCGAGACGGCGGGCGCGCTCGTCCTGGACGGCGTCATCCAGCGCCGCGACAAGCCCGACCCGGCCACGTACATCGGCTCGGGCAAGGCCGACGAACTGCGGGACATCGTGCTGGAGACCGGTGCCGACACCGTCGTCTGCGACGGTGAGCTGAGCCCCGGCCAGCTGATCCACCTGGAGGACGTCGTCAAGGTCAAGGTGGTCGACCGGACCGCCCTGATCCTCGACATCTTCGCCCAGCACGCCAAGTCGCGCGAAGGCAAGGCGCAGGTCGCGCTCGCCCAGATGCAGTACATGCTGCCGAGGCTGCGCGGCTGGGGCCAGTCGCTGTCCCGGCAGATGGGCGGCGGCGGCGGTGGCGGCATGGCCACCCGAGGCCCCGGTGAGACCAAGATCGAGACGGACCGTCGACGGATCCGCGAGAAGATGGCGAAGATGCGCCGGGAGATCGCGGAGATGAAGACGGGCCGCGACATCAAGCGCCAGGAGCGGCGGCGCAACAAGGTGCCGTCGGTCGCCATCGCCGGCTACACCAACGCCGGCAAGTCGTCCCTGCTCAACCGGCTGACCGGCGCGGGCGTCCTGGTGGAGAACGCCCTGTTCGCCACCCTCGACCCGACGGTCCGCCGGGCCGAGACGCCCAGTGGCCGCCTGTACACGCTGGCCGACACGGTCGGCTTCGTCCGGCACCTGCCGCACCACCTCGTCGAGGCGTTCCGCTCCACCATGGAGGAGGTCGGGGACTCCGACCTGATCCTCCACGTGGTGGACGGCGCGCACCCGGCGCCGGAGGAGCAACTGGCCGCCGTGCGCGAGGTGATCCGCGACGTGGGCGCGACCGGCGTGCCCGAGATCGTCGTGGTCAACAAGGCGGACGCGGCCGACCCGCTCGTCCTGCAGCGGCTGCTGCGCGTCGAGAAGCACTCGATCGCCGTCTCGGCGCGGACCGGCCAGGGCATCGCGGAACTCCTCGCGATGATCGACGCCGAGCTGCCCCGCCCGGAGGTCGAGGTCGAGGCGCTCGTGCCGTACACGCAGGGCGGACTGGTTTCGCGGGTGCACGCCGAGGGCGAGGTGATCTCCGAGGAGCACACCCCGGAGGGCACGCTGCTCAAGGCGCGGGTGCACAGCGAGCTCGCCGCGCTGCTCGCCCCGTACAGCGCCGTCACGGCCTGACGCGCACGACGAAGCGGGGGTCCCCGGCCGCACCCGGCCGGGGACCCCCGCTTCTCGCGTCGTCACCGCCGCCGAGGCCCGGCGGTCCGGTGGCCTATCGGCCCGCGAACTTCTCGCTGACCGCCGTGAAGACGCCCTTCGCCTCCGCGCCGAGGCGCGGCCCGGCGAGCCAGCCCGCCTGCACCGGCCCGATCGAGGTGTTCGACACGAGCGCCGGCTTGCCGTCCCCGCCCGTGGCGACCCAGCCGCCGCCCGACGAACCACCGGTCATGCTGCACCCGATGCGGTACATCGTCGGCTGGTCGGCCTTCACGGACAGTCGGCCCGGCTCGTCCGCGCACCGGAACATCCTCTGGCCGTCGTACGGCGGCGCCGCCGGGTAGCCGGTCGCCTCCATGCTCGCGATCTTCGACACCGCAGGCGCCTCGAAGTCGACCGGCAGCGCGGAACCGACAGTCTCCTCCAGTGACTTGCCGCCGCTTCCCTTCTCCGGCGTCACGTGGACGACCGCGAAGTCGTACGGGGCGCCCTGGCCGCCCGTCGGCGCGCCCTGGTCGATCCACTGCTCGGAGGTCTGGGCCCAGTCGCCCCACCACACGCCGTACGGGGCGATCTCCTCGCGGGACGCCTTCTCCAGCTCCGCGGTCGACAGGCCCTTGTCGTTGTACGACGGGACGAACGCGATGTTCCGGTACCAGCCGCCGTTCTTGCCGGCGTGGACGCAGTGCCCGGCCGTCCACACGAGGTTCGACCTGCCGGGGTTCGCGGGGTCCTTCACGACCGTCGCCGAACACACCATCGAGCCCTTGGGGCCGTCGAAGAGGAGCTTGCCGGCCTCCGGCGCGCTGCCGTGGTACTCCGGCTCCACCTCCTTGGCCTCGACCCGCCGGGGCGTCGGGTCCGTCACGCCCTCGTCACTGGGGAGGTCCCCCTCCTCGACCGGCCGGTCCGGCTCCTCCGCCTCCCGCATGCGGTCCGGGTTCCAGAGGTCCTCGATGATCGGGTTGACGAAGTCCTGGGCCTCCCGCAGCCACTTGTCCCTGTCCCAGTTCCGCCACTCGCCGTCCCGCCACTTGTCCAGGTCGATCCCGTGCTCCTTGAGCCGGTTCTTCAGGTCGTCCGGGATGGTGATCTTCCCGTTCCCGCCGGGGGTGTGGACCGCGGAGGCGCTGGGAGCGGCGGCCGGGTCCTCCTCGGGGCCGCAGCCCGTGGCGGTCAGCGTCAGCGCCGCCGCGACGGCGGCCGACGCGAGCAACGGACGAATCGTTCGCATGTGAGTGATCCCCCTGGGACTTCGTGAGCCGAGCGCTCTTGCGGAAGCGCTCCTCGAACGCGGAACTTCGTACTGCGGAACTGCGCGCTCCGGCAGCGGCCGGGACGGCGCCGGGCGCCGGACGCGGCCCCCACTATGCCGGTGCCCTTGGGGACGGCGTGCGGCAGGGCGGCGGTTCCCCGGTGCGGGGATCTTCGAAATGCCCGTGATCCCCCGCAGATGTCGTCGTTGGTACGGGCGGGACGCGCGGCACCGGCGCCCGGCTGCCGGCGCGGCGCGGCTCGGGGAGCCGGCCGCCGTGC
>NZ_JAWCTQ010000046.1:0-60318 GCF_032423885.1 Streptomyces tamarix | reverse complement strand
CCCCCCCCCCCCCGCCCCTTCCGCTCCGGGCGCCCGGCCCCGCACGTCCGGCTACGGCGACGCGCGCCGGGTTCACCACGCCCGTTCCGCGCGTACCTCCATCGCGGCCCGCGCCATGTGCTCGTTCTCGTACACCTCGCACATGTGGCGGCCGTCCGGCGTCGCCGTGTGCTCGACCTCCCAGACGCTCATCTCCGTCCCGTCCATCAGCAGGAACGCGTGCTCGTACAGCGAGAACCCCGCGTCCCTGCCGCCCGCCACCCCGCACTGCCGGCCGAACACCTGCTGGATGTGGTGGGCGAACGCCCCGCGCAGCCGCGCGGCGACCGCCTCGCCCGGTCGGTCGGCGTTCTCCGCGCGGCGCAGCACCCGGCGCGCGTGGTCCGCCGAGTCGTCCGGCACGTACATGCGCGGCGCGGGCGCCAGCGGGCGCACGAGCAGCGCGCTCAGCAGCTCCAGGTCCGCGTCCAGGTCGTCGTCCAGCGGATCGGCCCGCCCCACGGTGCCGGGGAGGCCGAACGACGCCGACAGGCGCGCCGCCGCCAGCCGCACCTCCGCCTCGTCCACGTACAGCTCGTGGTGGTCCCGGTCATCCTCGCCCGTGTGGTGCACCAGCTCCCACAGCGTCAGGGACGCGCCGTCCGCCAGCAGATACGTGTGCCGGTACGTCGCGCGGTGCAGGGCCGCGCTGTGGTGCGAGGAGTGCAGCGCGCTCGCGTGCGCCAGCGCCGAACGCAGCCGCTCGACCAGGGCATCGGGCAGATCGAAGGAGTTGAGCGCCCGGCCCAGAAGCCGCTCGACATGCAGCTCTGTGGTCTCGTACGGATCGTTCCGATCGATCGGATCGTTCAAGATGGGTCTCCAGGCGGTCGCCGCGTGTTACTCGATGCTTGCTCAAGGTAGTGCCTTGGTACGACAACGCGACCGGCTTCCGGAAAACGAAGGGCGCGTGAGGCGATTTCCCGCGCGCCCCCCGCCGGATCGGTCAACAGCCCGGGCCGTACCGCCCGTTCAGCCACTTCGGTCCGTCCGGCCCGTCACCGCCCCGGAGTCCGCCCAGCCCGGGCGGCGTCCCGTACCGGCCGTGGTATGACGGAAAGTCGCCACCCGGCCCTGACACGGGCCGCGCGGTCAGCACGGCCCGTACGATGGCTCGTGCCACGACGTCCGCCGCAGCCCCCGGCAAGGCGTCCGGCGCGAGCGGTTCGCGCCCCCGGATGAGCGGTCGTGCGCCGGTCGCCAGGGCGAAGGCGGTTTCCCCTCCTTCAGCCGGTGGGCGGGCCGTACGGCGCGCGCAACGCCGTCGTGCACCACCCCCGCGACCTTCTGACCCTGCGCGCGGGTCGGCTCCCCGTCCGTACCCGCCACCGCGAACGTCGTGCTCATCGGCGGCATGGCACCGCGCCCCGGCGCCTCCACCAGCCGCAGCGCCACTTCCACGTGCGCTTCCGCCGCGTGCACCTCCGGTGCCGGGAGCGCGGGCCGGTCCGCTACGCCCTCCGCCGCGAAGGCCGGACCGCCGTACGCCCCGTACCGGGCGCCCGTCGACGAGTCGATCGGCGGGTCCACCACGTTCACCACCATCAGCGCCTTCACCGCCACCCCCGAACCCTCCAGCACCCTTCCGGCGTTCCGCCCCACCGCACAGCCCCGCCCGTGCCGATGGCGCCCACACACCCGGACCGATGGCACCCACACACCCGGACTCCACCGCCACACCCTCCACCATCACCGCGCGGCCCACCGACGAACCCGCCCGTACCGACGGCCCCGCCCGTACCGGCGGCACCCGTACATCCGCACTCCACCACCGCGCCCTTCACCACCACCGCCATCACGCCCGCCGCCGAGGACCGTGCCTGCACCGGCGCCCACGCGCCCGCGCTCCACTGCCGAGCCCGCCGCCGAGAACCGCGCCCGCAGCGGCGTCCCCGCACCCGCACTCCACCACGGTCCGGCCCGGTCGGTCGGCGCCCCGCCTCGCCCCGGGCCTGCCGGTCGCCACCCCGCACGTCTACTGCGGCGATGGTGCCGCCCTCCGGCGAGTGCGACCGTCGTTCCGCTCAGCGCCCGCTCACCGGGCACCCGTGCGTGCTTCACCCACAGCCGGGCCGCATCCGTCGGCCCGCCCGCCAACCCCCAGGAGTCCACGCCTCCTACCTAGCACGCACGCCTTCAAGACCGGCACCCCGCCTGTTCATATCCCGCCGCCCGCCCGCGGACGCCCGGGGGACCCTCCCCCCACCGCCGTCACCGCTGTCACGAGGGGTCGGCCACCGGACCGTCGCCACAGCACGCCACAGGTCGAACGCGACACAGGACGACGAGGAACGGGAGCCAAGAGGGACGGGAAGGGGCCGTGGCGCGGTGCTTCCGGGAGAGGTCGTGTGGCGTCCGTGCCCGCAGGGCCGCGCGCTCGGCGCCCAGCGCCCGGGTCCTGCGTCAGGCCGCGGCGCGACAGAGGGCACGGCGGCGGCCGGCACGGCATGTCGGGTGACGGGGTGACGCCCGTACCGTGCGGCGTACGCTGAACGTATGAGTACCGCCCCCACCCCCGGACCGCGCGCTGCGGAGAACCGGCCCGAGCCCGAGAAGAAGAAGCCCGTGCTGGTCTTCGACGATCCGCTGGACCAGCAGTCCGCGGACGATACGGACCGTGGATGGGGCGAGCGGGCTCCGGGTGGTGGCGGCGCGGCCGACGACCTGGCCCGCTTCCTCGACGAGAAGCCGCCGCACCACCTCTGAGCCGTCGCCGCGGCGCGGGTTACGGAACACGGGCCCCCGAACCGGCGGTCTCGTCGCCCCGCTGGTGGACGAGCGCGTCGCGGATGTCCTTCAGCACGTCCAGCTCGGTGACCTCCACGCTCTCCTGGTCGCCGTGCAGCGCCTTCTCCCGGGCGGCCTTCCGCGCCAGGTACTTGGCCATCGGCAGCACCATCAGGAAGTACACCACCGTGGCCGTGATCAGGAAGGTGAGCGTGGCGCTGAGCACCGAACCCCACAGGATGGCCACACCACTGGTGACCTCGCCGCCCTCCACCACACACGGGCCCTTGAGGCAGGACCGGTAGCCGTCCAGGCTCTTCGTGCCGAAGGCGCCGACGATCGGGCTGATGACACCCCTCACGATGGCGTTGACGATATTGGTGAACGCGGCGCCGATGACGACGGCCACCGCGAGATCCACCACGTTCCCCCGCATCAGGAACGCCTTGAAGCCTTCCAGGAGACTCGTCCTGCTTTCCTGGCTCACCTAGATGCCTTTCGTCGCGTGTGCAGTGGGCGCAGCCATTACGCCGCGCGGGGCACGAGGCCGTCCAATCGGTGTACCCGGACCGGTGCGGGCACTGCCCGTGCGGGTGAGTCAGCACAGGACCACCGCCAGTCGCGCCGTGGCGGACGCGGCGACGAGGTCCGCGGCGGCCGCGCGCGGCACGGCCAGCACGAGTAGCGCGCCGTCGCCCCGTTCCGCCCCGGCGGGCCCGCCCAGACCGTCCGGAGGAGCGCCCTCCTCTTCTCCCTCCCTGCGGGGCACGGCCGTCACCCGGACCCCGGACGCCAGGATCCGAGCCTGCGGGCCGTCGTCCTCCGCCGACGTGCCGGCCGGGGTCGCCGGGGCGGCGATCACGTCCACCCGGTCGCCGGGCCGCAGCAGCCGTACGGTCTCCCCGTCCGCGATCCGCACGGGCGCGGACACCAGGTCCCGCTTCCTCTGCCCCGCCGGTGCCGCCGACAGGCCGGGCGGCCCGGTCCGCACCGCGGCCGCGCGGTCCGCCCGCCGCGCCTCCGGCCCGGCCTCGGTCGAGGGCTCGCGGAAACCCGACGCCGCCATCGCGGCGGCCGCCATCGCCAGCGCCGCCGCCATCGCCCGCCGCCTGCGCCGCACGGCCCACCACAGCCCGTACCGCCCGCCGCGTACCCGCAGCGGCGCGAACAGCGGCACCGCGCACGTCTCCGGTACGAACGGCGCCGGGGGAGGGACGGAGGAGAAGGGGGACGGAGGGGCCGGAAGCGGGGACACGGAGGGGGACGCGGAAGAGGGGACGGCGGGGGACGCGGAGAAGGACGCGGAAGAGGACGGGGAGGAAGGCGCGGAGGAAGACGCGGAGAAGGACGCGGACTGGTACGTGCGGGATGTCATGGCGCACCGCCTGTCGTGGGAGGACCGTCGCCGGCGGAGCGCCGACGTCCCTCACCATCCCGCGTTCCCCCCGCCCCCGCTCGGGCCTGTGCACAGCCGGCCCCTCTGTGGAAAACCGGCTCACCCCCAGGGGTGAGCCGCGGTCCTACGGCAGCTCGATCCCCAGGTTCCACCCGTCGTGGGCGTGGGTGCACAGGCACGACCGGTTCTCGGTCTCCGGCAGCGCCCCCACCGCGTCGAACAGCACGGCGCGCAGTCGCTCGACGTTCTCCCCGAACACCCGCAGCACCTCCGTGTGCGACACGCCCTCGCCCGTTTCGGCGCCCGCGTCCAAGTCCGTGACCAGGGCCAACGACGTGTAGCAGAGGCCCAGCTCACGGGCGAGGACCGCCTCGGGGTGGCCGGTCATCCCGACGACGGACCAGCCCATCGCGGCGTGCCAGCGCGACTCGGCGCGCGTCGAGAAGCGCGGCCCCTCGACGACGACCATCGTGCCGCCGTCCACGGCGTCCCACCTCCGGCCCTGCGCGGCCCTCAGCGCCGCCTTCCGCCCGTCCGGGCAGTACGGGTCGGCGAACGTGGTGTGGACGACGTTCGGCACCGTGCCGTCCGGCAGCGGCTCCCCGTCGAAGAAGGTCTGGACGCGCGACTTCGTACGGTCGACGAGCTGGTCCGGTACGAGGAGCGTGCCCGGCCCGTACTCGGCGCGCAGCCCGCCCACGGCGCACGGCCCCAGGACCTGGCGGACGCCGACCGAACGCAGCGCCCACAGGTTGGCCCGGTAGTTGATGCGGTGCGGCGGCAGCCGGTGGTCGCGGCCGTGCCGGGGCAGGAAGGCGACCCTGCGTCCGGCCACCTCCCCGACGAACAGGGAGTCGCTGGGCTTGCCGTACGGGGTGGTGACCTCGACCTCGGTCACGTCCTCCAGGAAGGAGTAGAAGCCGGAACCGCCGATCACGCCGATCTCTGCATGCGTCGCCATGCGCCTCACCCTAGACGCGGCCCATCCGGCCCCTGGACGCCCCCCGGCCCCTCCGGGCGCCCCCGGGCCTCCGGAAACCCCCGGCCTCCGGAAACCCCCGGCCCCTGGACGTCCCCGGCCTCCGGGCGCCCCACCCCACACCGGCGCTCCCGACCCCGGGCCGCTCCCGACCCGTACCGGTGCCCCCGCCCCGCACCAGCCCCTGGATGCCCCCGTCCTGTACCAGCGCCCCACCCCGGCCTGCGCAGGCCCGCCCCGCCGCCGGGTACGCCGAAGGCCCCGCCGTACGGAACGGCAGGGCCCTGGGACGTGTCGGTGCCTCGGTCAGGCGGCGGAGCTGGTGCCGCTGCCCGTGCTCGACGCCGCGGGCTTCGCGTCCGAGGAGGACGAGCCGGACGAGGACGAGGACGAGTCGGACGACGACGCCGAGGACGACGACGAGCCGGACTTCGCCGCGGGGGAGCTGCTCGAGGACGCGCCACGGCTGTCGTTGCGGTAGAAGCCGGAGCCCTTGAAGACGATACCGACCGCCGAGAACACCTTCTTCAGGCGTCCCTTGCAGCTCGGGCACTCGGTCAGGGCGTCATCGGTGAACTTCTGCACCGCCTCGAGGCCCTCGCCGCACTCGGTGCACTGGTACTGGTACGTCGGCACTTGTCTTCCTCCTGGCACTCTCACTCGATGAGTGCTAACGACGAACAATAGTGACGCATTCCTTCGCTTCAGTCCACCGCCACCGGCACGCGGTGACCGATGCCACGTGCGGCGGTGCGGTCCTGGGGCGCCCGGGGCGCCAGCCGCGACCGGAGCGCGAGCAGGGTGACCAGCGCCAGCGCCGTGCCGCCCAGCGGCACCAGGAACCCGGCGGCCGAGCCGTGCGCGTCCGCGAGGCGTCCGGCGACCGTCACGGCGGCCGCCTGGCCCAGTGCGACGGCGCCGGTCAGCCAGGTGAACGCCTCCGTGCGCGCGGAGGCCGGCACCAGGGGCTCGACGAGCGTGTACCCGCTGATCAGCGCGGGCGCGATGCACAGGCCGACCACCAGGCCGAGCGCGCCCAGCAGCAGCACCGACTGCGCGGACCACAGCAGCGAGGCGGCCACGGTCAGCGCCGCGTACCCGACGATCAGGCGGCGCCGCGGCCCGGACTTCCAGGCGATGGCGCCGACGGCGATGCCGGCCAGCATGTTGCCCGCGGCGAAGAGGCCGTACAGCAGGCCGTTGACCCCGGGGTCGCCGATCTCCTCGGTGAACGCGGTCAGCGAGACCTGCATGCCGCCGAAGACGGAGCCGATCCCCAGGAACGCCACCGCCAGCACGCGTACGCCCGGCACGGACAGCGCCGACGCGCGCGGTCGCGCCCCGGCGCCGGAGCGGGCCCCGTGGGCCGGCTGGGTGCGCTTCTGGGCGGCGAACAGGAGGCCGCCGACCAGGGTCAGGGACGCCTCGGCGACCAGGCCGGCCGCCGGGTGCACGCCGGTGCACAGCGCCGTCGCCAGGACGGGGCCCACGACGAACGTGAACTCGTCCGTCACGGACTCGAACGCCGCCGCCGTCGACATGAGCGGCGAGCCCTCCAGCCGGGCCGCCCAGCGGGCCCGCACCATGGGGCCCACCTGCGGGACGGAGGCGCCGCTCGGCACCGCCGCCGCGAACAGCGCCCACAGGGGCGCGTCGGCCAGGGCGAGCACCGTCAGCAGGGAGACCGACGCGGCGTGCACGAGGACGCCGGGGACCAGGACGGCGCGCTGCCCGAAGCGGTCCGCGAGCTTCCCGCTCTGCGGGGCGAACAGCGCCATGGACACGCCGGTCACCGCGGCGACGGCGCCCGCGCTGCCGTACGAGCCGGTGGTGTGCTGAACCAGCAGGACGATGCCGATGGTGAGCATCGCGAACGGCTGCCGCGCCGCGAATCCGGGCAGCAGAAACGTCCAGGCGCCGGGGGTGCGCAGGAGCTGCCCGTATCCGGGACGCTTCACAGCGTCGGAGGTGACCGTGGATGCCACGGCCCGTGCCTTTCTGCCGCCTGGTAGCGCTCGCCGGGGTGCCGGGAGCCGCCGAGGGCTGTCCTCTTGCGCGGAAGCGCGGTAGATACCGGAGCCCCGCGGAGGGGGACTCGGCCGCCATACGGTCGCGCCAGCCCTGCATCAGGCAGAGTTGGTTCGATCAATGCGCCTTCATGGTACAGGGGGCGAGCGGAGTGGCTCCTGTGAAAAGTGCCATGTGCCCCTTCCCTACCTGCGGAAAGTGCCAAGATCCGCTTCCCTGCCTGCGAAAAGCGCTACGTGCCACTCCGCCGCCCGCGGAAAGCGCCACGCGACCCCCTCCGCCCGGGAAGCCGCGAGCCACCCCCGCACTGCCCCTGGTCGCCGGACCAGCCCCCGGTCCCCGGTCGGCGCACCTGCTCCGCCCCTCCGCCCCCGGCCGCTGGAGGGCCGGCCTCCCGTCCCCGGCCGGCGCACCCGCCCCGTACCGCCCCCGACTGCCGGGATCAGCCTCCCGTCCCCAGCCAGCCCGCCAGTTTGCCGCCCCGGCCGACGGCCCGCAGCCGCCGCTCCGCCGCGTCCCGCACCGGGTCCGTCGCCACGACCAGCAGTTCGTCGCCGCGCCGCAGCACCGTCGTCGGCGACGGCACGAAACTCGTGCCGTCCCGGACGACGAGGGTGACCGCCGCGCCGGGCGGCAGCCGCAGCTCCGCGACCTCCACGCCGTGCATCTTCGACCGGTCCGGGATCGACAGGGACAGCAGGTGGCCGCGGAGCCGCTCCAGGGGCGCCGACTCGACCCCCAGGTCCGTGGCCTCCGTCCCGGCGCCCAGCCGCAGCGCCTTCGCCAGCCAGGGCAGCGTCGGCCCCTGCACCAGCGTGTAGACGACGACCAGGACGAAGACGATGTTGAAGACCTTCCGGCTGCCCTCGATCCCCGACACCATCGGGATCGTCGCCAGGATGATCGGCACCGCGCCCCGCAGCCCGGCCCACGACATCAGAGCCTGCTCCTGCCACGGGATGCGGAACGGCGTCAGGCTCAGCAGGACCGACACCGGGCGCGCCACGGCCGTCAGGGCCAGGCCGATCGCCACCGCCGGCCAGAAGTCCCGCAGCAGTTCGTGCGGGGTCACCAGCAGGCCGAGCAGGACGAACATCCCGATCTGGGCGATCCAGCCGAGGCCCTCGGCGAAGCCGCGGTTGGCCGGCTGGTGCGGCAACTTCGCGTTGCCGAGCACCACGGAGGCCAGGTACACCGCGAGGAAGCCGCTGCCGTGGGCGAGGGCGCCCGCCGCGTACGCGGTGACGGCGATGGCCATCACGGCGATCGGGTACAGGCCGGAGGCCGGCAGGGCGACCCGCTTCAGCCCGTACGCGCCGAGGAGGCCGACCGCCAGGCCGATGCCCGCGCCGATGGCGAGCTCCAGCGCGATCGTGCCGACCAGGACGTACCAGCTGTCCACGGGGCCCGTCGTCGAGAAGGCGACCACCAGGATCACGACGGGCGCGTCGTTGAACCCCGACTCGGCCTCCAGGGTGCCGGTCACCCGCGACGGCAGGGGCACCTTGCGCAGCACGGAGAAGACGGCCGCGGCGTCCGTGGAGGAGACGACGGCGCCGATGAGCAGCGCCTGCCGCCACTCCAGGCCGACGAGGTAGTGCGCCGCGGCGGCCGTGATGCCCACGCTCACCGCGACGCCGACGGTCGCGAGGACGGTCGCGGCGGGCAGGGCGGGCCTGATCTCCTTCCACTTGGTGCCCAGGCCGCCCTCGGCGAGGATCACGACGAGCGCGCCGTAGCCGATGACCTGAGTGAGCTCGGCGTTGTCGAAGGCGACGTTGCCGATGCCGTCCTGCCCCATGGCGACGCCGATGCCGAGGTACAGGAGCAGGCTGGGGAGGCCGCTGCGTGAGGACAGGCGCACCGCGACGACGGCGACGAGCAGGACGAGCGAGCCGATGAGCAGGAGTTCGTTGAGCTGGTGGACAGTCAGGGGCCGAACCTTCCCGGGAGATGCGTGGGCGGACCTCTTCAGTTGTGCGCGGGCGTCCGCGTCCGGTCTTCCGACCCGGCTACGCGCGCGTGGGCGCCGTTCCCACCGCCCGGGCGGATTCGTACAGTTGCCGGTTTTCGGCGAAGGCGGGGTTATGCCGGGTATGTCCGGCCGTGCGGAGGGTCTGCGACGGCCGGTACTTCGTTACCTTACCTAATCTTTAACGTTTCCCTGACGCCGGTGCCGCCTTCCGCGGCGGGCCCCCTTTACCGGCACCGCGTCCGGGGCGGTCGATCGCTGCGCCTATGGTTGCTCCCAGCACTCCTGGACCCAGCCTGCGCCTCGAAGGACAGCGATGCCCGCCAACACCACCGTCTCTTCCCCCAAGAAGAAGGGGCGACGTGCCCGCTTGCTCGTGATCGCCCTGGTGCTGGCGCTCGTCGCGGGCGTCGGCTACGGCGCCTACTGGAGCGTCAGCACCGTGCGCGCGCCCTTCCCGCAGACCACCGGCACGCTCCAGCTCGCCGGTCTCTCCGGGCCGGTCGACGTCAAGCGCGACGGCTACGGCGTCCCGCAGATCTACGCCTCCACGGACGAGGACCTGTTCCGCGCCCAGGGGTACGTCCAGGCACAGGACCGCTTCTGGGAGATGGACGTCCGCCGCCACATGACCGCGGGCCGCCTCTCCGAGATGCTCGGCAAGGACATGGTCGACACGGACGCGTTCCTCCGCACGCTCGGCTGGCACCGGGTGGCGAAGGAGGAGTACGACGAGGTCCTGTCGGAGGAGACGAAGAAGAATCTCCGGGCGTACGCGGACGGCGTCAACGCCTACCTGAAGGACAAGGCGCCCCGGGACGTCTCCGTCGAGTACTCCGCGCTCGCCTTCTCGCACGACTACGCGATCGAGCCCTGGACCCCGGTCGACTCGATCGCCTGGCTGAAGGCCATGGCCTGGGACCTGCGCGGCAACATGCAGGACGAGATCGACCGCTCGCTCATGACGAGCCGGCTCACCGACGAGCAGATCGAGGACCTGTACCCGGCCTACCCGTACAAGACCCACCGCCCCGTCGTCGAGGACTTCAAGGCGTCCGGTGACGGCGAGGACGGCGACGGCACGGGTGACGGCACGGGCACGGGCGACGGCGGCGGCTTCCAGGGCGGCGTCCAGGGCTCCGGCACCGGCCAGACCGACCAGGGCGCCGGCGGCTTCCAGAGCGGCGCCCAGGGTGACCTCCAGGGCGGCCTCCAGTCGCAGCTCGCGGCCCTCTCCGAGGCGCTCGACTCCGTTCCCGCCCTGCTCGGCCCGAACGGCGACGGCATCGGCTCCAACTCGTGGGTCGTCTCCGGTGAGCACACGACCACCGGCAAGCCGCTCCTGGCCAACGACCCGCACCTCGCCCCGCAGCTGCCGTCCGTCTGGTACCAGATGGGCCTGCACTGCCGCGCCGTCTCCGACAAGTGCCGCTACGACGTCGCCGGCTACACCTTCGCCGGGATGCCGGGTGTCGTCATCGGCCACAACCAGGACATCGCCTGGGGCTTCACCAACCTCGGTGCCGACGTCACCGACCTGTACCTGCAGAAGGTCACCGACCGCGGCTACCTGCGCGGCACCAAGGAGGTGCCGTTCGAGACCCGCGACGAGGTGATCAGGATCGCCGGCGGCGGCAGCCGCACCATCACCGTCCGCACCACCAACAACGGCCCGCTGATCTCCGACCGCAGCGGCGAGCTGGAGAAGGTCGGCCAGAAGGCCCCCATCGCCGACCCCGCGCCCGACCGCGGCGACGGCTACGCGGTCTCCCTGCGCTGGACCGCCCTCACCCCGGGCAAGTCCATGGACGCCGTGTTCAAGCTGAACCGCGCCCGCGACTTCAAGGGGTTCCGGGACGCCGCCCGCGACTTCGAGGTGCCGTCGCAGAACCTGGTCTACGCCGACGCCAAGGGCGCCAAGGGCCACATCGGCTACCAGGCCCCCGGCAAGATCCCCGTCCGCGCCGAGAAGCACGACGGCACGCTCCCGGCGCCCGGCTGGGACCCCGCGTACGACTGGAAGAAGTACATCCCGTTCGACGAGCTGCCGTACGAGGAGAACCCGGAGCGCGGCTACATCGTCACCGCCAACCAGGCCGTCGTGAACGACGAGTACCCGCACCACCTCACCGCCGACTGGGGCTACGGCTCCCGCAGCCAGCGCATCAACGACCTCATCGAGTCGAAGATCAAGGACGGCGGCAAGATCTCCACCGACGACATGCGCACCATGCAAACGGACAACCAGAGCGAGATAGCCAAGCTGCTGACCCCGCTCCTGCTGAAGGTCGACATCGCGGACCCGTACGTCCGGGAGGCGCAGAAGCTGCTGGAGGGCTGGGACTACACGCAGGAGGCCGACTCCCCGGCCGCCGCGTACTTCAACGCGGTCTGGCGCAACGTCCTGAAGCTGGCGTTCGGCGACAAGCTCCCCAAGGAGCTGCGCGTCAAGGGCGAGTGCCTCAACGTCCCGCCCGCCGACCCCACCGTCCCGGACGACCAGCGCGACCGGCTCGTCCGCGAGTGCGGCCAGCGCGACGCGGACAAGGCGCAGCCGGACGGCGGCGACCGCTGGTACGAGGTGGTCCGCCCGCTCCTGGAGGACGAGGACAACGCCTGGTGGCGCACGCCGGGGAACCGCCTCGACGACGCCACCGAGACCCGCGACCAACTGCTCGCCCGCGCCATGAAGGACGCCCGCTGGGAGCTGACCGCGCAGCTCGGCAAGGACATCTCCACCTGGAGCTGGGGCCGGCTGCACCAGCTGAACCTGCGCAACCAGACGCTGGGCACGGGCGGACCGGACGTCGTGAAGTTCCTGCTGAACCGCGGCCCGTGGAACCTGGCGGGCGGCGAGGCGGCCGTCAACGCCACCGGCTGGAACGCGGCGGGCGGCTACGGCGTCGTCTGGGTGCCGTCCATGCGGATGGTCGTCAACGTCGGCGACTGGGACAAGTCCCGCTGGATCAACCTGACCGGCGCCTCCGGCCACGCCTACCACCCGCACTACACGGACCAGACCGACGCGTGGGCCAGGGGCGAACTGCTGGACTGGCCGTTCAGCGACGAGGCGGTCGACGCGGCGAAGGCCGACCACCTGGTCCTGAAGCCCTGATCAGCCCGGCCGGGGTGCGGTGAAACGCCGCACCCCGTCGGGGGTCACCACCGCGTGCACGGGGTGGTCGTGCGGTTCCTCCGGGACCCGGGCGACCACCTCGTGCGCGTAGAGGAGCACCACGAGCGCCGGATCGGCCCCCACGCGCGCGAGGCGGGCCAGTACCCGGTCGTACGAGCCGCCGCCCCGGCCCAGCCGCATGCCCCGCGCGTCCACCGCGAGCCCCGGCAGCAGCACTGCGCCCGCCTCCGCGACCGCCTCCGGACCGAGCCGGGGCCCCGAGGGCTCCAGCAGCCCCCGCCGCGCCCCGGCGAGCCCGGCGGCGCCCTCGTAGACCGCCCAGTCCAGGTCGTTGTCGGCCATCAGGACGGGCAGCAGCACCCGCACGCCCCGCGCGCGCAGCGCCTCGATCAGCGTCCGCGTGCCCGGCTCCCGGCCCACGGAGACGTACGCGGCGACCGTGCCGGCCCCCGCCAGCTCGGGCAGCTCCAGCGCCGCGGCGGCGAGGGCCCCGGCGGCCCGCTCGACGTCCTCGGTGGTCAGCAGGGTGCGGGCGGCGAGCAACCGGCTCCGCAGCCCCGCCTTGTCCGGCACCCTGTCCGGCACCTTGTCCGGCCTTCGCTCGCCCGCAGGGGCCGGCGCCCCCCGCGGGACCCCCGCGTCCGGCCCGGCAGCGGTCCCCCGCTCCCCGCGATCCGCCGTACCGCCGTTCGCCGGAACAGTTTTCTCGGGCACGTCTCCCCATCAATCTTCTTGTATGTGCTTATACGTGGAGAAAGGTAACCGAACCTGAATCTTCCCTCATATGTTGAACAGATATGGTGCTCGGCATGACTGAGTCACATTCCATGATCCGCAAGGCCGTCATCCCCGCCGCGGGCCTCGGCACCCGCTTCCTGCCCGCCACGAAGGCCACCCCCAAGGAGATGCTGCCCGTCGTCGACAAGCCTGCCATCCAGTACGTGGTGGAGGAGGCGGTGGCCGCCGGTCTGAACGACGTACTGATGATCACCGGTCGGAACAAGCGGCCCCTGGAGGACCACTTCGACCGGAACTACGAGCTCGAAGAAGCGCTCTACCGCAAGGGCGACCAGGAGAGACTGGAGCGCGTCAAGGCGTCGAACGAGCTGGCGACCATGCACTACGTCCGCCAGGGCGACCCGCGCGGCCTCGGCCACGCCGTCCTGTGCGCCGCCCCGCACGTCGGCGACCAGCCGTTCGCCGTGCTCCTCGGCGACGACCTGATCGACCCCCGCGACCCGCTGCTGTCCCGCATGGTGGAGGTCCAGGAGAGCCAGGGCGGCAGCGTCGTGGCCCTCATGGAGGTCGACCCGTCCCAGATCCACCTCTACGGCTGCGCCGCCGTCGAGCCCACCAACGAGGCCGACGTGGTCAGGGTCACCGACCTCGTGGAGAAGCCGGACCCCGCCGACGCCCCCAGCAACTACGCGATCATCGGCCGGTACGTCCTGGACCCGGCGATCTTCGGGATACTGCGCGAGACCGAGCCCGGCCGGGGCGGCGAGATCCAGCTGACCGACGCCCTCCACAAGCTCGCCACCGACGAGAAGGCCGGCGGCCCCGTCCACGGCGTCGTCTTCAAGGGCCGCCGCTACGACACCGGCGACCGCGGCGACTATCTGCGGGCGATTGTCAGACTCGCGTGCGAACGTGAAGATCTGGGACCGGAGTTCCGTTCCTGGCTCCGCCGTTACGTCACCGAGGAGATGTAGGCCCTGTGAGCTCAGTGAGCCCGGAGAGAACCGTCTGGACGGTGGACGAGCACCTGGAGGACATCCTCACGGCCGTCCACCCGCTGGACCCCATCGAGCTGCAGCTGCCCGACGCCCAGGGCTGCGTGCTGGTCGAGGACGTCACGGTGCCCGTCGCCCTGCCGCCCTTCGACAACAGCTCCATGGACGGCTACGCCGTGCGCGTCGCCGACGTCGCCGGGGCGAGCGAGGAGTTCCCCGCGGTGCTCACCGTCGTCGGGGACGTGGCGGCCGGCGGCGACGGCCTGCCCGAGGTCGGCCCCGGCCAGGCCGCGCGGATCATGACCGGCGCGCCCCTCCCGCCCGGCGCCGAGGCGGTCGTCCCCGTCGAGTGGACCGACGGCGGTACGGGCGGCGGCGCCGCCATGGGCATGCGCGCGGCCAGCGCGGCCCCGGAGGGCGCGAGCGGCGAGGTCCGCGTCCACCGGCCCGCCGAGGCCCGCGCCCACGTACGCGCGCGCGGCAGCGACGTGGCCGCCGGCGACCTGGCCCTCGCGGCGGGCACGGTCCTCGGGCCGCCCCAGATCGGCCTCCTCGCCGCCATCGGCCGCGGTTCGGTCCGGGTCCGCCCCCGCCCCCGCGTGGTCGTCCTCTCCACGGGCAGCGAGCTCGTCCAGCCGGGCGCCGAGTTGGGCCCCGGCCAGATCTACGACTCCAACAGCTTCGCCCTGGCCGCCGCCGCCCGCGACGCCGGCGCCATCGCCTACCGGGTCGGCGCCGTCACGGACGACGCGGACACGCTCCGCGCCACCATCGAGGACCAGCTGGTCCGTGCGGACCTCCTGGTGACCACGGGCGGCGTCAGCGTCGGCGCGTACGACGTGGTCAAGGAGGCCCTGTCGGCGGCGTCCGACGCCGACGAGCCGGGCGGCGGCGTCGAGTTCCGCGCGCTCGCCATGCAGCCGGGCAAGCCCCAGGGCTTCGGCTCCATCGGCCCCGAGCACACCCCGCTGCTCGCCCTGCCGGGCAATCCGGTCTCCTCGTACGTCTCCTTCGAGCTGTTCGTCCGGCCCGCGATCCGCGCCCTCATGGGGCTGCCGGACCTCCACCGCCCGCGCGCGCGTGCCGTGCTGTCCGCCGCCGGGCCGCTGCCGTCGCCCGCCGGGAAGCGCCAGTTCCTGCGCGGGACGTACGACGCCCAGGCGGGTACCGTCGCTCCTGTGGGCGGTGCCGGGTCGCACCTGGTCGCCGCCCTCGCCCAGGCCGACGCGCTCATCGTCGTACCGGAGGAGACCACGCGCGTGGAGCCGGGGACCGAGCTGGAGGTCGTTCTCATCGGCTGAACCGGCGGGCCCCGCGGGGCGGCCTGGCGGTACGGTGTCTGCCGCCGTGCCGGACAAGACGACCGGCGCCAGGATCGCGAGGCGGAGTGAGTTGAGTACGCAAGGCAGCCTGACCCACATCGACGAGGCGGGCGCGGCCCGCATGGTGGACGTCTCCGCGAAGGACGTCACCGCCCGCACCGCGCGCGCGAGCGGCCGGGTCCTCGTGTCGCCACGGGTGGTGGAGCTGCTGCGCGGCGAGGGCGTCCCGAAGGGCGACGCGCTCGCCACGGCCCGGATCGCCGGGATCATGGGGGCCAAGCGCACCCCCGACCTGATCCCGCTGTGCCACCCCCTCGCCGTCTCCGGGGTGAAGGTCGACCTGGAGGTCGCCGACGACGCGGTCGAGATCACCGCGACCGTGCGGACCACGGACCGCACGGGCGTCGAGATGGAGGCCCTCACGGCGGTGTCCGTGGCCGCCCTGACCGTCGTCGACATGGTCAAGGCGGTCGACAAGGCCGCCGTCATCTCCGACGTGCGGGTGGAGGAGAAGACGGGCGGCAAGTCCGGGGACTGGAGCCGGCCGTGACGTACCGCGCGCTGGTGGTCACCGCATCGAACCGCGCCGCGGCCGGCGTGTACGAGGACAGGGGCGGCCCCCTCCTCGCCGAGGGCCTGGCGGCGCTCGGCTTCGCCGTCGACGGCCCGCGGGTCGTCCCGGACGGCGACCCCGTCGAGGCCGCCCTGCGCGCGGGGGTGCGCGACGGGTACGACGTGATCCTCACGACCGGCGGCACGGGCGTCTCGCCCACCGACGCCACGCCCGAGGCCACCCGCCGCGTCCTCGACCACGAGGTGCCCGGCATCCCGGAGGCCATCCGCGCGTACGGCCGGGGGAAGGTCCCCACGGCGGCCCTCTCCCGCGGCCTGGCCGGCGTCGCGGGCCGCACCCTGATCGTCAACCTGCCCGGCTCCACCGGCGGCGTACGCGACGGCCTCGCCGTCCTGGAGCCGCTCCTCGTCCACGCGGTGGACCAGCTACGCGGCGGCGACCACCCGAGACCGGCCTCATGAACCCCGCCTGGCCCGTGACGCTGGCCGACGGCGACGTGGTGCTGCGCCCGATAAAGGCCCGCGACCACAAGGCGTGGCGGGAGGTCAACGGGCGCAACCGCGACTGGCTGCGCCCCTGGGAGGCCACCGTCCCGCCGCCCGTTCCCGGAGCGCCCCCCCTCCAGCGCCCCACGTACCGGCAGATGGTCCGCCACCTGCGCGCGGAGGCCAACGCCGGCCGGATGCTGCCGTTCGTCATCGAGTACCAGGGCCGGCTCGTCGGCCAGCTCACCGTCGCCGGGATCACCTGGGGCTCGATGTGCTCCGGGCACGTCGGCTACTGGGTCGACCGGGACGTCGCGGGCCGCGGCGTCATGCCCACGGCGGTCGCGCTCGCCGTCGACCACTGCTTCCGGGCGGTCGGGCTGCACCGGATCGAGGTGTGCATCCGCCCCGAGAACGGGCCGAGCCGCCGCGTCGTGGAGAAATTGGGATTCCGCGAGGAGGGGCTGCGTCCGCGGTACCTCCATATCGACGGCGCCTGGCGGGACCACCTCGTCTTCGCGCTGACCGCGGAGGAGGTCCCCGAGGGCCTGGTGCGGCGCTGGCACAGGTCGCGCCGGGAACACCAAACTAAATAATTCATGTGTTCGAATTAAGCGCTTGCGTGCACGCAAACGATCCGAACAATCACAAAAATGTCAGTGATATCAGCCAGATCGTGCGACACACCGGCCCAATTGGCAGATGGCCTCATGCGAACACCTCTACCGTGTGAGGCGTGAGCAGCAGCGGCCTCATCTACGCAGTCATCGTCGGAGCCTGGGCCGCCTATCTGGTGCCGATGTGGCTCCGCAGGCAGGACGAGCTGAACGAAGCACGCCCGACCGAACGCTTCAGCACCGCCATCCGGCTCCTGTCCGGACGGGCGGGGATGGAGCGCCGGTACGCCAAGGAGCTGCGCGCCCGCGGCGCCGACGAGGACTGGCGGGTGCCCGACGTGGACCCGGACGCCGAGACCGAGCAGATCGACTCGGTCGACGTCCGGGCCTTCGCCGCGCCCCCGTCCCACACGGAGGCGCGCCTGGAACTCCCGGAGGCCCCCGCTCCCGCCTCCGCCGCCGTCCCCGCTCCCGCCTCCGCTTCCGCGGCGCGCAGGGCGGCCCCCGACGCCCACCCCCGCCCCGCCGTGTCGCGGGCGGCCGCCGAGCGCGCCCGCCGCTCCCGCGTCCTGGCCCGCCGCCGCCGTACGACGGTGCTCCTCTTCCTCGCGTTCACCGTGGGCGCGGTCGTCGCGGCCGTGGGCGGCCTCGCGTTCCTGTGGGCGCCGGGCCTCCCGGCGGTCCTGCTCAGCGCGTACATCGTGTACCTGCGCCGCCAGGAGCGCCGCCGCTTCGTGTACGTGATGGACCGGCGCCGCGCGGAGGCCGCGGCCCAGCGCCTCCGCGAGAACCGACCCCGCCGAGGCCGCCCGGCATCTCCCCTCCAGGACGAGGCGGCCCCGGCGCACCCGGAACCGGCCACACCGCCGGTGTCCCCGGCGGAGGCCGACCGCCGCGCGCTCGTCGAGCAGACCGACCACGCCGAGTGGGTCGACCAGCAGCGCGACCGCGGCCCGGCGAGGGGTGACAGTTGGGACCCCGTCCCGGTACCGCTCCCCACCTACGTCACCGCCCCGGTCGCCCCCCGCGCCACGGGCGGCGTCGACGTCACCGACCCGGAGACGTGGAGCGCCGCCCGCTCCTCCCCGGCGGAGCCCACCCCGCCCCCGCCCACCCGCAAGAACCCGAACCCCTCGGCCACGCCCCCGCGCCGCTCCCGCGACCACGGCCGCACCCCGCTGTTCGACCAGTACGCCGACGACGACCGCCCCCGCGCGGCCAACGAATGACCAGGTGACCCACCTCTCGGCGCCCGACCAGGCAACGGATTTCCGAGCACCCCGATCGGGATGCTAATGTTTCACACGTCGCAAGGGCCTGTGGCGCAGACTGGTAGCGCACCTCGTTCGCATCGAGGGGGTCAGGGGTTCAAATCCCCTCAGGTCCACGCACATCAAAGCCCCCGCCGGGTTCTCCGGGCGGGGGCTTTGTCTTGCCGTACGGCAGCGAAGTACGGCAACTGTGTCGGACCTGCCGACCCAGATGCTTTGCGAGCTTCGCAGGGCCTTGAGGGTCGCCTCGGACGGCACGTGCGTGTACACCTCCATCGTGACGGTGATCTTGCCGTGCCAGGGTCCCGATCGTGCAGGTGGACAGCGCGCAACCGGCTCCCATCGTGGTGAAGACACCCAGCGCCTGACGTCTGCTGGACACCCGTCCCGAGGGCCGTGACATCACGGCTCCCTTCCACTCCACTGAGCCCGACCCGGCCGCCGCCCGGATGGCCCCGGTGGTACGGCCGTGGCCTGGACGGTCACCGCGGGACGGGCCGTGACGGGGTGCGGTCCTTGGCCGGCCGGGGTCGGCTCTGGACTTGAACGTGTTCAATGATGGGGTCCGGCGGCCCCTCGGTCCCTTCGTGGAGGCGCAGGTCCGTCGCGTGCCCGAACCGGCCCGGCCGCCCTCCAGAGAGACGGAAAGCCCCTGATGACACAGACGGACCCCGCGCGCCGCCGGGGCAAGGCCCCCCTCGTGGCGGCCGGTTACACCGGGCTCGTCGCCGCGTTCGCGCTCGCCTACGGCGTTGCCGGGAGCCCCGAGGGGTGGGGCGGGTTCCTGGCCCTGGTCGCCTTCCCCGGTTCGACCCTGGTCGTCGTCGCCTTCATCACCGCCCACCTGCTGTTCTCGTCTCCCGGCGAGGTGGACCTCTCGGACGAGACCGCGGGGCCCTTCGACCCCTTGGTGCAGTACGCGGGCGGCGCGCTGGTGAACGTGCTGCTCGCGTGGGGCGTCTTCGCGTTCGTACGGCACTTCGTGCGCGAGGCCCGGCGCAGCCGCCGCTGACGGTCAGGGGGCGACGGGCAGGCCCGTCGGTTCCTTCACGCGCTTCATGATGATCTGGGAGTTGACCTCCGTGACCCCCGTCAGGGCGGTCAGCTTCTCGATCCACAGTCGCTCGTACGCGCGCAGGTCCGCGACCGCGATCCGCAGCAGGCACCCCGGGCTGCCGAACAGCCGGTACGCCTCGATGACGTCCGGGATGTCCTGGAGCGCCGCCTCGAACGCCTCCACCACCTCGCGGTCCCGCTCCACCTCGATGGAGACCAGCACCTCGAAGCCCCGGTTCACCGCCTCCGGGTCGATCACCGCCCGGTAGCCCTGGATCACGCCGTCCTGCTCCAACTGGCGCACCCGGCGCATGCAGGGGGACGGGGTCAGGCCGACCCGCGCGGCCAGCTCCTGGTTGCTCAGCCGGCCGTCCTTCTGGAGCTCGCGCAAGATAGCGCGGTCGATCGCGTCCATGGCGCAATTATCCACCACAGGGACGGGGGTAGGTGGAGAAATGAGCGATCTTATTGCGTTCGTACTCTCCTATCATTGCTCTTTCGGGTGTTTTGCGTGAGACGTGAGGAGAGGGCGGGACAGCGTGGGACGGATCGTCGTGATCAGCACCGGCGGGACGATAGCGAGCCGCTGGCAGGGGTCCGGGTTCGCCGCCGAGGCGCACGGGCGGGAGGTCATGGCGACCGCCGCCGTGCCGGAGGGCGTCACCGTCGAGGTCGTCGACCTGTTCAGCGTCAACAGCCCCCGCCTCACCACCGTCCACCAGCTCACCCTGCTGCGCACGGTGCACGAGGTCCTGGCGGACCCCGGCGTCGACGGCGTCGTCGTCACCCACGGCACCGACACGCTGGAGGAGTCGGCGTTCCTCGTCGACCTCCACCACCACGACCCGCGCCCCGTCGTGTTCACCGGCGCCCAGCTCCCCCTCGACTCCGAGGACGGCGACGGGCCGCGCAACCTCCACGACGCCCTGCTCACCGCCGCGCGCTGCCGCGGACTGGGCGTCCTGATCGCCTTCGACGGCAAGCTCCACGCCGCGCGCGGCACGGTCAAGGCGCACACGCTCGACGCCGACGCCTTCGCGGACCCCTCCGGCATCCGCCTCGGCAACATCGGCTTCGGCAAGGTCTCCGTCCTGCGCCGCCCCGAGCGGCCCGCCCCGCTGCCCCTGCCCGACCTGCCCGGCACGCCGCCGCGCGTCGACATGGTGATGCACCACGCCGACGGTGACCCGGTGCTGCTGAACGCCGCCGTCGACGCCGGCGCGCAGGGCCTCGTCCTCGTCGCCACCGGCGCCGGCAACGCTACGCCCGAGATCGTCTCCGCCGTCGCCGGGGCCACCGCGCGGGGCGTCCTGGTCGCCCTCACCACGCGCGTGCCGGCCGGGCCCGTCTCCCAGATCTACACGCACGGCGGTGCCGTCGACCTCGTCGCCGCGGGCGCCGTCCCCACCGGGACGCTGCGCGCCGGGCAGGCCCGCATCGCCGTCCTCGCCGCCCTCCTCGCGGCCCCCGACGCCGTCGAGCGCGTACGGCTCCTGCGGCACGTCCTCGACGACGCCGTACCGGCCGCGGACCCGGCCCGGGCGTGACGCCCGGCCGGGCTCAGAGGTGACGCCCGGCCGGATTCGGACGTGAGGCCCGGCCGGGTCCGGGCGTGTCACCCGGCCGGACTTGGGCGTGTCGCCCGATCAGATGCGGGCGTGTCGCCCGATCAGATGCGGGCCTGTCACCCGGTCAGGTGTGGGCGTGTCGCCCGGTCAGGTGTGGGCGTGTCACCCGGCCCGGTCCGGAAGTGACACCCGGGCCGGAAGTGACACCCGGTCCGGAAGCGGCACCCGGTTCGAGAGTGACACCCGGTCCGGGAGCGACACCGGCCGGGTCCCGCCCTGTGGCCGGGACCGCCCAGTGAACCAGGGCCGACCTTCGACCGGGGGGCCGTGCGGTCCCGGACGCGGGAGTGGCCCGTCCCCCCGGTCGGGAACGGGCCACGGGTCACACGGGCCGTGACCGGCCCTCGTGTGTCAGGAGGTCTGCGCCGTGTTGTACAGCGCCTGCGCCTCGTTGCCGAAGTACGGACCGAACATGCGGTTCGGCATGAACGTGTACCCGAAGCTGTTCACCGACACCTGGAGTCCGGTCCCGGTCGCCTCGCTGAAGCCGGTGAACCAGGGGCCGCCGCTGGATCCGCCGGTCATGTTGCAGGCGAGGCTGTGGTCCTGCGTGAAGAGGAAGTCCCTGGAGGAGTTCCCGCTGCAGTAGATCAGCCTGGACCCGTCGTACGGGGCGGCCGCCGGGTAGCCGAAGGCGTACATCGGCTTGTTGTAGCCGCTGTTGAACTGGATGCCCTGCGCGCCGGTGACGGCCGTCAGCCTCTGGCCGTTCAGCGGGGCGACGACGGCGGCGCCGATGTCGTAGTTGAGGTCCTCGCTCGCCTCCCACTGCGGCGTGGTGAGCGTCTTGGTCGCGGGCCACTGCCCGTAGGGGGCCTGTCCGTTGTCGTACCCGGGGACGAAGACCCAGTCGGTGTGCCAGCTTCCCTGGTACTTCACGCAGTGCCCGGCCGTCATGACGGTGGACTGGTTCTGGCTGGTCACGGCGTTGCCGGAGCAGGACGCGGCATTGCCCTGGAAGGTGAAGAACACCCGTCCGACCGTCTTCACGACCGCGCCGCCGCCCGTCCAGGGGGCACCGGCCTGCGGGAACGCGAGGGGGCCGACGGCCCCTTCGGAAGCGGTGGCCGGGGCGGCGGTCGGGGCGACGGTCGTCGGTTTGCCGCCCGGCTCGGGCGCCTTGGCCCCGTCCAGTTGGGCGGGGGTGGGGTGCAGGTCGAGCGGGGTGGCGCCGCGCATCCGCTCGGCGGTCCAGAACTCGGCCGCGCCCTGCCGCTCGGCGGCCGGTACGTCCCGGACGGCGGCCTGGGCGGTGGCCGCCGTGCCGGTGTCGTCGGGGGGACCGGGCGCGGCGACCGCCGGAGCGGCGGCGGTCAGGGCGCCGGCCAGGAGGGCGCCGGTGAGGAGGGCTGCCGTGCTGAGCAGGGCGGCAACGGGCGAGCGATGGCGTCTCACACATGTCTCCTTCTGCCGTGCCCGGGCGGTCGCTGACGGCCACCCGGGCAGGGGGTGGTGGGGGGGACGAAGGGATGGGTGCGGATCGCGGTACCGGTCGAGCCGCTTCTGGTGGAGTGCCACGGCCCTGACGGGAAGGTCAGCAGCGCGTCACTATCTCTTTACTGACCCATCAACAGTTTCGCGAAACAGCGGCTGTCCTCGTGATGGCGGTACAGGCCGAACCTCTCGCAGGGCTCGTAGCCGCTGGACAGGTACAGTGCGATGGCCTCCGGCTGCTTGGTCCCCGTCTCCAGGACCATCCGCCGTCGCCCCGCCGCGCGGGCGTCCTCCTCCAAACGGGCCAGGACGCGCCGGGCCAGGCCCTGGCCGCGCGCCTCGCGGACGACGTACATCCGCTTCAGCTCGGCGTCGCCGTCCGCGTACCCCTCGCCGTTCTCGTCCATCGAGCGCCAGCCGCCCGTCGCGACCGGGCGCTCCCGCTCGTCGTACGCCAACAGGTAGAGGCCGCGCGGCGGCCGGAACATGGACGGGTCGAGGGGGGTCTCGTCACCGTCGCCGTCGTACCGCTCGGCGTATTCGAGCTGCACTTCGTCGTTGAGCTTGACGGCGTCGGGGTGGTCGAACGGCCTGGGTCGTATAATCATGCGGAGTATCGTACTTCTATGCGTGGTGGGGCGGCGGGCCGCGTATCGGGACTGTCGTATTGTGCCGGGATGCTCACTGTGACGACCGTCAATGTCAACGGCCTCCGCGCCGCCGCCAAGAAGGGGTTCGTGGAGTGGCTGGCCGGGACGGCCGCCGACGTGCTCTGCCTCCAGGAGGTACGGGCCGAGGAGACCCAGCTCCCCGAGGAGGTCCGGGCGCCCGAGGGCTGGTACGCGTTCCACGCGCCGGCCGCCGCCAAGGGCCGCGCGGGCGTGTCCCTCTACACGCGGCGCGAGCCGGACGCGGTGCGGGTCGGCTTCGGGGTGGAAGAGTTCGACGCGTCCGGCCGGTACCTGGAGGCCGACCTGCCGGGCCTCACGGTCGCCAGCCTCTACCTGCCGTCCGGTGAGGTCGGCACGGAGCGCCAGGACGAGAAGGTCCGCTTCATGGACGCCTTCCTGCCGTACCTGAAGGAGCTGAGGGAGCGCGCGGCGGCGGACGGCCGCGAGGTCCTCGTGTGCGGCGACTGGAACATCGCCCACCAGGAGGCCGACCTGAAGAACTGGCGGGCCAACCGCAAGAACTCCGGCTTCCTCCCCGAGGAGCGGGCCTGGTTCGGCCGCGTCCTCGACGAGGTGGCGTACGTCGATGTGGTCCGCGCCCTCCACCCCGACCAGGAGGGCCCGTACTCGTGGTGGTCCTACCGGGGCCGTGCCTTCGACAACGACGCGGGCTGGCGCATCGACTACCACATCGCCACCCCGGGCCTGGCGTCCCGTGCGCTGAAGGCCCGGGTGGAGCGTGCCGAGGTCCATGCGGCCCGTTGGTCGGACCATGCGCCGGTGACGGTGGTCTACGGTCCGTGACCTGCTTTTTCGGCGGGGCCGTCCGGTGTGCACCGGGGGCAGGTGCAGGGGGGCCATACGGAGGACGGGAGTGGGGTGAGGTTCTCGGTCCGGTGGACGACCGCTGTCGTGTTCCAGGTGCGTCCGCCGTCGCGTGACACCCGGAGGGTCAGCAGGGGGCGTTCGTCGGCGGCGGGGTTGCCGGGGTCTGTCGGGTGGGTCATGGGTGTGCGTCCCGGTGCCGTCGGAGGAGGACGTTGCAGTCGGTGACGGCCGACATGTCCCCCCGGTCGCGCGCCCGGGCCCGGGAGGCGGCGAGCCCGGCACACCGGGCGCACCCCGCAACCGGGGCCGGCTCCCGCTCGGGCCACACGGGTGGTTCCACCGGTCGGGGGTCGTAACGCGTCGGTTCGGTCATGTCAGCAGCGTGCCGCCGACGCTCACCCCGGCCCAGGGACGGAACGTCCTACTTTCGCGCGCTACTCGGTGACCCCCAGGTGCTCGGCGAGTCGGCGCAGGCCGGGGGGTCGGGCAGGGCCGTTCCACAGGTCGCTGACGATCGCGATGGCCAGGGTGTGGTGCCGCATCCACCCCGGGGCGACGCGGCGCAGCCGCTCCAGTGTCCGTACGGCCCCGGCGGCGTCGCCCAGGTCGGTGTGGGCGCGCGCCAGGTCCAGCAGCAGCCAGGTCCGCCACGACGGGGGAGTGTCGCCGCTGATCCTTATGCCCCTGGCCAGGGTCAATGCCTCCTCGGGTCGTTCGTGCTGCACCGCGAGGCGCACCCGTTCGATGCGGACCGACGAGCGACTGAAGACCGACACGAGCCTGCCGTCCTCGGGCGGGGGCAGCGTCGACAGGCGGCCGGCGGCCCGCTCGGCCTCCACCATCAGGTCGTTGGCGGTCGCGTAGTCGTCGCCGCGCGCGTAGGACGTGGCGGCTGACATGAGGAGGCCGCCCCAGACGCGGATGCCCTCCGCGGTGCCCGGCTGTTCACGGGCCACGCCGTCGGCGGCGTGCACGGCGAGGCGGCGCGCGTCGTCCAGCCGCGCCTGCCGCTGGTACGCCCAGGCGACGGAGTTGGCGATCATCGGGGCGAGCAGCGGGTCCGACGACTGCCCGGCGGCGCTGTGGGCGCGCTCCAGAGCGGCCAGGGCGAGGTCGGTCTTGCCCAGTCGGATGGCCAGGTGGCCGGCGAGTTGGAGGGCCTTTCCGAGCGCGGCCTGTCCCGCCGCCCGTTGATCGGCGGTTCCCGCAGCCGCCAGCAGCCGGGCATCCGCGAGGACGCCGGGCAGCAGTCCGGTGAGGCGGGTGAAGTCGGCGGCGTGGTACAGCGTCCAGGCGTCGGCCAGCTCGGCACGCAGGAGGGGCAGCGTCACCTTCTCGGGGCCCGTGGGTTCGACCGGTGGCGCGAACAGCGGCGGCATGATCGCCCGCCGGACGGCGACCAGTTGCGGCGGGTCGGCGTCGCCGCTCGACGGCACGCCCGGAGGGTCGCCCAGCAGGGCGGTCAGTTCCACGCCGAGCCCCTTGGCCAGCGCGTGCAGGGTGGGCAGGCGGGCGCTGTGCTTCCTGTGCTGCTCCAGCTTCCGGATCACGTCCACGGAGACCCCGGACCGTTCGGCCAGGCCCTCCTGCGTGAGGTCGGCCAGCCGTCGCAGCTTCCCGATGCGGTCACCCAGGTGCTCAGTAGCCATGGCTCCGAAAGTACGCCCGGCCGGGCACGGCCGGCAGCCCGTCGGCTCGATGGACGCGGCGGGTGTTCCCGATCGGGTCGCGCGGCGGGACGATCGGCCGAGTGGTGGTGCGGGCGGACGGCTGTCGATGCGACGGCGCGTCAACTGGTGCCGGTCACAAGGCGGTGCCCACCGTAAGGTGGAACGCCGATGGTCGTGGCGATGACGTGGGGTCCCCCATCTGGAGTATCGTACTGGTGGCTGAGTGTCACCACTCCGTCACGTAAGTGATCTTGCTCGCGGGGAGTCCCGTTCCTCGCGCGGCCGGCACTGGAGGAGCGCGAACCCCCGTGGTACTTGTTCACCCCCCGCCTCGCTCTGGTGCGGGTTGTAGGTCCCTGCTCCCGTGGGGGCGGCGGATATCGCGTGGCGGCCACCCGCGAGCGGGGGCGGTGGCCGGATGGTAGGTCGCGACCTCAACCCCTCCGACCATCCGAGGAAGGAGGTCCGCCGGGTCCTGGAAAGGTGGGCCGAGCGCGGCTGGAAGCTGTGCAAGGAGGGCCACTGGGGCAAGCTGTACTGCCCGTGCGGGGCCGCGTGCACCACCATCCCGGTCTCCGGGTCGCCCCGCGACGACGGGGCCCACGCGCGCAGGATCGACCGCCTGGCCTCCCGCTGCCCGCTCCCGTCGGACGCGCCGAACCGTAGCCTCACCGGACGGTCGCGCGACTAGACAAAGAATATTTGTCCATATTTAACCCCTTTTGTCTGTTGACGAATGTCAACAGCTCTGCGACTGTGGTGAAGGACTAGGGGGCCAACATGGACTACGACTTCACCTTTGTCGTCTCCGGCGTGGACGTGGACGACCAGGCTGCCGTTGACGCCTTGCTGGAGAACTGCGACGCGTTGTTGGCCCGGGCCGGGGGCGTGGACCTGCTGAGCATGACCGGTTCCGGGGCGTCCGCCCTCGAAGCGGCGCTGACCGCCGTCTCCGCCGCCCGCGCGGCGGCGCCGCAACTGCGGGTGTGCCGACTGGACCGCGACCTGGTCGGCGTCCACGAGATCGCCGAGCGGACGGGGCGCTCGCGGCAGAACGTCAGCCAGTGGATCGCCGGCGACCGCAAGGCGCACGGGGAGCCCTTCCCCGCCGCCGAGGGGACCGTGGGCAGGTCACGGGCCTGGCTGTGGAGCGAGGTCAACCGGTGGCTCGCCGCGCACGGCCTCGACGACGGGGCCGCGTACCCCACGCGCGCCGAGATGGCCGAGATCGACGCGGCGCTGGCCAACGCGGTCTCCGTGACCCTCAACTTCACGGCCGCCGGGACGCCCGGCTTCGAAGCGGGGCGCGACAAGGTGGTCGAGGAGCTCCGGAACAAGCACATCCCGGGGTTCATGGAGTTCCTGGCGGGGGTCGCCCACACGACGGACGGGCGGGGGGCCCACGCCGTGGTGGTCGCCGACCCGGACGAACCCGCCCGCGGGGTGATGGAGCACGTGTCGAGCTTCGGGCACGACGTCATCCTCATCACGGCGACGGACCAGTTCATGGCCACCGTGCTGTCCACGCGCGCGCCCCTGGGGCCGGCGCGCATCGTCACCGTGCCGCAGGAGTCCACGGTCGGCGACTGGCTCCGCCTGGTGCAGGAGAACCCGCAGGCGGCGTTCGGCCTGGAGGCGTCGGAGACGCTGGAGGAGGAAGTCCCCCCGATCCAGCGCCGCCTGGCCATCGCCGCGTAGCGCCCCGGGAGCCGCGGCCCTGGGCCGTACGGGCCGATGTGGCGCGGGCGGGGGCGGCGGGCGCGCGCGTCGTGTCCGCCCGGGCGGCGGCCGGTGGCAGCGTGGCGGGGTGCTCTCCGCGACTCTCCCCGTGACTCTCGCCGCGCTCGTCGCCCTCGCCTCCGGGGCCTCCTCCGTCCCTCCGGGTGCCTCGGGTGCCTTCGGTACCGCCGGTGCCTCGGGTTCCCCCGGTGCTGCCGGTGTCCCCAGTACCGCCGGTGCTCCCGGCGCTTTTGGTGCCTCCGACGTCGTCGTGACCGAGCAGGCGTCGCGGCGGGTCGTCGTGTTCGACGGGGGGCGGCGGGTGTGGGGCCCGGCGGCCGAGCGGTGGGCGTTCTCGCCCGTGGGGGACCCCAGGTACGCCGACCTGGCGCCCGAGCGCAGTTGGGTGCACCCCGACGAGGCGAAGCCCCGGCGCTGGCGGGGCCGCACCTACCTGCTGACCACCGCCTCGTACGGCTTCGCGGCCGTCGTCGCGTACCCGTCCGGCGACCGCTACTGGGCCGCCGCCCTCGCGCCCGGCACCACCCGGATCAACCCGCACAGCGCCGAACTGCTCCCGGACGGCTCCGTCGCGGTCGCGGGCAGCACCGGGGACGTGGTCCGGCTGTACGAGCCGCCGCCCGGCGGGCGGTACGCGGCGTTCGCACTGGACGACGCGCACGGGCTGGAGTGGGACGAGCGGCGCGGAGTCCTGTGGGCCCTCGGCGGCGACCGGCTCGTGGCGCTGCGCCCGGGCAGCCGGGGCGGGCGGCCCGTGCTGCGACGGGTGGACGAGGTGCCGCTGCCCGACCGGGGCGGCCACGACCTGGGCCAGGTCGCGCGGCACCCGGACCGGCTGTGGGTGAGCACCGGCACGGCCGTGTACCAGTACGTCAAGAGCCGCCGCGCCTTCGTCCGGGACTACCCGGGCGCCGCCGCCGTGAGCCGCCCCCGCGTGAAGGCCGTGGGCGACGAGCCCCGGACCGGCCGGATCCTGTCGACCGCCCCGGAGCGGGGCCTGGCGGAACCCTGGTGGACGACGACCGCGGCCGTCCACCGCCCCGCGGGCGCGTACCGCCTGCCGGGCGGCGGCATCTACAAGGCCCGCTGGTGGGACCTTTCCCCGCGTCCGCGACCCGCCCGCTGACGGCGCCCCCGCCGACGGCGCTCGCCGACGCGCCGGCCGTACGGTTCCGGTCCCGGCCTCGCCCCTGACCCCGGCCGCACGGTCCCGGTTCCGGTTTCGGCCCCGTCCCCGGCCGTACGGTCCCGGTTCCGGTCCCGTCCCTGACCCCGACCCCGGCCGCACGGTCCCGCCCCTGACCTCGACCCCGGCCCCAACCCCGGTCCCCGTCCCGGCATCTGCGCCGGTGGCCGGGGGTTCCGCCGGGTGTTCGGTCCCGCCCCGGCGGTCGTCGGGCGAGCCGGAGGGCCGAAGAAGTGGACCAACTCCCTCCACTTCCCGGCCATTTCGTAATGCGATCGATAGGGAACCCCGTACAACCATTCCGCTGGTGTGGCGAGGCTCACGATCTCGTTCTTCGAGTGTCGTTCATGTCGTTCATTTCCTCCTTGCCTTCACGGGCGGGGGGCTGCTGGAGTGATCTCTTGGGGAAGGCCGCAGGGGGGCCGGAATCCGGCAGGGCAGATCCGGCGTGACGAGCGGAAAGCCCGTCAACTCCCTGCCGTTTGACGCTGGAAGGGGCTGGAGTGCAGGGCGACCGCTTCGGTGGGCTGACCGCTGCCGCCGATGCCGCTCCGACCGGCTTCGGCTCCGGAACCGCGCGCAGGTCCTTCCCGCCCGGCGTCCCCGGGGACACCGGCCGCCGGGTCGCCCCGGGCGGCGACGCCCTCCCGCCCGGCGCTTCCGGCGGGTTCGCCACCGCGTACGGGCCGGGACAGGGCGGCCCGCCCACCGCGGGACCCCCGCCCGGGACTCCGCCCGGCACCGCCGTCCGGTGCCGCTTCGGCGCGCGCGCCTACGGCACCCGGGCCCGTGCCACATCGCCGTCGTGCTTACCGAATCCCTCGTCTTCGTCACGAAAGGACCCAGGTCATGCCACCCACCCTGTGGAGCAGACGACGCCTTCTCACCACCCTGGCCGCGGTGACCGCGGCTCCCGCGCTGCCCGGCGTCCTCACCCTGGCCGCCACCCCCGCGCGCGCGGCGGACGGCGTCACCGGCATACCCGACCGGCTGCCGGACACCGACCGCGCCCGGGCCGTGTGGGCCTTCCGCATCGGTGGCCGTTCCGTGCGCGAGGCCGCCGCCGCCGCGCTGGCCGGCGGTGACGCCCAGATCGCGGCGTTCCTGAACGGTGGATACGCCCAGGCCCAGGCCGAGGACAACCGTTTCGCCGTGTTCCAGGGCCTCGCCTGGGCGGGCAGGTCGGTCCAGGCGTCCGCGCAGCAGGCGTTGGCCGGCGGCGACGAGGCGATCGCCGCGTTCCTGAAGGACGGCTACCAGGCGTCGCTCCAGACCGACCTGCGGGTCGAGGTCTTCCGCGTCATGAACAGCGGCGGCAGGGCCGTGAAGCGGGAAGCCTCCGCGGCACTGGAGACGGACACGCGGGAAGCGCTGGAGACCTTCCTCAACGAGACCCGGTACACCGCCCAGGACGAGGACGAGCGGGCCGAGGTCTTCACCATCCTCGCCACCGCCTCGCCCGAGGTGAAGAAGTACGCCGAACGCGCGCTCTCCGACGGCTCGCCGAAGGCCATCCACTGGTTCCTGACCACGGGTCAGCACATCGCCCGCGCCCGCGACGAGGAAACCGCCACCATCGACCAGCTCGTGGCGATCGTCGAACGCGAGGGCAAGCAGGCCAAGCTCAAGACGGACAAGGCCGTAGCCGCCTCCAACCAGGCCAAGGAGGCGGCGGAGAAGGCGAAGGAAGCCGCCCTCACGGCCGCCGCCGAGGCGAAGGCCGCGCAGCAGGACGTCCGCAAGTCGGCGAAGGCCGCCGACAAGGCCGCCGACGCCGCACGCGGCGCGGCCAGGGCGGCGCAGACCGCGATCAGCGCCTCCCGCGCCGCGCAGTCCGCCTCGCAGCGTGCCGCACGGGCGGCCCAGGCCGCCGCCGCGGCGGCGGCGCAGGCGGGCCGGGCGGCCTCCCGCGCCTACAACGCGGCCATCGCCGCGTCCGCCGACGCCTCGAAGGCGTCCGCGGCACGCCAGGCCGCCCAGGGCGCCCGCGACGCGGCAGCCAAGGCGCGCACCGCCGCGGCGGCCGCGCAGCAGGCGTCCATCGCCTCCTCGCAGGCCGCCACCGCCGGTGCCGCGGCGGCCTCCGCGGCGGGCAACGCCGCCGCGGCCGCCAACGCCTCCGCCGACGCGGCCGCCGCCGCCGGTGCCGCCACCGACCAGGCCCGCCGCGCCCGCGAGGCCGCCGCGGAGGCCAACGCGCAGGCGGCCCGCGCCAGCAGCGCCGCGGCCCTGTCCCAGCGCCTGGCCAACACGTCCGCAGCCGCCGCGGCCGAGGCCCACCGGGCCGCCAACTCCGCGGCCGACCACGCCGACGCGGCCGCCGCCGCGGCCGAGGAAGCGGCCAAGTACGCCGGGCAGGCCATCGAGTACGCCAAGCGTTCCACCGCCTACGCCGACGCCGCCTACAAGGCCGCCACCGCCGCCGCCGACGCGGTGAAGAAGGCGCAGGAGGTCGAGGCGGCGGCCCGCGAGGCGGAAGCCGAACGGATCCAGCAGGACACCGAGGTCGGCATCGTCGCCGCACGGCTCAAGGCCGCCCAGGAGAAGGAGGCCCTGGAGCGGCTCACCCGGCAGCGGACCCAGAGCGAGCAGACGTCGCAGGAGACCACCGACCTCATCGAGCAGGCCCAGAGCGCCCTCGCCGCCGGAGACGACGCCCGGGCCGTGGAGCTGGGGCGCAAGGCGGCGGTCAAGCTCCTGGACAGCCACGGCACCTGGACCCGCGAGGCGGCCGAGTTCGCCCTCGCCGGCAGCGACTACGACGTCCTCAACTGGATTGACGCCGACCGGCTCGCGGCCCAGCAGCAGGACGACCAGGAGACCGTCCTCGCCGTCGCCGAGGTGGCCGCCCCGGACATCGCGGCGGCGGCGCAGCGGGCCCTGGAGAGCCAGGACACCGGCGCGGCCAGCCGCTTCCTCGCGCAGGGCATGACCGAGGCGGCCGCCACCGAGAACCGCGTCACCGTCTTCAAGATCCTGAGCCAGAACCCCGGCCCGGCGGTGAAGGCCAAGGCGGAGGCCGCTCTCAACGACGGCAGCCCGGAGGCGCTGTTCCGCTTCCTGAGCACGGAGTACGCCGAGGCGCTCAAGGAAGACGACACCGTCGAGATCTTCAAGATCCTCAACACCGGTGGCGCCTACCTCCAGTCCGCGGCGAAGGTCGTGCTGGAGGGGTCCGCCCTGATGCGGCGGTCCTTCATCGCGCACGACCAGTACAACGTCGCCCGCCTCGACCAGGACGCCGAAGCCCACGTCGCGGCGATCCGGGCCTCCATCGCGCACGCCGCCCAGATCGCGCAGAAGGCCCTGGAGGACGCCGCGTACGCCTCCAAGGCGGCGGCGGAGGCCCGGAAGGCGGCCGAGGAGGCGTCGAACTGGGCGGCCAAGGCCCAGGGGTACGCCACCGCCGCGGCGAACGCGGCCAAGGAGGCCCGGGACAACGCCGCGGCGGCCGACGCGTGGGCCGCCAAGGCCGCGGCCTCCGCGAGCCGGGCCAAGGAGGCGGCGGCCGTGGCGCGCACCGCGGCCCGCACCGCGAACTACTCCGCGAACCAGGCCTACGCCTCCGCCGCCCGGGCCCAGGCATCGGCCGCATCGGCGGCCCGGTCCGCGGCGCAGGCGCGCGCCGCGGCGACGCAGGCGGGCCAGGACGCCCGGGCCGCCGCGGCGGCGGCCAGCGACGCGCGCCGCATCGTGCAGCAGAAGCGGCAGCAGGAGATGGCCGCCGCGGCGGCCGAAGCGGCGCGCAGGGCCCGGGAGAACCAGCAGAACGGCACCAACCCGGCCGACACGCCCGACAACGACACGAACAAGGCCGAGAAGGACGGCGAGTTCCTCGGCCTGACCGCGGACCAGTGGGCGACCTGGTCCGGCCGCGTCAGCACCGTCGCCGGGACGATCTCCGCAGCCGCCGGTGGCGCGGCGCTGATCGCCGCGATGATCCCGGGGGGCCAGCCCGTCGCGGCGTTCCTCGGCGGGGTCTCGGTCGTCGCGGGAGGGGTCTCCCTGCTGGCCGGCGGCGTGAACGTCATCGCCACCGGGTTCTCCGCCGGCTGGGGGAGCAGCGCCTTCAACACGTCCGTGGGCACGTTCGCGCTGAGCGCCCTGTTCTTCGGCAAGGGCCGCGCCCTCAGTTGGGCCTCCAAGAGGGTCGAGGGCCTGAAGGGGGTCGCGGACGAGGTCGGCACGAAGGTGTCCGGCTTCCTGGAGGACACCGCCACGGCGGCCATCGGATGGCTGAACTGGAGCTGACCGGGCAGTAATCCCGGAAAACCGCCGCAGGAGGGGCGGGTGGCACCGCACCGGTCGCCACCCGCCCGGCGGCAGCCACCGGAAGGACGGGAGACAGGACGTGGTCGCGGAACGCTTGACGGTCGGGCAGTGGTGGATCGTGGCGTTCGCCGTCTCCGCGCTGGTCCCGGCGGCGTTCTACTTCTGCCTCAGGAGCGGGAAGGGCGCGGCGTACTCGCTGGTGGCGCCCGCCCTCGGAGCGCTCGCCGTCCTCGGGCACGGCCGACTGCGGGGCCACGCGGAGAAGGAGGCCCTGGTCATCTTCTCCGTCGCCCTCCTCTCGGTGGCCCTCCTGCTCGTCGCCATCAGGCCGGACGTACGGACGTACGCGGAGAAGGCCCGGCGCGGCGAGGAGCACGTGATCCCCAAGTGGAAGGTCAACCTGTACGCGGCGCTGACGCTGGCCTTCGCGGTCGCGGTCATGGTCCTGCTGCTGTAGGCGCCGGCCGGCCGCCCGAACCCCGCGCGGCGGGGCCGGTACGGGGCCCGTCCGGCACCGGTACGGCTCGTCCGGCGCGGGTACGGCTCGCCCGGCGCGGGCGCGGGTACGGCTCGTCCGGCACGGGCGCGTCCCGTCCGGGGCGGCGCGGATGCCGGCGGACGGCTCCACCGGCGTGGCGTACCGGCGCGTCCCGTCCGGTGCCGGCCACCCCGCCGGTCCCTTGTCGCCGGCCCGGCCCGCAGGTTCCGGCCCGCAGGCCCGCCCAGCCGGCCCCGGCCCGCCGGTCCCGCGCCGCGGCCGTCTCTCCAGGGGAAACGGCACCCCGCGGGCCCTCCCGCGGCACCCCGCGGGCCCTTCCGGGGGCGCCTAAGCTCCCCGCGCCGCGCCGTCGCGCGCCTCGTCGCTCCCGCGCAGGCGGCGGTCCAGCGCCATCGACAGCTCCGCGTCCACCACGCTCTTGGCGAGCGGGCGCAGCCGGTGCGCGTCCTCGTCGCGCGCGTGGGTGTGGAGCAGGTCCGTGAACAGCTTCGCGAGGGCGTCCGCGTGGACGCGCACGTCGCGGGCGGCGCCGAGCACCGCCGCCAGCGGGACGCCCTCCCGCACCAACGCGGACGACACCTCCAGCAGTCGGCGGCTGACGTGGACGATCTCCTCGCCGTCCGTCGCGAGGTAGCCCAGGTCGAGGGCGGCGGCGAAGTTCTCGGCGCTGACCTGGTCGCCGAAGTGGTCGGCCAACTGCTCCGGGGTGAGCCGTACGGGCTCCTCCTCCGTGGGCTCCCCGAGGCCCAGCACCTCGCCCACGTCCCGGCCGCTCTCGAAGGCGGCGGCCAGGTCCGCGATGCCGTTGAGGGTGTGGCCGCGCTCCAGCAGCGCCGCGATGGTGCGCAGCCGGGCCAGGTGGTGGGGGCCGTACCAGGCGATGCGGCCCTCGCGGCGCGGGGGCGGTATCAGCCCGCGCTCGCGGTAGAAGCGGAGCGTCCGGGGGGTGATGCCGGCCGCTTCGGCCAGTTCCTCCATGCGGTATTCACGGTCCTCACCCTCGTTCGCCACGCCGGCAAGCCTATAGACGTACCAGGGGTAACTTCCTCGCCCCGCCCTCTACCGCCGGGTAGGGAGCTGCTCTACCCTCCGGAAAGTGCCAGTGATTGCTGGCAGAGTCTTGGGAGGCGGCATGAGCGACCACGCGCGCGAACACGTACGAGTGGCGGTGATCGGATCCGGCTTCGGCGGCCTCGGTGCCGCCGTCCGGCTGCGCCGCGAGGGGATCACCGACTTCGTCGTCCTGGAGCGGTCCGACGCGGTCGGCGGCACCTGGCGCGACAACAGCTACCCCGGCTGCGCCTGCGACGTCCCGTCGCACCTGTACTCGTTCTCGTTCGCGCCCAACCCCGACTGGCCCCGCACCTTCTCCGGGCAACCGCACATCCGCGCGTACCTGGAGCGCGTCACCGACACCTTCGGGCTCCGGCCCCACCTGCGCCTGGGGCACGAGGTGCTGACGGCGCGCTGGGACGCGGACGCCGTGCACTGGGAGATCGAGACCTCGCGGGGCACCCTCACCGCCGACGTGGTCGTCTCCGCGACCGGGCCGCTGTCCGACCCCAAGATCCCCGACGTGCCGGGCCTCGACGGCTTCCGCGAGGCGGGCGGCAAGGTCTTCCACTCCGCCCGCTGGGACCACGACTACGACCTGACCGGCAAGCGCGTCGCGATGATCGGCACCGGCGCCTCCGCCATCCAGATCGTCCCCGCCATCCAGCCGGAGGTCGGCCGCCTCACCCTCTTCCAGCGCACCCCGCCGTGGGTCATGCCGCGCGTCGACCGCGCCGTCACCGGCGCCGAGCGCTGGCTCCACCGGCAGCTCCCGTTCACCGGCAAGGCCCGCCGGGGCCTGCTGTGGGGGATCCGCGAGCTCCAGGTCGGCGCGTTCACCAAGCGGCCGGAGGCGCTGGGCCTGGTCGAGGCGCTCGCCAAGGCCAACATGCACCGCGCCGTGAAGGACCCCGCCCTGCGCGCCAAGCTGACCCCGTCGTACCGGATCGGCTGCAAGCGCATCCTGCTCTCCAACGACTACTATCCGGCCCTCGCCCGCCCCAACGTCGACGTCGTCGCCGCCGGACTGACCGAGGTGCGCGGCCGGACCGCCGTCGGCGCGGACGGCTCCGAGGCCGAGGTCGACGCGATCGTCTTCGGCACGGGCTTCCACGTCACGGACATGCCGATAGCCGACCGCGTCGTCGGCGCCGAGGGCGTCACGCTCGCGGAGGCGTGGAAGGACGGCATGGAGGCGCTGCGCGGCGCGACCGCCGCCGGGTTCCCCAACTGGATGACGATCATCGGCCCCAACACCGGGCTCGGGAACTCCTCGATGATCCTCATGATCGAGTCCCAACTGAACTACATGGCCGACTTCCTGCGCCGGCTGGACCTCCTCGGCGCGGGCCGGGCCCTCGCCCCCCGTCCGTCCGCCGTCGCCGCGTGGAACCGGCGCGTCCAGGCGCGGATGGAGCGCACCGTGTGGAAGTCCGGCGGCTGCGACAGTTGGTACCTCGACGCCAACGGCCGCAACACCACGCTGTGGCCGGGCACCACGGCCGAGTTCCGGCGCGCGACGCGGAGCGTGGACCTCGGCGAGTACGAGGTGGTGCGGGCGCCCGGGAGGGCCGGCACGGCCCCCTCGGGGCGGGCCCCGCGCGGCCGTGAGGAGGCCGCGGCGTGAACCCCACCCCGTACGCGGCGGCCACCCCGCGCACCCTGACCGCCACCTCCGCCGACGGCCAGGCCCTGCACGTCGAGGTGTACGGCCCCGAGGGCGCCCCCGCCGTCGTCCTGGCCCACGGCTGGACCTGCTCCACCGACTTCTGGACCGCCCAGGTGCGGGACCTCGCCACCGACCACCGCGTCGTCGTCTACGACCAGCGCGGCCACGGCGCCACCCCGCCCGCCGCCGGCCCCTCCGGCTACTCGACGCGCGCCCTCGCCGACGACCTGGAGGCGGTCCTCACCACCACGCTCGCCCCCGGCGAGAAGGCCGTCCTGGCCGGGCACTCCATGGGCGGCATGACGCTGATGGCCGCCGCCGGGCGCCCCGCCCTGCGCGCCCACGCCGCCGCCGTCCTGCTGTGCAGCACCGGCGCGTCCCGGCTGGTCCCCGAGTCCCTCGTCGTACCGCTGCGCGCCGGCGCCCTGCGCACCCGGATCACCGGCGCGGTCCTCGGCGCCCGCGCCCCCCTCGGGCCGGTCACGCCCGTGTCGAAGGCGATCCTCAAGTACGCCACGATGGGCCCCGGTTCGGCGCCCGACCGGGTCGCGGAGTGCGCCCGCATCGTGCACGCCTGCCCGCGCGCCGTGCGCGTCGCCTGGTCGCAGGTGCTCGCCGGGCTGGACCTGGAGGCCGACGTGCGCGCCCTGGACGTGCCCACCGCGGTCGTCGCGGGCGCCGCCGACCGGCTCACCCCACCGGTCCACGCTCGCGCGCTCGCCGCCGCCCTGCCGCGGTGCGTCGGCCTCGACGTGCTGCCCGGCATCGGGCACATGACACCCGTCGAGGCGCCCGAGGCCGTCACGGCGCGCCTGCGCGAACTGTCCGCGACGTACCTCGGCGACGGCACCGGAGGTGACGACGCCGGCCGCGGTGACACCGGCCGCGGTGATGCCGGCCGCAACGACACCGGGCGTGACGACGAGAGGGAAGAGGAAGCCGTATGAGCAGGGTCAGCCTGGAAGGTCAGGTCGCCGTCGTCACGGGGGGCGCGCGCGGCGTCGGCGAACTGCTGGCGCGCAAGCTCTCCGCGCGCGGAGCGCGGGTCGCGCTCGTGGGGCTCGAACCGGACGAGCTGAAGCGGGTCTCGGAGCGGCTGCACACCGAGAGCGACTGGTGGCACGCGGACGTCACCGACCACGAGACGATGGCGCGGGTCGCGTACGAGGTGAAGGAACGCTTCGGCAAGGTGGACGTCGTCGTCGCCAACGCCGGCGTGGCGACGGGCGGCCCGTTCGCGGACTCCGACCCGGTCGCGTGGCGGCGCGTCATCGAGGTCAACCTCGTCGGCGGCGCCGTCACCGGGCGGGCCTTCCTGCCCGTCCTGTTGGAGAGCCGCGGGTACTTCCTCCAGATCGCGTCGCTCGCCGCCGTCACACCGGCGCCGATGATGACGGCGTACTGCGCGTCCAAGTCGGGTGTGGAGGCGTTCGCGCACTGCCTGCGCACCGAGGTCGCCCACCGGGGCGTGCGGGTCGGGGTGGGCTACCTGTCGTGGACGGACACCGACATGGTGCGCGGCGCCGACCAGGACGACGTCATGCGGGAGCTGCGGCAGCGGCTGCCGTGGCCGGCGAACCGCACGTACCCGCTGGGCCCGGCCGTCGACCGGATCGTCGCGGGCATAGAGCGACGCTCGGCCCACGTGTACGCCCAGTGGTGGCTGCGCGGCATGCAGTCCGTACGGGGCTACCTGCCGGGGGTCATCACGGCGGTGGGCCGGCGCGAGATGCGGCGCTTCGAGCCCCGGCTGGCCGGTGTGCCGAAGGGGCTGGTGGGCGCGGGCGGCGCCGCCGACGAGCGGGCGCGTGCGGAGCGTAACTGATCGAAATGCGCGGCGTGTCCGCTCGTGCCAGGCTGGTCGACGCGGGGCCGGTCACGGCTCCGCGTCCCCCCACCCCGTGTAGGAGTGAAACCCGGTATGGGCATCTCTGACCAGTTCAAGGAAAAGGCCGAGCAGTTGCAGCAGCAGGGCAAGCAGCGCGCGCAGGGCGTGAAGGACGAGGCGCAGCAGCGCATGCAGCAGCGCAAGGGCAAGCAGCAGGGCAAGCAGCGCACGCAGGACGACACGACGCGCGACAGGCAGGGCGCGGTGGACGACGACATCTGACCCCGCCACCCCTTCCGCTGTGCCCCGGACGGCCCCACCCGCCCGGGGCACACGCGCGTACGAGCCACCCGGACCCGGCGCGGGGCCCGCTCGGGAAGCGCCGGACGGACAGGCGACCGCCCCACGCGGACGGCGCCCGGACCCCGCCCCCCGCGAAGCCGCCCGGCCCGGGACCCCCGGCCCCCCGGAGGACCCGCCCCGCGCCGCGCCCGTCACGCACCGTGCCGTCGCCGTGCCGCCCCGAACTCCCGGCCGTACGGGGTGAACAGGCCACCGGCGCGCCGGTGACACCGGTCATGCGGCTCCGGTGGAGGGCCCGGTCACGGGATGCCCCTCCACATCCAGGGCCGCGGGCCGTGGCGTCCGCGCAGACAGTCGACCCGGTGTCGGGCCTGACCGGCCCAGTCCGGGTTGCCCGCCGCGTGCCGCACCGCGCAACTCACCGTGCGCGGTTCACGGATGCCGGCGAGGGTCCCGTAGCCGGGCCACTCCGTCACGTCGAAGCCGTGGGCGTCGCAGAACCGGCGGTGCTCCGCCGAGGTGACCGCCCCCGTGGTCGGACTGCGCACGGCGGTGGGGACCAGGTCCCAGTAGGTGCGGCGGGCGCCCGGGTGGGCAGGGCGGGTGCCGGGCGCCTACGGTCGCGGCGGCAGCGGCGGGCGGGAGAGGTTCGGGGTGGCCGAGTAGTCCGGGGGGCTCGACGGGGGGTGCTTCTTCAGGAGCCCCAGCGCCAGGTCGACCGCGTCCGCGAGCTGGCGGTGGCGGCCCTCCGCCCAGTCCAGCGGGGTGCGTTCGATCTCGATGTCCGGCTCCACGCCGTGGTTCTCCACGTCCCACCCGTACGCCTCGAACCAGGCCGCGTTCATCGGGACCGTGATCACCGTGCCGTCGCCCAGCCGGTGGCGGCCCGTCATGCCGACGACGCCGCCCCAGGTGCGCTGCCCGACGACCGGGCCGAGGCCCTGCAGCTTGAACACCGCCGTGATCATGTCGCCGTCCGACGACGTGGCCTCGTCCGCGAGCGCGACGACCGGCCCGCGCGGCGAGTTCGACGCGTACGACACCGGCTGGGCGTTCCGCGTGAGGTCCCAGCCCAGGATCCGGCGCGTCAGCTTCTCGACGACCAGCTCGCTGATGTGCCCGCCCGCGTTGCCGCGCACGTCCACGATGAGCGCCGGCCGCGACACCTCCAGCCGCAGGTCCCGGTTGAACTGCGCCCACCCGGAGCCGCCCATGTCGGGGATGTGCAGGTACCCGCACCGGCCGTCGCTCAACTCCCGCACGACCTCGCGGCGCTTGGCCACCCAGTCCTGGTACCGCAGCGGACGCTCGTCGACCAGCGGCACGACCGCCACGCGCCGCGGCCGGCCCGCCTCCCCGTCCGCCGGGCCGAACGTCAGCTCCACCGTCGTCCCGCCCGCCGCCGAGAGCAGCGGGTACGGCCCGGTCACCGGGTCCACCGGCCGCCCGTCCACGTGCGTGAGGACCGCGCCCTCCCGGATGCCCGTACCGGCCAGCGGCGAACGCGCCTTGGAGTCCGACGAGTCGCCCGGCAGGATCCGCTTGACGACCCACTTCCCGTCCCGGCACACCAGGTTCGCGCCGAGCAGCCCCATCGCGCGCTGGTAGTGCGGCGGGCCCTCGTTGCGCCGCGCGGGCGTGACGTACGCGTGCGAGGTGCCCAGCTCGCCGAGGACCTCCCGCAGCAGGTCGGCGAACTCGTCGGGCGACGCGACCCGCTCGACGAGCGGCCGGTACTGGTCCAGGACGCCGTCCCAGTCGATGCCGGCCATGCCCGGCTCCCAGAAGTGCGCGCGCGTGATGCGGCCCGCCTCGTCGTACGCCTGCCGCCACTCGGCGCCCGGGTCCACCTCGTGCCGGATGCGTCGGGCGTCCACGTACACCGTCGTGTCGGGGTCGCCCGTCTCGTTCGCGGGCTGGGCCCGCAGCTCGCCCTCGTCGACCACGACGAGCCGCGTCCCGTCGCCGCTCACCGCGAACCAGTCCAGGTGCGCGACCAGCTCCGTCTTGCGCGCCTTGGTGAGGTTGAAGTGCTCCAGCGTCGGCCGCTCCGACGGGTCCGACGGGTTGACGAACGTCTCGCCGAGCGCACCCGAGATGGGCCAGCGCAACCACACCAGCCCGCCCCCGCTTACCGGGTGCAGCGACGAGTACTTCGACGCGGCCACCGGGAACGGCGTCACCCGGCTCTCCAGGCCCTCCACCTCGACCAGCACGGTCCCGTCGCCCGCCTGTTCCTCCTCGCCCTGGTCCAGTCCGCCCGCCGCCGGGCGGCCCTCCGGGGAGAGCGCGAACGGCGACGGCGTCGTCGACGCCAACGGCACGAGGTACGGGCGGCAGCCCAGCGGGAAGGACAGGTCGCCGGTGTGCACGTCGTACACCGGGTCGAAGCCGCGCCACGACAGGAACGCCAGGTAGCGGCCGTCCCGTGTGAACACGGGGCTCTCGTCCTCGAAGCGGCCGTTGGTCACGTCGACGACCAGGCGGTCCTTGATGCGGGCCATCTTGATCTGCCGCAGCGACCGGCCGATGAACGGGTGCGACCAGGTCAGCCACGCCCCGTCCGGGGAGAACGCCAGGTCGCGCACGGGGCCGTTCTCCGAGCGGATCAGCTCCGTCACCACCCCGGCCGAGTCCACCGGGTCGGCCGGGGCCGCCGAAGTTGCCGTGTCGGCCGGGGCCGCTGTGCCGGTTGAGACTGTGGGGGTGTCTGAGTCTGCTGGGCTCGCCGGGCCGCTTGAGGCTGTCGGGCCTGCCTGGTCGGCTGAGGCTTCCGGGCTGTTTGAGGCTGCCGGGTTCTCCAGGTCGGCTGAACCGGTGGGGTCCGCTGAGGCCGCCGGTCCCGCCAGACCGCCCGGTTCCTCCGGGTCCGCCGAGGCCGCCGAGGCCGCCGGGTCCGCCAGGCCGCCCGGTTCCTCCGGGTCCGCCGAAGCCACCGGGTCGCCCGGCGCCGAAGGGCCACCGGCCTCCGCCGAGCCCTCCGCCGCCCCCGAGCTCCCCGGCTCCGCCGGGCCGCCCGAGCCCTCCGGCCGGGCCGGGCCCTCCGGCCGCACCGGGTCGGTGATCCGCCGCAGGCGGCCGGTCCGCACCGGGCCCGCCGCCTCCACCGCCTCCTCCGACACGTCCAGCAGCAGCAGCCGCCCGTCGTGCGACGCGATGGCGAGCCGTTCCCCGTCCGGGTCGGAGACCATCTCCAGGACGCGCCCCAGCCGCCCCGCGGCGAGCCGGCGCGGCTCCCGCTGGCCGCTGGCGCGCGGCAGGTACGCGATCTCGACGGCGTCCTCGCCCTCCGCGTCCGTCACGTACGCGACGCGCCCGCCGTCCAGCATCTCCGGCAGCCGCACCCGCACCCCCGGCGTGTCGGCGATCGACCGGGCCGGCCCGTCGCGGTGCGTGAGCCAGTACAGGCTGCCGCGCACGCAGACGGCGCTGGCCCGCCCGGTCTCGTCGACGGCCACCGACTGGAGGTGCAGGGCGGCCGGCACCTGGTAGGTGCGCCGTCCGGCGCGCGGCCCGCCGAGCCGCACCGCCAGCTTGTGCGGCCGGGAGTCGGGCGCCAGGGAGTCCACCATCCACAGGTCGCCGGCGCACTGGTAGACGACGCGGCGCCCGTCGGAGGAGGCGTGCCGGGCGTAGAACGCGTCGTGGTCGGTGTGGCGCCGCAGGTCGGAGCCGTCGGGCAGGCACGAGTAGAGGTTGCCGACGCCCTCGTGGTCGGAGAGGAACGCGATCCGCCCGCCCATGAACATCGCACAGTCCAGGTGGCCGCCGAGGTCCGGCAACAGCCGCTCGCCGTGCAGCCACAGCCGCCCGGTCGCCCCGCCCCGGTACCGCTTCCAGGCGGCCGGCTCGTGCGGCGGCTTCCCGGTCAGCAGCAGCGTGCGGTGCTCCCCGTCGACGTCGGCGACCTGGATGTCGGCGCACGGCCCCCACGGGAGGCGGCGGCCCGGGCTGCCGTCGACGGACACCTTGTACGCCCACGAGAAGTGCGAGAACGGCTGCCCGTGCGACGCGACGGCCAGGATGTTGCCGTCGGGGTCCCAGCCGCACACGCGGGTGTCCAGCGACCCCCAGTACGACAGCCGCCGCGCCGGGCCGCCGTCGACCGGCAGGAGGTGGATCTCCGGGTCGAGGCTGCGCCAGCTCGTGTACGCGATGTGCCGCCCGTCCGGCGAGAAGCGGGGGTGCCCCACTCTCGTCCGGTCGACGGTGAGCCGCCAGGCACGGCCGGGGGATCCGCCCCCGGCGACGAGCGGGGCGAGCCACAGGTCGTCCTCGGCCGCGAAGCAGAGGAGGTCGTCGTGGACGTGGGGATACCGGAGGTACGCGCCGTCACTGCTCACACGTTCATGCTTTCCGCGCGGCGGGAACGCGGCAACTCGACCGGCGCATCGACCTGGTGTTCGTGACGAAGCCCACGTACGAAACGGTTTCGTTTCGCTCGCGGCCCGCCTTACGCTTGAGGTGTACGAAACCGTTTCGTTCGGATGGAACCGCCCATGGCCCGCAGCAGACTCACCCCGGAACGCGAGTCGGAGCTGTACGAGACCGTCATCGACCTCCTCGGGGAGGTCGGCTACGACGGGCTCACCATGGACGCCATCGCCGCCCGCACGCGCTCCAGCAAGGCCACCCTCTACCGCCAGTGGGGGAGCAAGCCCGAGCTGGTCGCCCAGTCCCTGCGGCACCACAAGCCCGTACGCATCGCGGAAATCGACACCGGGTCGCTCCGGGGGGACTTCCACGAGATCATCGGGAGCTCCGACGACTGCCGCATGGCGAAGGACTCCGCGATGATGCGGGGCCTGGCCCACGCCGTCGGCGAGAACCCCGAACTCCACGAGGCGCTGCGCGAGCTGCTGATCGAACCCGAGGTGACCGGGCTCGACCAGATCCTGCGCCGCGCCGTGGAACGGGGCGAGGTCGCCGCCGACAACCCGGCGCTCGGCCTGGTCCCGCACATGATGATCGGCGCCGTCGTCGCCCGTTCCTTCATCGAGGACCGCCCGGTCGACCAGGCGTTCCTCACCGCCTACGTGGACGCCGTCGTGCTCCCCGCCCTCGGCGCCCCCTGACCCGCCCGCCCCGCCGGGGGCGGACCACCCGGGTCGGCCGGCCCCGGCGCTCCCCACGCCGGACCGCGCCACCGCCCCGGAACCGCACTACCTGACACGTACCGCTCACGCTGTCGGGCCGACTCCCCAACGTCCTGCCCCGTCCCACACACCTCGGGAGTACGCCCCAGTGGCCACGTTCCTCTACAAACTCGGCCGGTTCGCCTTCCGGCGCCGCCATCTCGTGACCCTCCTGTGGGTCGCGCTCCTGGCCCTCGCCGGAGTGGGCGCCGCGTCCGCGCCGGCAGCCACCTCCAGCTCCTTCTCCATGCCCGGTACGGAGGCACAGAGGGCCTTCGACCTGCTGGAGGAACGTTTCCCCGGTGGCAGCGCCGACGGCGCCACCGCCCGGGTCGTCTTCAAGGCGCCCGACGGGCAGAAGATGACCGACCCGGCGAACAAGGCCCGCGTCGACAAGGCCGTCGCGGACCTCCGCGCCGGTTCCGACCAGGTCGCCAACGTCACCGACCCGTACGCCGCGCAGGCCGTCTCGCGCGACGGCACCACCGCGTACATCCACGTCTCGTACGAGGTCAACGGCATGGAGCTGACCGACGCGACGCGCGACGCGCTCCAGGAGACCGGCGCCGAGGCGCAGGACGGCGGCCTGACCGTCGAGATCGGCGGCGACGCCCTCCAGACGATGCCCGAGACCGGCACGGGGGAGATCATCGGCGTGATCGTCGCCGGGATCGTCCTCGTCATCACCTTCGGCTCGCTCATCGCGGCCGGCCTGCCGCTGCTCACCGCGATCATCGGCGTCGGCATCGGCGTCTCGTCGATCACCGCCCTCGCCAGCGCCCTGGACCTCGGCTCCACCACCGCCACCCTCGCCACGATGATCGGCCTCGCCGTCGGCATCGACTACGCCCTGTTCATCGTCTCCCGCTACCGCGCCGAGCTCGCCGAGGGCCACGACCGCGAGGAGGCCGCCGGCCGCGCGGTCGGCACCGCCGGCTCGGCCGTCGTCTTCGCCGGCCTGACCGTCGTCATCGCCCTGGTCGGCCTCGCCGTCGTCAACATCCCGATGCTGACGAAGATGGGCGTCGCCGCCGCCGGCACGGTCGCCATCGCCGTACTGATCGCGCTGACCCTCATACCGGCGCTGCTCGGCTACGCGGGCGGGCGCATCCTCGGCCGCAAGGCCCGCAGGGCCGACAAGGCCCGCAGGGCCGGCGAGACCGGCGAGGCCGGCGAGGCGCCTCAGGCCCGTGAGACGGTCGCCGGCCGGGAGGCCGCGACCGCCACCGGTCCCGGTGAGGCCGGCGGAACCGAGGGAACCGGCGGTACCGGCGGGGCCGAGGGGGCCGTGCCGAACGCCGGGACCCGCTGGGCCCGCTTCATCCTGCGCCGCCCCGTCACCGTCCTGCTCGTCGGCGTCGTCGGCCTCGGCGCGCTCGCCGTGCCGGCCGCCTCCCTGGAGATGGGCCTGCCCGACGACGGCGCCCAGCCGACCTCCACCACCCAGCGCCGCGCGTACGACCTGCTGTCCGACGGTTTCGGCCCCGGCTTCAACGGCCCGCTGATGGTCGTCGTGGACGGCGACAAGGACGCCGCCGCCCGGGCCGCCGACACGATCAAGGGCCTCGACGGCGTCGCCGCCGTCACCCCGCCCACCCCGAACAAGGCCGGCGACACGGCGATGATCACCGTCGTGCCGAAGGACCGCCCGTCGTCCACGGCCACCGAGGACCTCGTCCACGACATCCGCGACGCGACCGGCGACAACGTCCTCGTCAGCGGCCAGACCGCGATGAACATCGACTTCTCGCAGAAGATGAACGACGCGCTGCTGCCCTACCTGGCGCTCGTCGTCGGCCTCGCCTTCCTGCTGCTGATGGTCGTCTTCCGGTCCGTGCTCGTACCGCTCAAGGCCGCCCTCGGCTTCCTCCTGTCGGTGGTCGCCGCCCTCGGCGCCGTCGTCGCCGTCTTCCAGTGGGGCTGGCTCGGCTCGGTCTTCGGCGTGGAACAGACCGGCCCGATCATGAGCATGATGCCGATCTTCATGGTGGGCGTCGTCTTCGGCCTCGCCATGGACTACGAGGTCTTCCTCGTCACCCGCATGCGCGAGGCGTACGTTCACGGCGAGCGGCCCGGCGAGGCGATCGTCACCGGCTTCCGCCACGGCGCCCGCGTCGTCACCGCCGCCGCCGTCATCATGATCGCCGTCTTCGCGGGCTTCATCGGGGCCAGCGAGCAGATGGTGAAGATGATCGGCTTTGGTCTCGCCGCGGCCGTCCTGTTCGACGCGTTCGTCGTCCGCATGGCCATCGTCCCGGCCGTCCTCGCCCTGCTCGGCCACAAGGCGTGGTGGCTGCCGCGCTGGCTGGACCGCGTCCTGCCGAACGTCGACGTCGAGGGCGAGGGCCTGCGCAAGGAGCTCGCCGGCGGCACCGGCCACCCCGGCGACCCGGACGCCGACCAGGAACGGGAACTCGTACGGGCCTGACGCCCCGGGGCCTGACGCTCCGGGGCGGGATGCCCCAGGTGGGGCTCCTCGGGTCGGGGGCCTCGGACGGGGTGCGTTCGACCCTGACGACCGGGGGCGGGGTTCCTCGGGCGGGCCCCTCTGACGGGTCCCCTTGGCCGGGGCTCCTCGGGCCTGACGCTCCGGGGTGGGGTTCCTTGGGTGGGGCTCCTCGGGCGGGGTGCCCCCGGGCCTGACGCTCCGAGGCGGGGTTCCTCGGGCGGGCCCCTCTGACGGGTCCCCTCGGCCGGGGCTCCTCGGGCCTGACGCTCCGGGGTGGGGCCCCTCGGGTGGGGCTCCGCGGGCGGGGGCCCTCGTGCGGCGGACGGGAGCCGGACAGGAACCGTACGGCCGCCGGTGCGCCGTCCGGGTGAGGCCCCGTCCCGCCTCAGCCCCGTGCCGCCACTCCGCCGGCGCGCGATCAGCGCGCGGCCGGCGCGGTGGCGGCGGCGTACGTCCGCCGCAGGAAACCGCGCAGCGCCGACGAGTCGAACTGGACGACCTCCGTGCCCTCCGGCGAGTGGAACTCGACCACCGTCTGCACCCGCCCGCACGGCCACACGTCGACGTCCCCGTCGTGCGCGGGCGCCCGCAGCCCCGTCTCCAGCAGCGTGCGCGGGCACGACCAACTGCCGCCGGGCAGGACGAACCGCACCGCTCCCGGCTCCGTGCCGGGGTCGTAGCGCAGCGCCACCGGCACCGGCCGGGACAGCGGGCCGTCCGTCACGACCATGCCCCGCGCCCGCACCTCCACCGGCGGGCCGGCCCGTACGGACCCCACCGCCCCGGCCGGTTCCGCGGCCCGCACGGCCGCGCGCGGACCGTCGGAGCGGGTCTCCCCGCCCGGACGGGCCTCTTCGGGGTGTACGTCGGCGGGGCACATCACGGGCTCCTCACACTTGCCAGTACCTGCTCATACCGCGTACCCCCCACTGTCCCACCCATCCACCGACCCCGCCCGGCGCCGCTTCCGCGCCTCCGCCGCCCCTGCGCGGGGTGCGCGGGAGCGGCCGTCGCCGACCGGCCGGACACCGCCGAACACCCGGGAGCGGACGCCGCGCGCGTACGCGACGGATCCGGGCACGCCCGTGTCCGCGCCCACCGGTCCCGTCCCGGTGACCGCCCACCGGTTCCGTCACCCCCCACCGGTCCGGTCACCATGGTCGCCGGGCCTGTCACCGTCCGCCGGGCCCGTCCCGTTCGCCGGTCCCGTCACCGCCCACCGGTCCGGTCACCGCCCATCGGGCCCGTCACCGTGGTCGCCGGTCCTGCCACCGTCCGCCGGTCCCGTCACCGTGGCCGCCGTCGCGGCGCACGCCCCGCCCGGCGAGCCGTTCGCGCCCGGCGAGCCGTTCGCGTCCGGGGAGCCGGTGCGCGGGCACCGCCCGGAGTCGCCGTTCGGCGCCGGCCCGGCCGCGAGGCGGACCCGGAATCCGGGCGGGATCCGGGCCGTTGCACCATGGGGTGAGCGACCCCGAGAGAAAGTGCGGGCAGAGGTGGACGTCCAGGGCACCGTGGACCCCGGCTTCGAGCCGGTGAAGGACGCGTTCACGCGCAACTTCGAGCAGCGCGGGGAGCGCGGCGCGGCGGTCGCCGTGTACCGGGACGGCCGGAAGGTCGTCGACCTGTGGGCCGGCACGCGGGACGTCGACGGCGGTGCGCCGTGGGCGGTGGACACCGCCCAGGTCGTACGGTCCGTCACGAAGGGCGTCGCGGCGGCGGTGCCGCTGCTGCTGCACCAGCGCGGCCAACTCGACCTGGACGCGCCGGTCGGGACGTACTGGCCGGAGTACAAGGCGGCGGGCAAGGAACGGACGCGCGTACGGCACCTGCTGGCGCACCGGGCCGGTGTCCCCGTGCTGGACGCGCCCCTGTCGCCCGAGGACGCGCTGGACGCGGGGAGCCGCTTCGAGCGGGCGACGGCGGCGGTCGCGGCCCAGGCCCCGGTCTGGGAGCCCGGCACCGACCACGGCTACCACGCGCACACGTACAGCTGGCTCCTCGCCGGCCTGGTGCAGCGCGTCACGGGCCGGTCCATCGGGCGGTGGGTCGCGGAGGAGGTGGCCCGCCCGCTCGGCCTCGACCTGTGGCTGGGCCTGCCCGACGACGAGGCGCACCGCGTCGGCCGCGTCGGCCGGCTCGACGAGCCGCCCGCGTCGGCCTCCGGCGGCCTCGTGCTGCGCCCGAAGCGGTCGGTGGCGGAGGCGTACCGGGACGCGGGGTCGCTGACGCGGCGGGCCTTCGCGGTGATCGACCCGGCACCGGACGAGAACGCGCCCGAGTACCGCGCGGCGGGGTTGCCCGGCTCGGGCGGCATCGCCACGGCACGCGCCCTGGCCCGGTTCTACGCGGCGCTGCTCGGCCCCGTGGACGGCCACCGCCTGTTCGCCCCGGCGACCCTGGCGCTGGCCCGCACGGAGGAGTCGGCGGGCCCCGACCGCGTCCTGGTCGTCGGCACCCGCTTCGGCCTCGGCTACATGCTGCACGGCCCGGCGTCGCCGCTCCTCGCCCCCGGCTCCTTCGGCCACCCCGGCAGGGGCGGCTCCCTCGCCTTCGCCGACCCGGAGTCGGGCATCGCCTTCGCCTACGTCACCAACGGCATGCGCAAGGGCGTCACCGCGGACCCCCGCGCCCAGGCCCTGGTGCGGGCGGTGCGGAAGGCGAACGGGTAACCGGCCGGGGAGCGCCGCGCCCGACGCGCCGCCCTATTGGCCGTCCAGCTCCCGGCGGGCCTCGTGGATCACCCGCTGGGCCTCGGTTCCGAAGACGGCGGACTCGCGCAGGGTCCGCCAGACCCGTGCGTAGGTGGCGATGTTGTCGGCGTCGTCGAGCCACAGCTCGGCGTGCCAGTCCTCGACGATGACGAGGCGCTCGTCGTACATCCAGAAGCCGTTGCCCGGGGGGACCTTCAGAGGTGCCGTGAAGGGAACGATGCCGAGTTCGACGGTGTCGAGGCCGATGACGCTCAGGAGCCGGTCGAGCTGGGCGGCGAGTACGGGGAGCGGACAGACGCGGGCCCTGAGAGCCGCCTCCCACATGAGGATCTTGTACTGCCTCGCGGGGTCGTAGAGCCCTTCCTGACGCTGGATTCGGGCGCGCACGGCGTCTTCGGTGTCACGTGGAGACTGCATGAGCTCGGCGTATCGCGTGAAGACGGCACGGGCGTACCCGGGTGTTTGCAGCATGCCCGTGACCAGGGAGTTCTGCCAGATGCGCAGAGTCTTGGAACGGGCGTGCTCAGCCGTGATGTTGTCCTGCACCGGTTTGTGGCCGGAGGCCAACTGGCGCCGCCACGAACGGATGTGGGACTCCAGGCTCTTGAGGCGGGCCCGCAGTTCCTCCGCGGCTCCCGGCTGGCCGGTGGCCTCCGCCCACGCCTGGAGATCGGCGGCGGTGGCGGTCTGGCGGCCGTTCTCCAACTTGTAGATCTTCGAATGGGCCCATCCGAGAAGTTGCGCGAGCTGAGGGCCGGTGAGCGGTCCGAGAGGTCCGGACACACGCAGTTCCCGCAGGCGTGCCCCGAGATCCGCCCGTGCCTTCTGGAAGTCTGTGCTCACCGGCCCACGGTACTTCGCCCGGTCTAGGTCGTCAGCCCGGCCGTGAACCGGTCGTACTTCACGGCGTGGTGCCAGGCCGCATCGCGGATCTGGGCGTAGCGGTTGACCGCCACGGGCTCGGTGATCAACTCCGCGCCGAGCAGGTTGTCGTCGTCGTCGAAGACCAGCAGGGCGGCATAGCGGGAGTCGAAGAGCCAGAAGTCCTCGGCGGGGAGGTGGAGCCGGTCGGCGTCCTCGCGCCACAGGCTGCGAATGTCCTCCCCGACGGCGCAGTTCCGCTTGGCGTTCTCCAGAAGGAACAACTGCCCCGGGGTGGGAGGGCTGTCAACGAGGCGAACCCGCTCGAATCGCTTGCCCTGCGCCGTCTGGTTCCGCACCTTGGTGCACCAGGCGTCGTCGTAGTCCCACTGGATCGGCTGCCCCGCGATGAACTGGGCGTATGTCTCGGTCGCCTCGTCCGAGGCGTAGCGGCGACGCGTCTCCAGCCGCCAGGCCGTGTGCTCGAAGGTCTCGAACAGCTTGCTGAACTCGGCCAGGTCGATCATCCGCGGGGTGCGGTCGCCCTCCTTGGGACCGAAGTCGACGAGCAGGTTTCGGGGAACGACGATCGGCACCTCGCCTTCTCCGAGGTGCTGGAGTCGGGCGATGTCCTCCGGGTCGGTGAGCGGCGGTCCGTGGACGATGATCTCGCCGCTGTCCATGTCCTCGTGAACGGCCGGGCAGCCGTCCCCGCCCGAGCCCGTGCCGTTGAAGCGCAGTCGTCGTGCCATCCTTCACGCCCTTCCATCAGGCGAGTTGACGCCCCAAGCATGGCGTCACCGGACAGCACGGGGTACAGGATTCGGCACTCTGTGTGAGAACAGCCGAGGACATTCGGGCATTCCGTGAGAACATGCGAGAACATCGGCTGGCACACCCCGACTGCCCCTCCCTAGCGTCCCGTCCATGCGGACGACGACGGCCATGGACGGCCCCGTACACCTCGCCCTGCCCGTGCCGGAGCCGAAGGGCACACCCGGCTGCCGGGTGTGTGCCGCCCTCGTGGCGGAGCGCGCCGCCGCGCGGCGGCGGGGCGACCTGTCCAAGGTGTCCGACTGCAACGTCGAGCTGCGCAACCACGAGCACCGGACGGCGCCGCGGTGAACACCGGTGCGGAAGGCGCGGCGGGCACGGAAGGCGAGCCCCTGCGGTTGCTCACCCTGCGGGTCTCCCGGGACGGGGGGCGCACCTGGGGCGCCCCGCGCGCGTACCGCGTCACGGACCGCCCGGCCCCGCTGGGGTCGAGCGTCTGGCCGCCCTGCCTCTGCCCCCGCTGCGCGCGCGATCCGCGCTGAGCGGTCGGCCACCCCCGTCCCGGCCTCACCCCCGGCCCCGACCCCGGCCGCTCCCGCCCCGGTCCCGGCCTCAGCCCCGGCCGCCCCGTCCCGGCCCCGACCGCTCCCGCCCCCGGAGCGGCCCCGGCCACAGCACCGGCCACTCCCGCCCCCGGCTCCGCCCCGCCCCGGCCGCCCCGGTCTCGCCCCCGGACCGGTCGCTCAGGGCTCCAGGCGGTCCGTCAGGTCCCGCAGGGCCGGGACGAACCACGTCTGCGTGCCCCTGTTGCACTCGCGGACGAAGTCCCGCAGCGCCGGACTCCCCTCCGTGTGGTGGGAGACGTCACCGAGGACGACCAGCCCCATGCGGTAGTTCACGAACTTCTGGACGACGTCGCCCGCCACGCGCGTGCGCAGGCGGAAGAACGCCTCGTCGAAACGCGCGACCGGGACGACGACCCACCGGGCGCCCCAGTAACCGGCGTCACCGATCAGGTCCAGGGCGTCCTGTTCGCCCGCCACGGGCGGGCCCTCGGCGGGGCACATCCAGACGGGGGTGCCGTGGATCGTCCGCAGGGCGGGGGGAGGGGGAGGGGTGGTCATGGGACGGGAGGCTAGTGCCGTGCGGCGGGGGAGTACGAGGTGTTTTCCGGGGGCGTTGTCGGTGGGCGGTGCGACGATGCCCCGATGACCGGACTGAACGCCGCCATCGCCGCTCACTGGGACTCCGCCTCCGCCTCGTTCGACGACGAGCCCGACCACGGGCTCCTCGACCCCCGTACCCGCGGCGCCTGGCGGGACCGGCTGCGGCGGTGGCTGCCGGACGGGGCGTGCGACGTGCTCGACGCGGGGTGCGGTACGGGCTCCCTCGCGCTGGTCCTCGCCGAGGAGGGGCACCGCGTCACCGGGGTCGACCTCGCGCCGGGCATGGTGGCGCGGGCCGGGGCGAAGTTCGCGGCGGCGGGGCTGCCGGGGCGGTTCCTGGTGGGGGACGCCGCGCGACCGCCCGTGGGGGAGCGGCGGTTCGACGTCGTCCTCGTGCGGCACCTCGTATGGACCCTCCCCGAGCCCGAGGCCGCCCTCCGCGCGTGGACCGGTCTGCTGCGGAGCGGCGGGCGGCTCGTCCTGGTCGAGGGGCGGTGGGGCGAGGCGGGGCGGGAGCCCGAGCCGTACGTCCCCGGTGGTGAGGCGCTGCCCTGGGGCGGGGGCGTGCCCGCCGAGGTGCTGGCCGGTGCCGTCGCGCCGCTCGTCCGCGACCTGCGCGTCGAGCGGCTCGACGGGGACGCCGCGTTGTGGGGGCGGCCCGTCGACGACGAGCGGTACGCCCTCCTGGCGCGGGCGCGGGCATGACACGGCTGTAGCATTCGCGCCCTGGCGGAAACACCGGCCCCACCCGTACCGCCGCCGCCCCCCACGCATGCCGTCCCTCCTGACGTGGGCTTGAAAGGTCGACCCTTCTGTGATCATTCGCACCAGGGCGGGAGCACTGGCCACCACGGCCGTGCTCGCCGTCACCGGCGGTCTGCTGACCGCCACCCCGGCCGCCGCGGCCTCCGTCTGTTCCTCGCCCAAGTGGCGGGTGCAGTTCTACGCCAACACGACGCTGAGCGGCACGCCGAAGGCGACCTTCTGCGAAAGCGCGCTCAACCAGAACTACGGCCTCGGCGACCCTCCCGGCGTCACGCTGCCGAAGGACAACTTCTCCGCCCGCTGGACCCTCACCCGCGACTTCGGTTCCGGCGGCCCCTTCACCTTCACCGCCGAGTCGCAGGACGGCGTCCGCGTGTACGTCGACGGCGTCCGCAAGATCGACGCGTGGCGGAACGTCACCGCCACCCAGCGGCGCACGCTCAACCTCTCCCTCCCGGCCGGCTCCCACACGATCCGCGTCGACTTCGCCGCCTGGACCGGCGCCGCGAACGTCAAGTTCACCTACGCGCCCCGCACCGCCTCCACCGTCGACAAGGTCCGCCCGCTCGCCCCCACGGGTCCGTCCGTCAGCTACGACCGGACCGTCAACAGGGCCACCCTGCTGTGGCTCCGCAACAAGGAGATGGACATCGCCGGGTACCGCGTGTACCGGCGCCCCGCCACCTCCACCGCCTGGTCGCGGGTCAGCGGCACCGGCCTCGTCACGTCCGACACGTACGCGAACCTCCCGCCCGCCACCGGCGAGACGTACCTGTACGAGGTCCGCGCTGTCGACAAGGCCGGCAACGAGTCGACGGGCAGCGCCGACCGGTCCGTCGTCAGCGTCGACCGCACCCGGCCCGCCTCCCCGACCGGCCTCACCGGCGCCGACGCGCGGGGCGGGGTGACGCTCCGGTGGACGGCGGTGCCCGACGCGGCGCGGTACACCGTGTTCCGGCAGAAACGCCCCGTGAACGGGGAGATCCAGCCCGTCGTCGAGGCCGCCACCGTCACGTCCCCCACCTGGACGGACACGACCGCCCCCGAACGGGCCGACTACACCTACTCGGTGAGCGCCGTCGACGCCGCCGGAAACGCCTCCGTCCGGTCCGCCGACCTGACCGTCACCCGCGGCGACCACCCGCCCGCCCCGCCGACCGGCGTGACCACCGCCGACAGCCGCTACGGCGTCCACCTGCAGTGGTCCGGGTCCACCAGCGACGACGTGGCCGGATACCGCCTCTACCGCGACGGGGAGCTGGCCGTGGACCGCATCGACCGGGCCGTGGACGACACCACCCGGCCGTACACGTTCGCGTACGAGGACAGAAATGCCAGGTATGGCACCACGTACGAGTACGTCGTGGCCGCCGTCGACCGCTCGGGCAACGAGACCCGCGCCGCCGCCGTCACGCACACCACTCCCGGCGACCGCGTGCCCCCGGCCGTCGTCACCGGCCTGACCGCGACGCCCCGCGAGGACGGCGTACTGCTGGAGTGGGAGCCGAACCAGGAGCCGGACCTCAAGCGGTACGACGTGTACAAGGCCACCTGGTTGGGCGACGGCCCCATCGGCAGCGAGGACGGGGCGTGGGCCATCGGCCAGATCGCCTGGCTGAACGAGACCGACACGAGCTACCTGCACAAGGCGACGCCGGAAGGCGAGACGGTGCTGTACGCGGTCGTCGCCACCGACGACTGGGGCAACAGCCGCGCCCCGCACACCGGGCAGGAGTTCGCCTGGGTCACGGTGACCGAGCTGGGCACCCCCACCGAGGGGTGAGCCGCGCCGCCGCACCGCCGCGCGCGCGGCGCGGCGGCCGTACGCGGCGTCGGTGACCCACCCGGCGCGGTGGCCCACCCGGTGTGCGGCACCAGCCCGCTCCCGGCTCGATGCCCGCCGCCATCGGCCCGGCCGCCGCGATGCGCGCCGTGCCGGGCTCTCCGCCGAGCTGGGCCCCGCCGGGCCGGGTGCCCCGTGGAGCCGGACGTGCCGGATGCACCGGGCGTGCCCCGCCGGGCTCCCCATCGGGCCGGGCCCCCGCCGGGCCGGCCGGCGTGGGGCCGGGCGCGGCGGTGACGTTCGGCGGGGTGGTTACCGCGCGTTCAGTACGGACGCCACCAGCGGGCCCGCCGCGTCGCCGCCGTGCCCGGCCGCCTGGACCACCGCCGCGGCGGCCAGGTCGTCGGCGAACGCAGCGAACCAACTGTTCGCCTGCCCCTGGTCGTCGACCTCCGCCGAACCGGTCTTCGCGCCCTTGTCGCCGCTCACGCCCGCCATCGCGTCCGCGCCCGTGCCGTAGCCGCGGGCGGTCGCGCGCATCATGTCGCGCAGTTGGCGGGCGGCCGAGCCGTCCATGCCGCGGGGCGCCACGGCGATCTCCCGGCCGTCGAGGGCGGCCGGGACGATGACCGGCTGCTTGAAGGCGCCGTTCTTCGCGGTCGCCGCGATGGAGGCGATGTTCAGGGCGTTCATCTGGACGGTGCCCTGCCCGATGTACTGGGTGGCGGCCACCCCGCCCGTCTCGGCGGGCACGGACCCGTCCGAGGTGGGCACGCCCGCCTGCCAGTTCATCCCGATGCCGAAGACGTCCCGGGCCTCCTTGCCGAGGGCGTCGTCGTCGTCCACGTCGTCGATGAGCTTGACGAACGCGGTGTTGCAGGAGCGCGCGAAGCTCTCCGTGAACGTCCTGCCGGCGAGGGAGAAGCCGTCCAGGTTCCTGATCGTGGTGCCGTGGTACATCGCCTCGGGCGGGCACTCCGCGACCCGGTCCGCGGCCACGAGGCCCTTCTCCAGCAGCAGCGCCGCCGTGACGATCTTCATCGTGGACCCGGGCGCCTGCTTGCCGAGGAACGCCGCGTTCCAGCCGTCCTTCCGGTTGTTGGCGACCGCGCGTATCTCGCCCGTACTCGGCTTGATCGCGACCACGGAGGACTCGGCGTACCGCTTCACCGCCTTCTCGGCGGCGGCCTGCACCCCGGCGTCCAGCGTCGTGCGGACCTCGCCCGGCTTGCCCTCGCGCAGCGTCAGCAGCGTGCGGTCCGCGGCGTCGCCCTCGCCGCTGACGACGAGTTCGACGCCGGACGTGCCACCCGCCCCGGTGCCGTACCGCTCGCGCAACTCGTCCAGGACCGGCCGGAGCGACGGGTACCGCTCCGCCGTCAGCTCGGCGCCGTTGCGGTCGACGGCCTTGATGGCGGGCGCCCCGGACGAGGTCACCCGCAGCGCCTGGCCGTCCTTCAGCTCCGGGTGCAGGACGGCCGGCGACCAGTCGACGCGCGGCTGCCCGGTGGAGAGCCCCCGCACGACGGTGAGCCGCGACGCGTACGTCCACGGGACGCGGGCCCCGCCGTACGAGACGACGGCGCTGACCGTGAACGGCACCGTCGTCCCGCTGGGCGCGCCCGCCGTGGCCTTCACGCCCCCGACGTGGGTCTCCGTCAGGTAGGCGGACAGCGCGGTCTGCGCCGTGGCCGGGTCGTTGGTGAACCGGGCGGCCTCGGCCGCGTCGCCCGCCGCCCACGCGGCGAGGAAGCCCTTCGCCGTGGCCTCGGTCTCCTCCGCCGTGACGGGACCGGTCCTCCTGGGCGAGCCGTCGGCCGACGCGGCGGTGGTCGTGCTGCCCATCAGGTCGTCCCACAGGTTGTACGCCCCGTACCCGACGCCCCCGGCGACGACGGCGAACAACCCGCCGACGACCGCCACCTTCGCTCCGCTGCGCATTCCGCGGTCCCCCTCCGTCGGCACGTCCCCCTGAACGTGTTCAAGATCCGTTGGGGAAACCCTATGCCGCAGAGTCGAACACGTGCGCGCCCGTTACCCGAACGGAATCAACCGGAAGCCCTCACACCCACGTATCCAGCCACATCCGCGCCCGCCACTGGTCCATCGGGATCGTGCGGGCGCCGTGGAGCGGGCATGGCGGCGGTACGAGCTGGCGAAGAAGGCGGCACAGGACGCCGAGTCGCCGCTGTACCTTGCTCACGCCATGGACGGGCAGGCGTACGTGCTGGCTGACGCCGGCCGCCCGCAGCCCGCCGTCGAACTGGTGCGGAACGCACAGCAGACCCAGCCTGAGCGGCAGTCGCCTCGGCTGCGAGCGTGGCTCGCCGCAGCCGTGGTGTAGCCGGACCACGTGGTGTTCGAAGCGCTTGACGCCCGGCGGCTCCACGTCGACCAGGTCGAGGTTCACCCAGCGGTTTTCGTAGATGCGACGGCTGCCGTGGACCTGCCACGGCTCCAGGTCGGCCGGCGTGGGAACGCCCTCGCTGCCCGCGACCCGGTAAGCGCTGCGTCCGTACGCCTTGATGAACCGCTCGCTCGTCAAACGGGCCAGCACCCGCCGGAGGGCCCAGCACCTGCCGGAGAGCGGTGCGGCCGATCTCAAGCTCAGCGCTCAACGTCCGCTCTGTCGGCAGCTTGTCGCCGGGGCCGTACCGTCCTGACTCGATCCAGGAACGGATCGTCTCGTAGACCCTCTGCGCCTTGGGTCCCATCCTCGGCGCACACTCCCAGGCCATCGGCTGGGGCTCGCCAGCGTAACGGGGGAGCGGCACGGATGACTCAGCCATGTGTCTCTCTCGCTTCCGTAAGTGCTCGCTCTGGGCTGCTCGTGGGGACGAGTGTGGCGGCCCTCAGGAGGACGATTTCGGGGTCTCGTGGGCCATGTGTGGGCCAGCGCGCGCCCACGGCAGTCTGGACGCGGAAAACCAGCAGGTCAGGGTAGGGGTGGCTGCTGTACGCCGGTCGGTCTTGAAAACCGTCGCCACCGAGGACGGTAGAACTTTCCCTACTTGACCAAGCACCCGGCTGCGCTCTGCTCCGCCGGGCGGGCTTCCCGGCTCCGCTCGGGGCGACGCTCCTGCCTTCGGCCCGCTCCGCCCCCGCTGCGCCGACGCCCGCCCCTGCAAGACGGGATAGGCCCAAGAGCATGAGTCCGAGTCCCCGACGCCCGCGGTTCTCTTCCCGTCACCGACATGCCTCCGGCGGGGGCGCAACAAGCACCAGGGTGGGCGGGGGTTCCGCGAGCGGGTGCCGGCCGTGGGGTGTGGCGGTGGGGAACTCCCATCCCGTCTGCCGTCGACCCAGGGCAAGCCGAGCAGACACGGACCCTGGCGTCCAGGTCGTTCGTACAGTGGCGCGCTCCACCTGGACGCCAGGGCCCGCGCCCGCTCCACATACGTGTGGGTCGACGGCAGACGGGATGGGAGTTGGGGCAGGTCCTGGAGCGACCTGGAACGCGCCACCTTAGGTGCTTTCGTGTGTCGCGCGAGCTGAAACTAGAAGTATCTAATCCCTGCCCGCATTGCAGCTATGGTGATTCACCGCTTCACTGTCGCCCTAGGAAGCCCGCCAACTGTGCGTGACGCTTAAGTGTCACGCGAATCGCATCCTTGATTGACGAAGGTCGGGTGTTCTCAGTCGAGAAGGCTTTCAGCTCCACGATCACCGAGTTCTGCTGACTGTCAGGTCGCGAAACTAGGACGTCGGCCCGAACCCTACTACTGGGGGTTTTGACCTCTTGTTCCGACTTAGCGTCATAGCCGAGCGATCTCAAGCACAACGCGATTCGAGATCCCAATTGAGTGGGCTTGGTGGTTACGCTTTCATACCACTCGCGCGCCTTTGTGGCGCGCTCTGATTCACGTTCACGAAGCGGGCTATAGGCAGACGGATCCCAATTCTCCCCGACGATGGAAACGAAGTGAGACTTCTCGAAACGCTCCAAGTATGACCTACTGGGTTCGAAGTCTGCTTTCTCTAGATCGCGGCAGAGGGGATGCAAGTCCGCGGCGGCGATCGGCACGAGCCGCACATCGAAATAGAGTCGTGCCCTATTCAGTTCCGACAGGGGAAGCGTCTGTCGATCGTCTTCGTTCAGTTCTCGGTAAAAAGCGTTCCAGTCCAGCTTGTAGCCGTCGCGCGCATTGGTGAATCCCGCTACGCGGGTGATCCTAAGTCCGTCTGTAACAGGCCACAGCATTACGACCTGGTACCTGGAGATGTCGTGAAGCTCTGTGGTGTAGGAAGCCAGCCGATCGCCAACCAGTTCGATAGAGCGACCAATCGTAGGCGCTTTATCGGCGATTTCGTCGACGTCTGATTTCAAGACTTCGTAGTCGGCCAAAGGTTGACTCTTGTTGTGGAAAGCGAATGTTTCCTCGAGAATTTCCGCCCAGTCATTTCTGGGAGGTCCGGCCAATTCGAAATCTGGGTTGAGGAGAATTCTCTCGTTGCGAGATGTCGCCTTTGCGAGATCCGATTGAAATTCTCGACTGGTGGTCAGCCACAGGAAAAGGATCGGGCGCTGGCGCAGCTCGCCTCTGTCGAGAAGGCTCAATCTCTCCACGAACTGTGACGGCAAGGCAGTTTTCTCTGCCACCCGCTCCTCGAATTGGTCTACCACGGCGATTATTAGCCTACTTTTATCTCGGTAGCCCTCGACCGCTCGCAGCTCCTCTAGGAGGGCTGCTTCGGAAGCAATCGCCGAGCGAGACAGCTCGACGACCTTGCATTCAGGGAGATGTGTAGACAGTTCTCGGGCTGCCGAACTCTTGCCCGACCCGCTTCGGCCGAATATGGGAAGGAATCGAATTCCGCCGGTAATTTGCATACTGGCGTGGGCGCGCTGCACTTGCGCCAGCAGGGGCCTATCTGGACGCAACCGTCCACGGAAGGCAGGGTCAAGATCCTCGTAGCGTGAGGGAAGGCGAGCCACCATGGCGAGAGTGTAGAGGACCGGTAGCCCCATTGGCGGAGCCCAACAGCTCCTACAGTACGAACGACACATCGGGCGCGCGGCCGGCGCTGGCAGGGCGCTCTTGGCTATCGGCGGAGCCTGGTCGTCGGTTGGGTCCCGGGCTTACACCGGGCCGCCCCCGGACAGAGCCAGGGATGCAGCTGCACTGCAGAACTGGACACCTCGGAAGGCGACCGCGCGCAGGTGGACGCTATCCCGCGGCACTGACAGACGGCCGCGAAGACCGTGCCACATCCGTGCCAGATCGTGCGGGGAGCCACGGGGAACGAAGGGCATTGTCGGGCTCTACGGTATCGATCAGCTCCCGCAGCGTCTGTGCAGGTCAGGTGCGGTCCCGCCCTCCCTCTCTCCTAAAGCGGTGGTCGCTCTACAACATCGTTCAGGACGAGGGCGTGAAGCCAGTGGACTGGTCGAGACGGAACGAGGAGCCCGGAGTCCTCGGAGTCCAACCCTTACCCAAGGCGAGCCGAACAGCCGCGGCGACACGGGACGGCAGTACAGGTTCAGCCTCGCGGCCGATCCAGTTGCTCGGATGCGGCTGGTCGGTGACGACCACGAGCGTCGCCCCCGGAGTGTCCGCATGCTCCACCGCGAACGTGCACGGCGACCAGGCCAGCCCCCGGCAGTACGTCGGCCGGCCCCGCAGCCGCCAGCGGTAGACCGTGCCGTCTATGACGATCCGTCGTGATCCCTTGCGAACCAGCGCCATGAGGCCCCCTTCAACAACCATGTTGTCAGCCAGTCTGGCCCGCTGTCCGTCTAAGTTTCCGTATCGCTCAGCGCCGTTCACGGACGTTCAGCCGAGACCAAAGCCCGTAGCCGCTCCGGTGACTAGCCGGCCGTGAAGGCAGGTGAACGACCCTGTACGGGGCCTCGCGAGGTACAAAGCATGAGAATGGCGGCCCCAGGCGAACGGAGGGCCACCCGTGCCAGATGCGTGCCAGAACAGGCGGGGAGGAGCGGTCACCAGCGGTCACTTCGGGCTCCACCACAGTGCGAACTGCGAGGTATTCGCGTAGGTCAGGGGCATGACGTGTATGGGATCGCACCGTGATTCCCAAGCTCATGACGCTGCCTCCTGGCCGACGCCGGCAGAGTTGAGGGCGACCGTTGAGGAGCGCCGGGCCACGGCAGGCGGTGGCGCCTCGGGCGTCGTGTGACCGCAGGCCGCAGAGCCGGAAGGCGGAGGTGCCCGGCGGTCTCAGTCGTGGTCTCAGAAGGCGGATCGTATGTAGCCGTCCGTCGGTGTCCGGCACCGTACGAGATCCGGTGTGAACTGCGGTTCCGTGGTGAGGGTGGACCCTCGTGGACTCTGGCGGAACAAGATCGGACAACTCGAAATGCGCAGTTCTGACGGCAACACCTGACGGCAACGTGCATGCACGTAGCCGTACTCAGAGAGACGGCCCGGCACTCTGCTGGCTCGTGCAGGCTGACAACGCCCACGTCCGGGAGTCGGGGGCCGGGACTCCTTCCGCTGATCAGCGGGTTGCCTCCACTGCCCCGGCTTGCCGACGGCGAATGGGGCAGATCCCTGTCAGGCCCAGGGTTTCACCCGGGCCGCCTGTGGGCCGTCGAAG
>NZ_JAWCTQ010000045.1:0-61654 GCF_032423885.1 Streptomyces tamarix | reverse complement strand
CGGCGTTCCGGAGCCTCCCGGGAGAAGTCCGGTCGCTTCAGGAGCACCACCGCGTCGTCCGCCGGGACCAGGACCCGGGCGCCGCGCGGCACGCGGACCGGGTGGTCCTGCCGCCGCAGTCGCAGCCCAGCACCCTTGTCGAGCTGGAGACGGCCCTGGGCCTCGCCCCATCGCCGCAGCTCCGTGAGGAGGCAGCGCTCGGCACGCGCTGAGTCACCGTCGCCTCAGCGCGCCACCCCTTCCCCGTCTGCCGCACCTCCCCGGGAATCCCCTGCCATGAACACGTATGTCGTCACCAGTGCTCCGCCGAGCCCCGACACCGACCCGCACCTCGGCCGGTTGGCCGGCTCGTTCCTCGGCGCCGATGTGCTCACCCGTCATCTGCGCCAACGGGGCCACCAGGTGCGGTACGTCGGCTACTGCGACGAGCACTCCACCCGAGTGGCGTCCCGCGCCGCCAAGTCCGGCGTCACACCCCACGCCCTCGCCAGGGTCGTCGGCGACCGGATGGGGGACACCCTCACACTGGGCGCGATGCGCCCCGACTGGTTCACCCGGCCGCTCGCCGACTTCGCGCACGCCCATTGGGTGCGCCGGTTCTTCCTCGCCCTGTGGGAGGCGGGCGCGCTGGAAGTGCGGGAGTTCCCGGCCCTCCGCTGCGTTCCCTGCGACCGGTACCTGCACGAGGCCGATGTGCGCGGCAGTTGTCGGCACTGCGCGGCACCCGCCGACGGAGCGTGTTGCGGGTCCTGCGGACTCCCGCAGGACCCGGAGGGGCTCGTCGACCCGCGATGTACCGACTGCGGGGCGGTGCCCGACACCGTCGCCCAGCGCCGGATCGCCTTCCCGCTGGAGGGCTACCGCGAGCAGCTCGCCGCGTACCACGACAAGGCGTGGGGCGCGGCCGAGTGGCGGCCCCGGCCCCGCGCCTTCCTGGACCGGCTGATGGCCGCCGAACTGCCCGTCGTCCCGGTCAGCAGAGTGGCGGACCACGGCATCCCGGTGCCGCTGCCGGGATGGGAGGAGCACGTCCTCGACACGGGGTTCAGCGGCATCTGGGGGCTGGTCGCGGCCACCGAGCGGCTGGCCGAGGCGTACGGCGAGCGGAACGTGGCGCTGCCGCTGTGGGCCGACCCGGCGACCCGGATCGTCGCCTTCACCGGGGTCGACCAGATCTTCGCGCACGTCGCGCTGTGGCCCGCGCTGCTCCTCGCCGAGGGCACGCTGGGCCTGCCCGACCAGGTGGTGGTCAGCGAGACCGTCCAGCCGAGGAACGCGCAGTCGGGCGCCGTGTGGGACGGCGACTTCCTGCGCCGGACGAACGCCGACGCGCTGCGCTTCCACCTCTGCCTCACCGCCGCCGAGGGGGCGGAGAGCGAGTTCTCGCTGAGCGAGTACGCCGACACCGTCACCACCGTGCTGGCCGGCGGCCTGGAGACGTGGACCGACACCGTACTGGACCTGCTCGCCGAGGACTTCCGCCGCACCGTCCCCGCGGCCGTGCCGGCCGGCCCGATGACCATCGAGAGGCGCGACCTGACCCGGCGGATCGCGGACGCGCTCGGGACCGAGGCGTACTCGCCGCTGCGCGCCGCGGAGGACCTGGCCACCGCCGTGGAGAGGGCGCTGATCGACGTGCGCCGGCTGCGGTCGCTCCGTGAGGCCGGGCGGGGCCGGGAGTACGCGGCGGGGCTGACCGCCCACGTCGAGCTGCTCGCCGCGTTCACGGTGGCGGCAGCGCCGCTGATGCCCGGCTGGTCCGCTTTTCTCGCCGGGGAACTGGGCCTCGCCGTGGACCAGGAGTCCCGGCTGCCGGTCTGGGCCGACGAGGACGAGCGTCTCGTTCCGGCCGGGACGGTACTGCCGGAGGCGGTGCCGGTGTACTTCCACGAGCAGTGGTGAGGGAGAGCGTGGACGACCCGCGACGGCCCAAGGTCACCGCACCCGGCACGGGGTGCGGTGGCCTTGGGCCGTCGTGACGAGGTCAAGGACCTCCCCACCAGGGGACATTCCCCGTCAGGGGGTCATCCCCAGATGGGCTCGTTGTCGGGCGCGGTGGGCGCGGCGGGCGTGACCGAGGTGGTGGACGCGACCGGGCCGTCCTGCTGGTCTGCGACGGCGGACGTGCTGCCCAGGGCGACGAGGGCGAGGGCGGCGGCGGTGACAGTGGCGGCGACGGCGGCGCGAAGCATGCGGAATCCCTTATTCACTGGGTGACGAATCGTTACTGCCGGTGTTCCCCGGCGGAACCGATACTGCCGTCGGACCGCATGTGCCAACAGGTGGATCGCCTGGCACGAACCGCCCAGGCACAACCGTGTCACCCGGAGCCCCGGCGTCCGCACGTTGGACGCTCGTTGCAAGGCCGCGATTCGGTCCCTGACACTGCTTGTGGCGCGAATGAACAACGTCAACTGGGCTGCGCTGCCGGATAATGAGAGCTCCGTACAACTCGGGGCAGCGACCGCCGACGGCGCCGGTCCGTACCGCCCGCGGCAGCGCTGTGACTCGTGTGGGGGAACTGTCCACGTGCTGACTCCGTTCGGACTCACAGAAGGGGCCGACCGGCTCTACCGGTTCGTCCTCGCCCAGCCCGGGTGCGACACGGCGAAGGCCGCAGCGGAGTTCGGCGGCTCGGCGCAGGCGCTGGACGAGGCGCTCCAGGAGCTGACGCGGCTGGAACTGCTCGCTTCGGACGGGACGGACAGCGGCCAGCTGTACGTCGTGAACCCCAAGGCCGCCCTCGACACGCTGCTCGCGTTCCAGCAGGCCGAGATAGCCGAGCGGAACCGCACGCTGGCCCGCAGCCAGGCCGCCGCCGAGATGCTGCTCGCCCAGTACGCCGCGCAGCACGGGGGCGAGGAGGAGCCGGAGGTCGAGCACCTCCGCGGCGCCGAGGCGGTGCGGGCCCGGATGACCGACCTGGTGCCCACCATGCACAAGGAGTCCCTGGCCTTCGTGCCCGGCGGCGCCCAGGCCCCGGAGGTGCTGGCGGCGAGCGAGGTGACCAGCGCGGAGCCGCTGGCACGCGGCGTGCGGATGCGCTCGGTGTACCTGGACTCCATACGCAACGCCCCGGGCACCCTGGAGCACGCCCAGTGGCTCACCGAACGCGGCGCGGAGGTCCGTACCGTACCGGCGCTGCCCATGCGGCTGTGGATCAAGGACCAGGAGCTGGCGATGGTGCCGATCGACCCGGCCGACAGCGCGGCGGGCGCGGTACTGCTGCGCCAGCCCGGCGCGGTGGCGGCGTTCCTCGCGCTGTTCGAAGCGGTGTGGGCGTCGGCGGTCCCGTTCGGTGAGGCCCCCCGGCGCAGTCTGGAAGACCCCGGCTCGCAACCGCGCGAACTGCTGCGCCTGTTGGCGCAGGGGTACACGGACGAGGCCGCGGCCCGCCGCCTGGGCATATCCCTGCGCAGCGAACGGCGCCTGATATCGGAGCTCATGGAGAAACTGGACGCCCAGAGCCGCTTCCAACTGGGCCAGCGCGCGGTCGAGAACGGCTACATCTGAGCGCGGTCGGCTTCGCGCCCCCGACCCCCATCGCCCAGGCCCTCATCGCCCCGACCCTCCGCGCACCGCGAGGCCGGCCCCGGCCCGGACACGCCCCGCGCCGCGCCGCCCGGGAAGAACGGCCGCCGACGCGGCCGGCCCGGCCGCCCGCCCGGGTACCGCCCCCCTTCCGGTTCACGCCTCCGCAGGCGGAAGCCGTGCGCGGGACGTCCCGTCGCCGGATCGGCCGGTACCGGATGCCGTGAACGGCGGAGCCGTGTCCGGCGTGGACGTCCCGGACCACCGACCCCCGCCGCCGATCGTGCGGACGGCCCGGCGGGCGCCGGCCCGCAGGCGACGGCGCCCGGGCCGGGACCACGGTTGCGGCGGTGCCGGAGCCGGGAGGGCCGCCCTCCAGGGCGGTGGGCCCTCCAGGGCGGTGGGCCCTCCAGCGCGGTCGGCCCGACCAGGACGCGCGGTGCCGTGTCGTGCGGGACCTCGTGGAGCTCCGGCCCGCGCCTCGGGCGGAAGGGGGACGGTGCTCACTGCGCGCCGGCGGCTCCCCCCTCGTGGCCTCGATCGGGATGCCGGGCGCCGGGTGCCGAACGGGACAGGTGGGCGGCCAGTTGTTCGCGGGTGGTGGACGGGTCGGCCACGAGGGCGGCCAGGGTGTCGTCCGCCAAGGGGGTCGTCGCCACGGCGGGGCAGCGGTGGCAGGCGGCGGCGCCCGTCTGGTGCCACCACGTGCAGTGCGCCCGCAGGTGGCAGCGGGGGACCGGGGCGGGGTCCGGGGGCGACGGCAGGGCCAGCACGCGGTCGGCGAGGCCGCACTCCGCGCCGACGCGGTGGGCGCACTCGCTCACGCAGTGGGACGCGAACCGCAGGACCCGGGTGGGCGGCACGCCCTCCGGAAGGGTGCGGACGACCTCCGCCGCGGCGATCGGCTCCGCCAGGTAGGCGACCTGGCCGTCCGGCCCCGAACGCACGCCGAGGACCACGGATTCCGGGCGGTCGGGCGCACCGCTGGGACACCACCGGACGGCGGGTTCCTCCGCGCCCATCGTCAGCAGGGCCGCGTGCCGGTGCCGGACCGGGGGGCGAGGTAGCCCACCACGTTGCCCTCGGCGGCGACGCCGCCGCGGCCCGCCTCCTCCTCGACGGCCCGGCGGAGGCTCTCCGCGAGCTGTTCCGGGGTGGTGATCCGGCCAACGGCCGGGCGGTCCGCCGACGAGGCCGCCGGTGCCGGTGCCGGTGCCGGTGCCGGTGCCGCCGACGCCGTCGTCACGGAGGCCGCCGCCAGACCGGTGGCCAGGGCCGCAGCCGCCGCGGCGGAGCGCAAAGTGGACTTCTTCATCCTCAACTCCCTTAAGGGACAGCGGAATTCGAGCACACTCCACCGTGCCCGGTGACGTGCGTCACGGCAAGATCCCCGCCTCACTCCGCAGCCGCGAGCCCCGTCTTCGCCCCCGCCCCGCACAGCGGGACCACCGCCCCGCCCCGCGGCGGCTCCGCCATGACCGCCGCCCAGCACGCCGCACCGGTCGGCTCGACGAACAGACCGCGCCGCGCCAGGTCGAGCTGGGCGTCCCGGATCCGGTCGTCGGCCACCGTACGGAACGCGCCACCCGACTCCCGCACCGCCCGCAGGATCTGCCGGGCGCGCCGCGGGTGCGGGACGGCGATGCCCTCCGCCAGGGTCGGCGCGGGCGGTACGGGCTCCGCGTCCGCCGCTCCCGCCGCGAACGCCCGCGCCAGGGGCGCCACCGGCCCCGCCTGGACCGCCACCAGCGGCGGACGCCGCTCCACCAGCCCCGCCGCCAGCAGCTCGGCGGTCGCCAGGGCGGCGCCGAGCAGCAGCGTGCCGTTGCCGACCGGGACGACGAGCGTGTCGGGGAGGCGACCGCCCAGGTCCTCCCACAGCTCGTACACGTACGTCTTCGTGCCGTGCAGGAAGTACGGGTTGTCCGCGTGCGACGCGTAGAACACGCCCGGCGCGCCCGCCGCGGCGCGGGCCGCCCGCGCCGTCGCCTCCCGGCCGCCCGGGACGACTTCCAGCCGGGCCCCGTGCGCCCGGATCTGCTCCAGCTTCTTCGGTGAGGTGCCCTCCGGCACGTACACGGTGCAGTCCAGCCCCGCCCGCGCGCAGTACGCGGCGACCGCCGTGCCCGCGTTGCCGCTGCTGTCCGCGACGACCCGGTCCGGACCGAGCCGCCGGGCCAGTTCGACGAGGAGCGCGGCGCCCCGGTCCTTGAAGGACAGCGTCGGCATCAGGTAGTCGAGCTTGGCCGACACGGTGTCCGTGAGCCGGACGAGCGGGGTGCGGCCCTCGCCGAGCGAGACGTACGGGTCGGAGAGCGGCAGGGCCTCCTCGTAGCGCCACAGCGAGCCCACCCGGCCGGCCAGTGCGCCGAGCGGTACCGGAGAGGCGGTGAAGTCCAGGTCCCAGGGGCCGCCGCAGCGGGGGCAGCTCCAGGTCAGCGAAGAAACGGGGGTTCGCACTCCGCATTCCTGGCAGCTGTACCGAGCATCCTTCAGCATGCCGGCCAGCATGACAGTTGTGTGGCACACCTGTTAACGGCTGTTCAGCACCCTTGTGGGATTCCTATGGATCGGCCAACCTTTCGCGTGGCAGACCAAGGTGGGCGGCGCCGCGCACCCCGCGGCGTCCTCCGTCGTGCATGCGGATGACAGGGGTTGTCATGCACCTGCCGTAACATCCCCACAGCAGCGCACCACCGATGAGGAGGATCCCTCACATGCCCGTGATGCGTACGTCGCGACGCAGAGTCGCCGCAGTCGGTGCGACAGCCGTCGCCGCCCTCGCCCTCGGCACCCTCTCCGCCCACCCGGCCACCGCCGCCGGCTCCGCGCAGGAGGGCGTGATCCAGTACGCCGACGCCCCCAACGCCGTCCAGGGCAGCTACATCGTCACCCTCGACGAGTCCGCCGCCGACTCGGACGCCGCGTCCGGCAAGGCGGTCGCGGCGCGGTACGGCGCGAAGATCAAGAAGACGTACACCGCCGCGCTGAACGGCTACGCCGTGACGCTCTCCGAGGAGCAGGCGAAGAAGCTCGCCGCGGACCCGGCCGTCGACTCCGTCGTCCAGGACCGCGTCTTCACCATCAGCGGCACCCAGACGAACCCGACGTGGGGCCTCGACCGCATCGACCAGCGGAACCTGCCGCTCGACCGGAGCTACACGTACCCGGAGCCGGGCGGCGACGGCGTCACCGCCTACGTCATCGACACCGGCGTCCGCATCACCCACAGCGACTTCGGCGGCCGGGCCTCCTACGGCTACGACGCCGTCGACAACGACAACACCGCGCAGGACGGCCACGGCCACGGCACCCACGTCGCCGGCACCGTCGGCGGCACCACGTACGGCGTCGCCAAGAAGGCGAAGATCGTCGGCGTCCGCGTCCTCAACAACCAGGGCTCCGGCACCACCGCCCAGGTCGTCGCCGGCATCGACTGGGTGACCCGGAACGCGGTCAAGCCGGCCGTCGCCAACATGAGCCTCGGCGGCGGCGCGGACACCGCCCTCGACACCGCCGTGCGCAACTCCATCGCGTCCGGCGTCACTTACGCCGTCGCGGCCGGGAACGACAACAGCAACGCGTCGAACTACTCGCCCGCCCGCGTCGCCGAGGCGATCACGGTCGGCGCGACGACCAACTCCGACGCCCGCTCCAGCTTCTCCAACTACGGCAGCGTGCTGGACATCTTCGCGCCGGGCTCGTCGATCACGTCGGCGTGGAGCACCGGTGACACCGCCACCAGCACCATCTCCGGTACGTCGATGGCCTCCCCGCACGTGGCGGGCGCGGCCGCCCTGTACCTGGCCAACAACCGGTCCGCCACCCCGGCCCAGGTCTCCTCGGCGCTGACCTCCGCCGCCACCACCGGCGCGGTCACCAGCCCCGGCACCGGCTCCCCGAACCGCCTGCTGTACGTCGGTGACGGCGGCACCACGCCCCCGCCGCCCGGCTCCCGCTTCGAGAACACCGGCGACTACACGATCAGCGACCTCGCCACCGTCGAGTCGCCGGTCACCGTCACGGACGTCCCGGGCAACGCCCCGACCGGCCTGAAGGTCGAGGTCAACATCCAGCACACCTACATCGGTGACCTGCGCGTCGAGCTCGTCGCGCCGGACGGCACCGCCTACACGCTGAAGGACCACGGCACGGGCGGCAGCACCGACAACATCAACACCACGTACACCGTGAACGCCTCCTCCGAGGTCGCGAACGGCACGTGGAAGCTGCGGGTGAGCGACAACGCCCGCTACGACACGGGCAAGATCGACTCGTGGGCGCTGCAGTTCTGACGCTCCGCGGGACCTGATTCGACAAGGGCGGTCGCCGGTCCCGGCGGCCGCCCCTCCGCGTACCCGCCGCCCCCCGACCGGACGCGGCCACCGGCGACCGGACTCCGGCGGCGGGGCGCGGTCACCGGCGACCGGACGCGGGCACCGGCCACGGAGCGCGGTCACCGGCCGGGCGCGGCCACCGGCGACGGGACGCGGGCACCGGGCACCGGCACCGGACTCCGGCCGCGGGGGAGGCGGGCGGCGGGGCCGGTCCGCCCGGCGAACCGCCCCCGGGAGCAGCCCCGTTGCCACGGGCCGCCGCCCGCCGGCCCGGCAGACGGCCGCCGCCCGGCCTGCCCGGTTCGCCGGCCGCATTAGGACCCCTGCCCCGCACCGCGTACGATGCGCGCCGCTCATACGTTTGTTCGTTCCGCCCCCGACAGGAGCACCGTACCCGTGTCATCGTCCCCGCAGGGCTGGCCCGCGCCGCAGCAGCCCTACCCGCCGGTGCCCCCGCCGCCCGGGGCGCCGTACCCCCCGGCCGCCACCAACGGTCTGGCCATCGCCTCCCTCGTCACCGGCATCGTCTGCCTCGTGCCGCCGCTCGGCCTGGTCCTCGGCGCGGTCGCGCTGGGCCAGATCAAGCGCAAGGGCCAGCGCGGCAAGGGCCTCGCGATATCCGGCATGATCCTGTCGCTGGTCAGCACGCTGCTCGTCGCGGCCGGTTTCGCCCTGGGCGGCTTCAAGGAGTTCGCGGACGGCGTCCGCGAGGTGAAGGAGGACGTCGCCAGTACCAACTCCGCGTTCAGCCTCCGCACCGGCGACTGCTTCAACCAGCCCGGCGGGACGGCCGACCAGCAGGAGGTCGAGACGGTCAAGAGCGTCGACTGCGCCAAGCCGCACGACGCCGAGGTGACCGGCACCTTCCAACTGGCCGGCAGCGCGTACCCGGGCGTCCCGGCGATCGAGAAGCAGGCCGAGGAGCGCTGCCTCAAGATCAGCGATCAGTACGCGCTCGACTCCTGGGCGGTGCCGGAGAACGCGGTGACGTTCTACTACCACCCCACCGAGGACAGTTGGCGGCAGATCAAGGACCGCACGGTGACGTGCGCGTTCGCCGCCGAGAAGGGCAAGCTGACCGGCTCGCTGCGCGCGGACGCCGCCACGCTGGACGCCGACCAGGTGGCGTACCTCAAGGCGATGAACGCCCTCGACGCCGTGCTCGTCACGGAGCCCGAGGGCGACCCGGAGACCGCCCTCGACGCCAACGTCACCTGGGCCGGTTCGGTCGAGAAGGCCCTCGGCGGCTCGATCGCCCAGTTGAAGGGCCACACCTTTCCCGGCGCCTCCGCCCAGCCCGTCGCGGAGGTCGTGAAGGAGCTGGAGAAGGCGCGCGGGCACTGGGCGAAGGCCGCGAAGGCCCCCGACGCCGACACCTTCTGGATCCACTACGAGCCCGGTTACGACGCCCTGCCGCTCGACCTGGGCAAGGACGCGCGCGCCGCGCTGAAGCTCTCCACCAAGGCGCCGGCCGAGCCGACCGACTGACACGGCCGTAGGCAAAGGGTGCTCCGGGGCGCACGACGGCCGCCGTCGTGCGCCCCGCCCGTGGCGGGCCCGAGGTGCCCCGCCAAACAGCAGGCATCACTTCGAGTGAAGCCCTGGCCCATGCTTGCGGAGGGAACTCCCGGTTGTCAGGCTGTCGCTGTCCGTCAACCTGATGGGAGTGGCCCGTGACATTCGGCGAGCAGCCCGCCTATCTGCGCGTGGCGAGCGATCTCCGGCAGAAGATCGTCAACGGCTCGCTGCCCCCGCACACCCGGCTGCCCTCCCAGGCGCGCATCCGCGAGGAGTACGGCGTCTCGGACACCGTCGCGCTGGAGGCGCGCAAGGTCCTGATGGCCGAGGGCCTGGTCGAGGGCCGCTCCGGATCCGGTACGTACGTGCGGGAGCGCCCCGTGCCGCGCCGGATCGCCCGCTCCGGGTACCGCCCGGCGCACGGGTCGGTCGACCCGTTCCGCCAGGAGCAGACCGCCGAGGGCGCGCGGGGCACGTGGGAGTCCAACAGCGAGCAGGAGCGGGCGCCTGCGCCGGTCGCCGCCCGGTTGGACATCGCGCCCGGCGACCCGGTGATGCGCACGCGGTACGTCTTCCGGGACGGCGGCGAACCGATGATGCTCTCCACGTCCTGGGAGCCCCTCGCCATCACCGGGCGCACGCCCGTCATGCTCCCCGAGGAGGGGCCGATGGGCGGTTGCGGGGTCGTCGAGCGCATGGCCGCGATCGACGTCGTCGTGGACAACGTGGTGGAGGAGGTGGGCGCGCGCCCCGGCCTCGCGGAGGAACTGCTGGCGCTGGGGGGAGTGCCGGGGCACGTGGTGATCGTCGTGGAACGCACGTACTTCGCGTCGGGACGGGCGGTGGAGACGGCCGACATCGTCGTCCCCGCCGACCGCTACCGCGTCGCGTACCACCTGCCGGTGCGCTGAGCGCGGAGGGCCCGAGGGGGCGGAGGGCGGCGCTGGTTCGCGGTGGTTCGTGGGGGCGTACTCGGACGAGTGCGCCCCCTCTTCCTGTGGGATTCCTGGCCGGATCCGTATCTCTTTGTGCAAATGCGTATCCGCTGAGTGAAGGTCAGGCGTAAGCTCAGGCATATGCGGATTGCGGTTTCGGCGGAATCCATCGACACAGGCGACCGGGCGGGGGTAACGGCGTAATGCCCGACAGCGGTACGACTCTTCTCTGGCAGGTCATCCGGCAGGACGGCAACGGCAACCACTACCGGGTCGGCCAGTACGCGACGCGGGACGAGGCGCAGAAGGTCGCCGACAGCCTCGACGCGCGCGGCCACCGGCAGCTCTACTGGGTGGAGCGGATCGGGGAGCCGGCGCACTGACCCCCGCGGGCGGATACGCTCCGGCGCATGACGGATCGTGTGGTGGTCGCCGGAGCCGTGTACGACCGGGGGCGGCTGCTCGCCGCGCGCCGCAGCGCGCCGCCCGAGCTGGCCGGCCGCTGGGAGCTGCCCGGCGGCAAGGTGGAGCCGGGCGAGGGCCCGCGTGAGGCCCTCGTGCGCGAGCTGCGCGAGGAACTGGGCATCGAGGCGGAACCGGGGAAACGCGTTCCGGGTGCCTGGCCGCTCGGACGCGGCTACGTGCTGCACGTGTGGACGGCCCGTGTGCTCTCCGGTGAGCCCCGGCCCCTCCAGGACCACGACGAACTGCGCTGGCTGACCCGCGCCGAATGGGACACCGTCGACTGGCTGGAACAGGACGTCCCCGCCGTCGTCGAAGCCCTCCGCCACCTCCCCGCCGCGGACACCGACCCCCCGCGCCCCTGACCGTGGCCCCTGCGCGCCCCTGACGGCAGCCCCCGGTGCCCCCTGATCCCGGCCGCCCGCGGCGCGCGGTCCGCCCGGCGGCGCGCGGTCCGCCTCGCGGCGCGGCGTCCCGAACGTCGGTTATGTGACGCTTTGCCCCTGGAATCGGGTGCGGGCTCTTGCAATCGGATGCGGGGCTCTCTTCTTGGTTCCCCTGGCCTCCTCGGTCCGGGGGAGGGGAAGTGATCGGCGTGGGCGACACCGGTGGCGCGTGCGCCCGGTGGACCCTCCCCGGACGACTCGACCCCGTGCGCACGGCCCGCCGCGCCCTCCGTGACACCCTGCGCGACCGGCGGTTCGGCGCACCCCCCGGTGGCATCGCCGTCCTCCTCGTCGGCGGGCTCGTGACCGATTCCCTGCGGCACGCCCACGGCTCCGTCTGCCTGCGCGTCAGTAGCCTCCCTGCGTCCCACGACCCCCTCCCGTCCCACCCCGCCCTCCTCGTCGAGGTCTCCGATCCGGTTCCGGATCCGCCCCGCGCCCGCCCCGCCAACCCCGGCGACGAGGGGGGACGCGGGCTCCGGCCCGCCGCCCGCTCCCCCTGCCATCGGGGTACGAAGAAGAGCCGGAGGGGCAAGACCGTGTGGTTCGAGCCGTGCCTGCCGGGTTAGAAGAGGTAAGGGACAACGATCACTCCGGGGCCGGCTCAAAACGAACGAGACCACCCTGTGATCGTGAACGGCGTGCCGACGGGGGCCGTAGTGCTGAATACTGCGGGAATGGCCGGTCCGGTGCGGTGAGCTGGAGGGGACGGTCGCGTGAGCGAGATACCTGGGACGGCGGACGGCGTCGTGTGGCAGAGCAACCCACCCGGTTCGATCTACGACTACATCGGAGTGGCGTCGTTCTCCATCGGCCCCGACGGGCTCGTCGACCAGTGGAGCCTGCGCGCCGCCGAGATGTTCGGCATCCCTGCCGAAGAGGTCAGGGGCATGGACCCCGTCGAGGTTTTCATCCCCGCCGAGCTGCGGTCGCGCGGCCACCGCAAGGTCGCCGAGATCCTCGACGGCAAGGAGTGGACGGGCCTCGTCCCCTTCCGCGTGCCCGGGGAACGACGCGTGCGCGGCCTCGCCGAGGTGTACGTCATGCCGAGCGAGACCGAGTACGGCGAACGCGGTGCCGTATGCATCGCCGTGGACGTACGTGCCCTACGCCGCATCGAGACCGACTTGGCTTCCTCACAGGCGATATTCGGCCAATCTCCGTTCGGCTTCCTCCTCTTCGGTACGGACCTGACGGTCCAGCGCGCCAACCAGCGCTTCGCCACCGTCTTCGGCGGCACCGCCGAGGACCACCGCGGCCGCACCGTCCACGACTACCTCTCCCGCCCCGAGGCCGACCGGATGACCGCCGCGCTCCGCCGCGTCCTGGAGACCGGCGAGGCCGTCACCGACCTGGAGATCGTCGGCACCGCCCCCGGCTCCACCGACCGCCGCCACTGGTCCGTCAACCTCTACCGCGTGCACAGCGGCTCCGGCCGCCCCATCGGCGTCGCCGGGCTCAGCACCGACGTGACCCGCCGCCACAACGCCGCCCGAGAGGCCGCCAGCGCCCGCCGCAACCTCGCCCTCCTCAACGAGGCGACCGCCCGCATCGGCACGTCCCTGGACCTGGAGACCACCGCCCGCGAACTCCTCGACGTCGCCGTCCCCGGCTTCTGCGACCTGGCCGCCGTCGACCTCTACCAGGGCCTCCTCAGCGGCGACGAGGCCCCGCCCGGTCAGGCGGGCGGGCGCACCGCCCAGCTCCGCCGCGTCGCCTTCGCCAGCGCCGTCTCCGACGCGCCGCCCCTCGTCGGCCCGTCCCCCGCCGCCCCCGACTGCTGCGAGACCGGGCCCACCCTCGTCGGATCCGTCCACCGCTTCCCGTTCCACTCGCCCTGCGCCACGGCCCTGCGCACCGGCCGCCCCGTCCTCGTCCCCGCCGGTGACGGCGGCCTCGTCCACTCCACCCTCGCCGTGCCGATGGTCGCCCACGACACCGTCGTCGGACTCGTCCAGTTCTCCCGTACGAAGGGCAGCGAACCGTTCGGCGAACGCGACCGGGCCCTCGCCGTCGAGCTCGCCGCCCGGGCCGCCGTCTGCATCGACAACGCCCGCCTCTACCGCCGTGAACACGAGCGCGCCCTGATCCTCCAGCGCAGCCTCCTCCCGCCCGGCGACCCGGAGGCCGCCGGACTGGACATCGCCTGCCGCTACCTCCCCGGCAACGCCGCCACCGAGGTCGGCGGCGACTGGTTCGACGTCATCGACCTGCCCGGCCACCGCACCGCCCTCGTCGTCGGCGACGTCATGGGCCGCGGCCTGCGCGCCGCCGTCGCCATGGGCGAACTCCGCACCGCCGTACGGACCCTGGCCCAGCTCGACCTCGAACCGGCCGAGGTCCTCTCCCACCTGGACGAGATCGCCCGCGGCCTCGGCGCGCCCATCGGCGCCCAGTCGTCGCGCGCGGCCCACAAGCCGCGCGGCCCCGAACTGTCCGAGGTGTACCTCGCGACCTGCGTGTACGCCGTGTACGACGCCGTCACCCGGCGCTGCACGTTCGCCAACGCCGGGCACCTGCCGCCCGTGCTGGTCGCGCCCGGCGAGGAGGCGCGGCTGCTCGACGTACCGCCGGGCATGCCGCTCGGCGTCGGCGGGGAGCCGTTCGAGGAGGTCGAGGTCGAGCTGCCCGAGGGCGCGCTGCTGTCCCTCTACACCGACGGGCTCGTCGAGTCCCGCAACCACCCCCTGGACGAGGGCCTCCAGGCGCTCCGGCAGGCCCTCACCGGACCCGAGCGTCCCCTGGAGGACGCGTGCGACCACGTCCTGGGCACCCTCGACACCCGCCACGGCCAGGACGACATCGCGCTGCTGATGGCCCGGGTCCGCGGACTGCCCGCCGAGGCGGTCGGCGACTGGCGGCTGCCGCGCGAGCCCCGGTCCGTGGGGCGCGCCCGGGAACTGGCCCGCGCCCAGCTCACCGCCTGGGAGCTGGAACCGCTGATCGACACCGTCGAACTGCTCGTCAGCGAACTCGTCACCAACGCCCTGCGCTACGGCGAGGGCGAGATCAGACTGCGGCTGCTGCGCGACCGCACGCTCGTGTGCGAGGTGTGGGACGCGGGCCTCGTCCAGCCCCGCCGCCGCCGCGCCCGCGACACCGACGAGGGCGGCCGGGGGCTCCAGCTCGTCGGCCTGCTCAGCGCCGGCTGGGGCTCGCGGCGGACGCCCCGCGGCAAGACGGTCTGGTTCGAACTGGCCCTCCCCGACGGAAGGGCGGCGGCGGAACCGACGGTGGACCAACTGCTGAGCATGTTCTGACGGCTCGGGCCCTGACGGCACGGACCTCCACGGCTCGGGTCCTGACGGCGCGGACCCCGACGGCGCGGGGAGCGGCCCCTGCGGACCGCGCGGGCGGGAAGAGGGGCGCGCCCGATGCGCTGACCTCGGAACCGCTCGCCCTCGTCCCTCTCCACGCGTGTGGTGCGCGGCGCCGCTGTCCCGGGCCCCATCCGTCGCGGGAGACCCCTCTCCGCGCGCGTGGCGCGGGCGGACGAGAGCGGTCCCCGCGAAGCCCAGGGGCACCCGCGCACGGTGCGCGGGAACGAGCCTGCGCGTGCGCGGGGTGCCGCGAGCGCCCCTCCACGCGCGCGTGGCGCGCGGCCCGTCGCCGCGCCCGCCCTGTCCGAACGGGCCCGCCCCGTCACGCGCACGCGCGCGGCGCGCGGGTGCGGGACCCGCCGTGCGTGCCGTCAGAGGCGCCCCCCGCCGCCGAGCCGGCCCCGCGTCCCCCCGCCGCCGAAGCTCGCCGGACCACCCGCGACCCCGCCCGGTGCCTCGCCCGACCCCCCGCCCGGGAGGCCGCCCAGCAGGATCCCGCCCAGCACGGCGCCTCCCCGGCCGCCGGGGTCACCCGGCTCCCCGCCGGGGGCGCCGCGCAGCCGTACGTCCTGCTCGGCCAGCTCCTGAGCCTGCCGGGCCAGCGCGTCCGCCCGCTGCGCCTGTGCCAGCGCGGCGCGCGGGTCCGTGCCCGTACCGGCGCCGGCCGCCGCCAGGAGCCGCCGGGCCTCCGCGAGCCGGGTGCGGGCCCCACAGGCCACGGCGCCCCGGTGCGTCGCCACGTAGTCCTCCGCGGCGCCCACCGACGACCGGGCGGTCAGCAGCGCCTGGTCCAGGAAGGCGCGGGCCCGCCGCGCGCCGTCCGCCCGCTCCAGCACCTCGTCCAGCGCCGCGTGGGCCTCCCCGGTGCGGCGCAGCGCGTCGACGGGGTCGTACCGGCCCGCCTCCACCACGCGCCGCACGTCCCGCACGGCGGCCTCCAACCGCGCCACCCGCCCCCGCAGCCCGGCCCTCGGCACCCCGCCGGACGTGCCCCCCAGGGCCCCGCGCGCCTCCGCGAGGTCCGCCTCTGCCTCCGTGAGCGCCCCCGGCAGCCTCCCGGCGGCCTCCGCCAGCTCCACGGCCCGCCGGTCCACGGCGTCGATCAGCCGGGCGGCCTGCCCGACGGCCCCCTCGGCGGCCCGCAGGTACGGGGCGGCGGACGGCGGGGATCCGGTCCCCGCCGCCGCACGGGCCTCCAGGGCCTCCCGGGCCCGGGCCAGGTTCGCCGCCGCGAAGGCGAGACGGGCCCCGGCCTGGGCGGGCGCCGTGGCGACGGGGGCCGCCGCCGTGCCCGTGTAGTGGGCGCGCATCGCCGTGAGCGTCGCCCCCGCCGTCGTCAGGCGGCCCTCCAGGTCCCGGTGCGCGGCCTTTGCCGCCGCCAGGGCCTCCGGGGCCGTGCGCTCCAGGTCGCGCAGCTCGTCGAAGGCCGCCGACTCCTCGTCGAGGCGCCGCTCCGCGTCCGCGCACAGGGTGGTGATCTCCTCCAGCACCGCCCGCCGCGTCACCTCGTCCCCCGCCTCCGCGTCGTCGAGCCGCTGCCGCAGCCGGAACGCCGCCGCCAACCGGCCCCGCGCGTACGCGACCGCCTCGGTGAACGGCTTCGCCGCGGCCTCGCCGAACCGCGCCACCGCGACCTCCAGCTCCTCCTGGCTCGTCCGCACCGCGTCGTCCGCCTCCACCAGCGCCCGCGCCGCCCGCCCGTCCAGCTCCGCGGCCCGGGGCACGGGCACCCCGCCGTGCGGCGTCGTCCGCGTCCGGGTCCGCCGGCGCCGGCTCGCGTACGCGTACCCGGCCATCGCCAGCGCCCCGGCGACCAGGGCCGCCGGGACGGCCAGCTCCGCGCCGGGCCCCCCGCCGTTCCCCGGGTCGGGCGCGCCCGAGAGGACCGTCGGCACGGGTGCGGACCGCCCCGCGGGCACCGCGCCGTACCCCTCGGCGGCGCCGCTCGCGGCCCCCGCCCGGTCGTGGCCCCCCGTCCGACCGCCGCCCCCCGTCCGGTCGTCGGCGCGCGGTGCGGACCCCACGGCGGTGTGCGCCGCCCCGTCGGGCCGGTCCTGCGGCGGCCGGCCCGCGGCGTCGCCCACGCGCGCGTACCGCCGTTCCCGCGCCGCCGCGAGCAGCACGTCGCCGGTGCCGGGGGCGCCCGCCCGGTCGGTGATCCGGCCCCGCCGGTCCAGCGGGCCCGGCTCCTCCGCGCGCCCGCCCGGGGCCGCGGGCCCCACCAGCAGGCACACCGCCATCGGAAGTCCGGCGAGGAGGGCCGTGAGGGGCCGGGGCGCTCTGCGCGTCACAGGAGTGAGGTTAGGCCGGAGGCCGGGCCTCCGCGACCGGGCGAACAAGCCGCCCCGGGCCGCGGCCGTGCCGGGCGGCCCGGCACCGCGCCGGGGTGGCGTCCGACGGGCTCCGGGGCCGCCCCGGAGCCCGTCCCCGGCCGGGCCCGTTGCGCCGCCCGGGTGGGCTTTCGGAGCGGCCCCGCCGTGTCGCCGCCGGCCCGCCTGCCCCCTCCTCTTCAGTAGACGGGCAATAGGTGTGATCATCCCTAAATTCAAAAACCGGACGAAGAGGTACAAGCCATGTCCCAGGTCGGCGTCCGCGCACTTCGGTCCGCCGCGCTCCTCACCAGCGGGGCGCTCGCCGTATCCGTACTCGCCGGCTGCAGCTCCGGGGACGAGGAGAACACCGGCCGGGCCGTCCCCGCGGACATCGCGGCCGCGCCCCGCTCCGAGGTCGCGGACGGCGGCACCCTGCGCTGGGCGGTCGACGCGCTGCCCGCCACCCTCAACACCTTCCAGGCCGACGCCGACGCCGCCACCGCCCGGGTCGCCGGGGCCGTGCTGCCCGCCCTCTTCACCCTCGACGAACGCGGCCGGCCGCAGCCCAACCCGGACTACCTGGAGTCCGCCGAGATCATCGAGCGCGAACCCAAGCAGGTCGTCCGGTACAAGCTCCACCAGCAGGCCGTGTGGAGCGACGGCCGCGAGATCGGCGCCTCCGACTTCGTCGCCCAGTGGCGGGCCCTGCGCGGTCGTGACAGCGCGTACTGGACGGCGCGCAACGCCGGGTACGAGCGCATCGAGAAGATCGAGCGCGGCGCCGACGACCTGGAGGTCCGGGTCACCTTCGGCAAGCCCTACGCCGACTGGAAGTCGCTGTTCACCCCGCTGTACCCGAAGGAGGTCACCGGGTCGCCGAGCACCTTCAACGACGGCGCCCGCACCAGGCTGCCGCGGACCGCGGGGCCGTTCCGGCTGAAGGCGGTCGACACGAAGGCCGGCACCCTCACCCTCGTCCGCGACCCGCGCTGGTGGGGCGAGCCCGCGAAGCTCGACAGCCTCGTCCTGCGCGCCGTCCCGCGCGGCCGCCGGGCCGAGGCGCTCCTCGCGAACGCCGTCGACATCGCCGAGGTCGACGCGGCCGTCGCCGCCCGCGTCACCCGCGCCGGGGGAGAGGGCCGCCCGGGCGCCGGGGGCCGACCCGCCGCGGACGGACCCGACACCGCCAAGGCGCCCTCCGCCGCCCTGGAGTCCTGGGCCGCCGCGTACGGCTCCGACGAGGCGAAGGCCGCCGCCGCGCGCGCCGCGCGCCTCCGCGACCAGCGGGCCGCCGCCGCGTACGAGACCGAGCGGCGGGCCCTGAGCGGCTACGTCGTCCGCAAGACCCTGGAGCCCGCGTTCACCCAGCTCGCCCTGAACGGCGAGTCCGGGCCGCTCGCCGACGAGCGGGTGCGCCGCGCGGTCGCCCGCGCCCTGGACCGCCGCGAGCTGGCCGAAACCGTACTGGCCCCTTTGGGGCTGCCGGCGGAACCGGTGGGCTCCCACCTGGCGCTGGCCGGGCAGGACGCGTACGCCGACAGCAGCGGCGCCCTGGGCGGCCAGGACACCGAGGAGGCCCTCGCCCTGCTCGCCGACGCGGGCTGGACGAAGGCGGGCGCCCGCGCGAGCGCCGCGCCGACGAAGGGCGCCAAGGCGGGGGCGGAGGCGTCGGGGACCCCGTCGAAGGGCGCTTCGCCCGCCGCCGCGCCCGAGCGGCCCCCGGGCGCGGCGACCGGGGCGAAGACGGTGGACCTGCCGTCCGACGACGGCCTGTACATCGTCGGCGACGAGAAGCCGTCCGACGGCGGCGGGCCCGGCACGCACGTCCTCGCGCCCGCGCCGGCCGCGGCCGTCCACAGCAGGCTCGTCCTCGGCCAGGCCCGCGCCGTCACGGCCGCCCTCGCCGACGAGGAGACCGGCACCGACGAGACCGGCACCGACGACGAGACCGGCAGCGGGGACGCCGAGGAGGCCGGGGAGCCGCGGGACGCCTCCGGCACCGAGCGCCCCAAGGCCAAGGGCGGTGCCCCCGGCGCGTACGCCCCCGTCGGCACCGCCGCCCCCGCCGCCCCCGCCGCCCCGTCCGGGAAGCCCGGCGCCGCGGGACCCGCCGGCCCCCTCGGCAAGGACGGCCGGCCGCTGGCCCTCCGCTTCGTCCTGCCCTCCGGCCCCGGCTCCGAGTCGCTGCGGACGGTCGGCGAGAAGATCGCGGCGATGCTGGACCGCGTCGGCGTGCGCACCGAGATCAGCAAGGTCCCGGACGAGAGCTTCTTCAAGGACCACATCGCCTCCGGCGACTACGACCTCGCCCTCTACTCCTGGCCCGGCACCGCCTTCCCCGCCACGGACGGCCGGCCCATCTACGCCAAGCCGGAGCCGGCCACGGACGGCTCGCTGCTGGTGGAGCAGAACTACACGCGCGTGGGCACCGACCACATCGACCAGCTCTTCGAGCAGGCCGCCGCCGAGCTGGACGAGAAGGCCGCCCGCGACCTGGTGCGCCGCGCCGACGCCCGCATCTGGGCCGCCGCCGGGTCGATCCCCCTCTTCCAGCGGCCCGAGCTCGTCGCCGTCAGGAAGAACGTCGTCAACGCGGGCGCCTTCGGCTTCACGACCCCCCGCTACGAGAACATCGGGTTCGCGGCGCCGAAGAAGAAGTGAAGCCGTAGCGAACAAGCTCAAGAACCGCTCAGATCCGTTGCCCGCCGGGCCTCCCGGCGGGCACGATCATGCCCGGGAGGCCGAGTGTGCGGCAGCCCCGTACCATGGACAGAGCCGTGGCGCGTCCGCCCGGCGGGCGTACTGAGGAAAACGAGACGCCGCACCCACGATCCGAGAGAAGCGCCAGCCACCCATGCCCACGCGCCACGACATCCGTAACGTAGCCATCGTCGCCCACGTCGACCACGGCAAGACGACCATCGTCGACGCCATGCTGAAGCAGGCGGGCGCCTTCGCCGCCCACCAGCTCGACTCCGTCGACGACCGCATGATGGACTCGAACGACCTGGAGCGTGAGAAGGGCATCACGATCCTCGCCAAGAACACGGCGGTGAAGTATCACCCCAAGGACGGCGGGGCCCCGATCACCATCAACATCATCGACACCCCCGGCCACGCCGACTTCGGCGGCGAGGTCGAGCGCGGCCTGTCGATGGTCGACGGCGTCGTGCTCCTCGTGGACGCGTCCGAGGGTCCGCTCCCGCAGACCCGCTTCGTGCTCCGCAAGGCCCTGCAGCGCCGCATGCCGGTGATCCTCTGCATCAACAAGACGGACCGCCCGGACTCCCGGATCGACGAGGTCGTCAACGAGACCTACGACCTCTTCCTCGACCTGGACGCGGACGAGGAGCAGATCGAGTTCCCGATCGTCTATGCCTGCGGCCGCGACGGCATCGCGTCGCTGACCAAGCCGGAGGACGGCACGGTCCCGGCGGACTCCACCAACCTGGAGCCGTTCTTCTCCACGATCCTGGAGCACATCCCGGCCCCGGTGTACGACGAGGAGGCCCCGCTCCAGGCCCACGTCACCAACCTGGACGCCGACAACTTCCTCGGCCGCATCGCGCTGCTGCGCGTCGAGCAGGGCGAGCTGCGCAAGGGCCAGACGGTCGCGTGGATCAAGCGCGACGGCACCGTCTCCAACGTCCGCATCAGCGAGCTGATGATGACCGAGGCGCTGACCCGCAAGCCGGCCGAGAAGGCGGGCCCGGGCGACATCTGCGCCGTCGCCGGCATCCCCGACATCATGATCGGCGAGACGCTGGCCGACCCGGAGAACCCGATCGCGCTGCCGCTGATCACGGTCGACGAGCCGGCGATCTCGATGGTCATCGGTACGAACACCTCGCCGCTGGTCGGCCGTGGCGCCACCGGCAAGGGCGCGGACAACAAGGCGGCCGTGAAGGACCGGAAGGTCACCGCCCGCCAGGTGAAGGACCGCCTGGACCGCGAGCTGGTCGGCAACGTCTCGCTGCGCGTCCTGGACACCGAGCGCCCCGACGCCTGGGAGGTGCAGGGCCGCGGCGAGCTGGCGCTGGCCATCCTGGTCGAGCAGATGCGCCGCGAGGGCTTCGAACTGACCATCGGCAAGCCGCAGGTGGTCACCAAGGAGATCGACGGCAAGATCCACGAGCCGGTCGAGCGCATGACCATCGACGTGCCCGAGGAGCACATGGGCGCCGTCACGCAGCTCATGGGCGTCCGCAAGGGCCGCATGGACAACATGTCCAACCACGGCTCCGGCTGGGTGCGCATGGAGTTCGTCGTCCCGTCCCGCGGCCTGATCGGCTTCCGTACCGAGTTCCTGACGCAGACGCGCGGCACGGGCATCGCCCACTCCATCCACGAGGGCCACGAGCCGTGGTTCGGCACGCTGACGACCCGCAACAACGGTTCGCTCGTCGCCGACCGCTCCGGCGCGGTCACCGCCTTCGCGATGACCAACCTCCAGGAGCGCGGCGTCCTCTTCGTGGAGCCCGGCACCGAGGTGTACGAGGGCATGATCGTCGGTGAGAACTCGCGCTCCGACGACATGGACGTCAACATCACCAAGGAGAAGAAGCTCACGAACATGCGGTCGTCCTCGGCCGACTCGTTCGAGGCGATCGTCCCGCCGCGCAAGCTCTCCCTGGAGCAGTCCCTGGAGTTCTGCCGCGACGACGAGTGCGTCGAGGTGACCCCGGAGGCGGTCCGCATCCGGAAGGTCAACCTGGACGCGCGCGAGCGCGCCCGCACGGCCTCCCGCGCCAAGCACGGCTGACGCGCACGCGGGCGGACGTCCACGCGGACCGGACGCGGGCGGGAACTCCTCGGAGTTCCCGCCCGCGCGGCGTTTCCGGCCTCCTCCCGACCCCGGGCCGCGGGAGCGGGCACACGCGTCCGCGCGGCCGGTGGAGGAGCCGAGCGGACGGCCGACGGAGGAGCCGAGCGGGCGGCGACCGCTGCCGAGGCGCGGACCGGCGGGCATCCCGCGCCGAGCGGGAAGGCCGCCGGGGCACGGACCATGGCGGGGCTCGGTGGCGGGCACCATAGCCGTTCAGACGGGGGTGGCAACCGATTTACTCACCGCTCCCGTCCGGTTTCCGGATGTCTACGACCGATACATAGGTAACGAGTCCGTTTCGCGGCCATCTATATCGGATCACTTTGTCCAGATTTCGAATGCTGTGGCGGCTAGGTGTGACCGAACCGAGACCAAAACCTTGTGGTCCGCCTGTTGGGGGATGGCTGATAGTTAAGCGCGTAGAGCTCGGGTCAATGGGTCACGCGCTGTGGGGAGCGCGCCGACTCTCGGGCACTTGGGGGTACTTTCAGAACGCGCCGTCAGGGGTGTCGGCGTGCTTCGTTGTACCCGTCTCGTAGTGACAAGTGAACTCTTGAGGAGGACCCCATGCGTGGTGCCATAAGCACCAAATGGGTCGTGTGCGCGGTAGTGATCCCCACGGGGGCGAGCCGGCCGTGACGAGCCCAGCGCAGACAGAGGTCGCCGAGGCAGCCGTGGTCCTGGAAGCGGAGTCCGCGCCGGCCGGCGCGACCGCACCGGCCAAGGATCCTGCGGGGCTGTCGCCCGGGCAGTTGATGTGGCGACGATTCAAGCGCGACAAGACCGGAGTCGTCTCCGCGTTCGTGGTCGTCTTCTTCTTCGTCATCGCACTGCTCGCTCCGGTGATCTCCAAGCTGTACGGGAAGGATCCGTACACCCTCTACGGGCAGGAAACCGTCGGGCTCCTCGACGAGTTCAGCATCCCGACCGGTGTCTTCGGAGGCGTCTCCGGGGAGCATTGGTTCGGCATCGAGCCGATCCTGGGCCGGGACGTGTTCATGCAGTTGCTCTACGGCATGCGCACGTCCATCTACACGGCCCTGGCCGCGACGCTCATCATGGTCGTCGTCGGCGTGGTGATCGGCATGGTGGGCGGCTACTACGGGGGGAAGGTCGACTACGCCCTCGGACGTTTCACGGACTTCCTCCTGGGCTTCCCGAGCCAGCTGTTCTTCATCGCCTCGATGCCGGTCGTCACGGCGGCGTTCGTCCGCCCCGACGAGGAGACGCCGACGGCGCTGCGGGCCACCGCGATCGTCGTGGTGCTCTCGTTCCTGGGGTGGATGGGGCTGTCCCGCCTGATCCGCGCGGCGACGCTCTCCCTGCGTGAGCGCGAGTTCGTCGAAGCCGCGAAGATCGCGGGTGCCTCTCCCTGGCGGATCATCCGCAAGGAACTGCTGCCCAACCTGGTCACACCGATCCTCGTGCAGGCCACGCTGATGCTGCCTGCCACGATCCTGTCGGTCGCCTTCCTGTCCTACGTGGGTGTCGGCTACGTCGAGCCCACTCCGGACTGGGGCCGGATGTTCGCCATCGGCGGCTCCATCTACGAGCAGGACCCGGCGTACATGTTCTTCCCGGGTATCGCGATGGTCGTCTTCGTCGTCGCGTTCAACCTGCTCGGTGACTCGGTACGGGACGCCTTCGACCCGAAGTCCGGACGCTGACGCCTCGTCCCCTGCCGGGCTGCTGCCACCCATAAGGGCATCGCCCTGACCGTGCGTCAGGCAGCACAGTTGGATCACTACTGACAGATAGGCACTCATCACCATGAGCATCTTTGGCACGCGAACGGCGCGCGCTGCCGTTGTCGCCCTGGCTGCCGGCTCGCTGGCGCTCACGGGCTGCAGCGGCAACAGCAAGGACAAGAGCGGCACGACGGGCGGAGTCAACCAGGACGAGGCGGCCAAGCAGGGGGCGGCCGTCTCCTTCGGCGACGCCAAGGTGTCCACCGGCCCGGCCGCCGAGGTCCCGGGCGCCAAGCCCGGCGGCACCATCGCCATCTACCAGACGGACGACTTCTCCCACCTGGACCCGGCGCAGAGCTACGTCAGCGACGCCCGCCTGCTCGGCCGCCTGATCCACCGCGGCCTGACGCAGTACCAGGAGGGCGAGGGCGGCAAGCTCACCGTCGTCGGGGACATCGCCACGGACTCCGGCACCACCACCGACGGCGGCAAGACCTGGAAGTACACGCTGAAGGACGGCGTGAAGGACGCGAACGGCAACGTGATCACGTCCGCCGACGTCCGTCACACGGTCGAGCGCCTGTACGCGCCGTTCGTCACCGACGGCCCGGTGTACCTGCAGAACTGGCTCTCCGGTGAGGGCACCACCTACCGCAAGGCCCTGCCCGACGGCCCGTACAAGGGCAAGCACCTGCCGGACACCGTCCTGGAGACCCCGGACGCGAAGACCGTCATCTTCAAGTTCAAGGAGCCCCAGGCGGACCTGCCGCAGGCCCTCGCCATGACCGGCTACTCCATCGTCCCCGCCAAGGGCGACACGAAGGAGAAGTACGACACGGCCCCGGTCGCGCTCGGCCCCTACAAGATCGCCGAGTTCAAGCCCGGCAAGTCCATGAAGCTGGTCAAGAACACGAACTGGGACCCGAAGACCGACTCGGTCCGCCACCAGTACGTGGACGGCTTCAACATCACCTTCAACCAGGACGACGAGGCGCAGACCAAGACGATCCTCGCCGACCGCGGTGAAGGCAAGAACATGATCCAGCTGACGGGCACCGTCGCCACCACCCAGGTGCGCAACGTCCTGTCGGACCCCGCCGCCAAGAAGCGCACGATCCAGGGCTACCAGCCGTACGTCTGGCAGCTGAACTTCAACCTGGACCGCATGAAGGACAAGAAGGTCCGCGACGCCATCGCCATCGCGATGCCGAGCGCGAACATCTACCAGCCCGACGGCGGCGCCTACGGCGGCGAGATCGCGACCGGCCTGATAGCCCCGACCCTTCCGGGCTTCGAGAAGAACTACGACCCGTTCGAGAAGAAGAAGTACCCGAACGGGAACATCGAGAAGGCCAAGAAGATGATCGAGGAGGCGGGCGCCAAGGGCAAGAAGGTCGTCTACGCCTACGCGAACACCCCGAAGCGCCAGCAGCAGGCCGTCGTCATCGCCAACGCCCTGACCAAGATCGGTCTGGACGTCCAGAAGAAGGAGATCGACGGCGCGACCTGGTACGAGCAGGTCGGCAAGGTCAACAACGGCCTGGACCTGTACATGACGGGTTGGGGCCAGGACTGGGCCTCCGCCTCCACCGTGATCCCGCCGCTGTACGACGGCAACCAGCTGCAGGACGGTTCTTCGGTCTACTCGCACATCAACGACCCGAAGGTCAACGCTGACATCGCCAAGGCCAAGAAGATCACGGACCCGGCCGAAGCGCAGAAGGCGTGGACCGCGCTGCACCACGACATCGTGGAGCGGATCAACCCGGCGGCGCCGCTGTACTTCACCAAGTCGCTGCAGATCCAGGGCTCGAACGTCGGCGGTGCGCGCTACTCCACCGACCTGAGCGCCATCGACGTCACGCGCGTCTTCCTCAAGAGCTGACACTGGCTCAGGCCGGCTCCGGGGGTGTGCACACGGCGGATCGCACACCCCCGGATCGCCGGCCCTCTCTCCGTTCGAACCCCTCCTTGCCGCCGTCCTGAGAGCAGCGACCAGTCATGCTTCAATTCCTCCTTCGCCGGACGTTCGGCGCTGTGGTGATCCTCTTCTTGATCAGCGCCAGCACGTTCTTCATGTTCTTCGCCATCCCGCAGGACCCCGCCCTGCTCGCGTGCGGCAAGAACTGCACCCCCGACGCCCTGGAAGTCATCCACAAGAACCTCGGGCTCGACCAGCCCGTCCCCGTGCAGTTCTGGGACTACATGGTCGGCATCTTCGCCGGGCGCGACTTCTCCGTGGGCCACTGCTCGGCTCCCTGCTTCGGTGTCTCCTTCGACAACCAGCAGATGGTCTGGGACACGATCATCGACCGGCTCCCGCTCACCCTCTCGCTCTCGATCGGCGGCATCCTGGTCTTCCTCACCGTCGGCCTCGGCGCCGGCATGCTCGCCGCCTGGAAGAAGGGCACCGCGGTCGACAAGGTCTTCAGCGGGGGTTCGCTCGTCCTGTCGTCCCTGCAGATCTACTTCCTCGGCCCGGTCGTCCTGGGCATCTTCGTCTACTCGACCGGCTGGCTGGACAAGCCCGAGTACGTACCGTTCAGCGAGAGCCCGACCGGCTGGTTCATGGGCCTGCTCATCCCGTGGTGCGTGATGTCCGTGATCTTCACGGCCAACTACACCCGCATGTCCCGCTCGACGATGATCGAGCAGCTCCAGGAGGAGCACGTCCGCGCCGCCCGCGCCAAGGGCATGAGCGGCAGGTTCGTCTTCTTCCGCTACGCCTGGCGCGGATCGCTCATCCCGATCGTCACCATCCTCGGCATGGACCTCGGCTCCCTGTTCGGCGGGGCCATGGTGACGGAGCTGACCTTCGGCCTCGCGGGCATCGGCCGCCTCGCCCGCGACTCGGTGATCGACAAGGACCTGCCGCTCACCATGGGCGTGATGGTCTTCAGCGCCGCCCTCATCCTGCTCTTCAACATCATCGTGGACGCGATGTACGCGATCATCGATCCGCGCGTGCGCCTGTCCTAGGAGAACGACCGTGACCACACTGACCAAGACCGAGGACGCAACGGCTCCGACCGGGTCGGAAGCGTTCCTGTCGGTACGCGACCTGCGTGTCCGGTTCTCCACCGAGGACGGCATCGTCAAGGCGGTGGACGGCCTCTCGTTCGACCTGGAGCGCGGCAAGACGCTCGGCATCGTGGGCGAGTCGGGCTCCGGCAAGTCGGTCACCAACCTGACGATCCTGGGCCTGCACAACGCGAAGACCACCGAGATCACCGGCTCGATCAAGCTGGACGGCCAGGAGCTCACGGACGCTTCGCAGAAGCAGCTCGAGAGGCTGCGCGGCAACAAGATGGCCATGATCTTCCAGGACGCGCTCACGGCCCTGTCGCCGTACTACACGATCGGCCGACAGATCGCCGAGCCGTTCCGGAAGCACACGGGCGCCTCCAAGAAGGAGGCCCGCGACCGGGCCATCGAGATGCTGGGCAAGGTCGGGATCCCGGACCCCAAGGCCCGCGTGGACGACTACCCCCACCAGTTCTCCGGCGGCATGCGCCAGCGTGCGATGATCGCGATGTCGCTGGTCTGCAACCCCGAACTCCTCATCGCCGACGAGCCGACCACCGCGCTCGACGTGACGGTCCAGGCCCAGATCCTCGACCTCCTGAAGGACCTCCAGCAGGAGTTCGGCTCCGCGATCATCCTGATCACCCACGATCTCGGCGTGGTCGCCAACACGGCCGACGACCTGCTCGTGATGTACGCGGGCCGGGCCGTGGAGCGCGGGTCCGTGCGCGAGGTGCTGAAGGCGCCGGCGCACCCCTACACGTGGGGTCTGCTGGGCTCCATGCCGAGCCTGTCGTCGGACGTCGACGAGCCGCTGCGGCCGATCCCCGGTACGCCGCCGAGCCTGCTGAACCCGCCGATCGGCTGCCCGTTCCACCCCCGCTGCGAGTACACCGGCCTGGTCGGCGGGGACCGGTGCGCCAGTGAGCGCCCGCTGCTCGCCGAGGGAAGGGCGGCCGCGTGCCACCTGGCGGAGGAGCAGCGGCAGCAGGTTTTCATCGAGACGATTCAGCCCCGGCTGGGCTGAGCGACACCGGCAACTGGGGCTATGACCATGAGCGAGAACACCACCACCAACGCCGGTGACGCGGTCCCGGCGCAGCGGACCGCGTCCGAGCCGCTGATGCGCGTCGAGGGGCTGGCCAAGCACTTCCCCGTGAAGGCCGGCTTCCCGATCAAACGGACGGTCGGCGCGGTCAAGGCCGTCGACGGCCTCACCTTCGACGTGTTCCCGGGCGAGAGCCTGGGCCTGGTCGGCGAGTCCGGATGCGGCAAGTCGACCACCGGCCGGCTGATCACGCGCCTGATGGAGCCCACCGGCGGGAGGATCGACTACGCGGGCCGCGACATCACGCACGCCGGCCGCAAGGAGCTGGCGCCGATCCGGTCCGAGATCCAGATGATCTTCCAGGACCCGTACGCCTCCCTCAATCCGCGGCAGACGGTCGGCACGATCATCTCCAGCCCCATGGAGATCAACGGGATCAATCCGCCCGGGGGCCGGGAGAAGAAGGTCCGCGAGCTGCTGGAGACCGTCGGTCTCAACCCGGAGCACTACAACCGCTTCCCGCACGAGTTCTCCGGCGGTCAGCGCCAGCGCATCGGCGTCGCCCGCGCCCTCGCGCTGGAGCCGAAGCTGATCGTCGCGGACGAGCCGGTGTCGGCGCTGGACGTGTCGATCCAGGCGCAGGTCGTCAACCTCCTCCAGAACCTCCAACGGGACCTGGGCATCGCGTTCGTGTTCATCGCCCACGACCTCGCGGTGGTGCGGCACTTCTCCGAGCGCGTCGCGGTGATGTACCTCGGCAAGATCGTGGAGATCGCCGACCGGGACTCGCTGTACAACCGGCCGCGCCACCCGTACACGCACGCGCTGCTGTCGGCGGTGCCGGAGCCGGACCTCGACGCCGGCAGCCGCGAGCGCATCCGCCTCGCCGGCGACGTGCCCTCGCCGATCAACCCGCCCTCCGGCTGCCGGTTCCGCACGCGGTGCTGGAAGGCGCAGGAGAAGTGCGCGACGGAGGAGCCGCCGCTGGTGCAGCTCTCCGGCAACGCGGAAGGACACCTGACCGCCTGCCACTTCCCGGAGGAGCCCACCATCAAGGCCGACAAGGAAGTGATCCTGGACCCGGCCCTGGCGTCCCTGGAGTCCGACTCCGAGTGACCCGCGCTCCGAAGGCCCCCCGCCCCGGCGGGGGGCCTTCGCGTTTCCGGGACGGGCGCCGCCCCGCCGCGGGACCCGTCCCCCCTCGTGGGCGCCGTCCCCAGTGGATGCCGCCCCCCGTGGGCCCCGTCCTCCGCGGGCCCCGTCCCACCTCGTGGGTGCCGCTCCCGGGGCGCCGCCCCCCGTGGGTCCCCGTCCTCCGCGGCGGTGCCGGGGCGTACACCGTTGGGGGCGCGTGGGGTGCGGGGTGTGCCGTATGCGGTGATATTGGGGCCTGAGCCCTGTACACGGCCCCACAGGAGGCATCCCATGCGCGGAGCCAGCCGTCCCACCCGGTGGGCCGCCGTCGCCGTCGTCCTCGCCTCCGCCGCGGCCGCCTGCGGCGGGGGCGGCGGGAGCGGCGGCGACGGCGTCCTGAGCTCCTCCTGGGGCGACCCGCAGAACCCCCTGGAGCCCGCCAACACCAATGAGGTCCAGGGCGGCAAGGTCCTCGACATGGTCTTCCGCGGCCTCAAGCGGTACGACCCCGGGACCGGCGAGGCCCAGGACATGGTCGCCGAGCGGATCGAGACGGACGACTCGCAGAACTTCACCGTCACCCTCAAGGACGGCTGGACCTTCAGCAACGGCGAGAAGGTCACCGCCCGGTCCTTCGTCGACGCGTGGAACTACGCCGCCCACATCGACAACAAGCAGAACAACGCCCCCTTCTTCTCCGACATCGTCGGCTACGAGGACGTGCACCCCGAGTCCGGCAGGGCGAAGGCGAAGACCATGCGCGGACTCGTCGTCAAGGACGAGCGCACCTTCACCGTCGCCCTGAAGGACAAGTTCTCCACGTGGCCCGAGACCCTCGGCTACCAGGCGTTCATGCCCCTGCCCCGGGCGTTCTTCACCGACCACGCCGCCTGGCTGGACAAGCCCGTGGGCAACGGCCCGTACACCGTCGACTCGTACACCAGGGGCAGCGAGATGCGGCTGCGCCGCTGGGACGGCTACAAGGGCCCCGACAAGGCCAAGAACGCCGGGGTCGACCTGCGCGTCTACACCGACAACAACACGGCCTACCAGGACCTGATCTCCGGCAACCTCGACCTGGTCGACGACGTCCCCGCCCAGCAGCTCAAGAACGTCGGGAGCGACCTCGGCGACCGGTACATCAACCAGCCCGCCCTGATCATCCAGACCCTGGCCTTCCCCTTCTACCGGCCCGAGTGGTCCAAGCCCGGCATGGAGAAGGTCCGCGTCGGCATCTCCAAGGCGATCGACCGCGCGCAGATCACCCGGCAGATCTTCCAGAACACCCGCACCCCCGCCAAGGACTGGACCTCCCCGGCGCTCGGCCGGAAGGGCGGGTACGCCGACCTGTGCGGCGACGCCTGCGCCTTCGACCCGACCGAGGCCAAGCGGCTGATCACCGAGGGCGGCGGCCTCCCCGGCGGCAGGATCACCCTGACGTCGAACGTCGACACCGGTTCCCACCGCCAGTGGATGGACGCCGTCTGCAACAGCATCAACAACGTCCTCGGCCGCGGCCCCGTCTGCACCGTCAACCCCATCGGCACCTTCGCGGACTTCCGCAACCAGATCACGGGCGCCCGCATCACCGGCCCCTTCCGCTCCGGCTGGCAGGCCGACTACCCGCTCGTCCAGAACTTCCTGGAGCCCCTGTACTACACCGGCGCCTCCTCCAACTACGGCAAGTTCACCAACCGGCGCTTCGACGCCCTCGTCGACCGCGCCAACGCCGAGGCCGACGAGGCCGCCGCCGTCAAGCACTTCCAGGACGCCGAGCGCCTCCTCGCCGCCCAGATGCCCGCCATCCCGCTCTGGTACCAGAACGGCAGCGCCGGCTACTCCGAGCGGCTCTCCGGCGTGAAGCTCAACCAGTTCAGCGTCCCCGTGTACGACCAGATCGAGGTCGGCTGAGCCACCCGCACCCCGCACCCGGAGGAGGCCCCATGGGGCGTTACGTCATCCGGCGGCTGCTCCAGATGATCCCCGTGTTCATCGGGACCACCCTGCTGATCTTCCTCATGGTGTACGCGCTCGGCGACCCCGTGGCGGCGCTGTTCGGCGACAAGGCGCCCGACCCCGCCACCGTCGCCCGCATCCGGAAGGACCTCCACCTCGACGAGCCGCTGGGGAAGCAGTACCTGCTCTACATGGGGGCGATCTTCCGGGGCGACTTCGGCACCGCGTTCAACGGCCAGCGGGTCACCGAGCTGATGGCCACCGCCTTCCCGGTGACGCTGCGCCTCACCCTCGTCGCCGTCGCCATCGAGATCGTCGTCGGCATCGCCCTCGGCGTCGTCAGCGGCCTCAAGCGCGGACGCCCCCTCGACACCGGGCTGCTCGTCCTCACCCTCGTCGTCATCTCCGTCCCCACCTTCGTCTCCGGGTACCTCCTGCAGTTCCTCCTCGGCGTGAAGTGGGGGTGGGTCAGCCCGTCCGTCTCCTCCGACGCCCGCTTCGACGAACTGCTCCTCCCCGGCGTCGTCCTCGCCCTCGTCTCCCTCGCGTACGTCACCCGGCTCAGCCGCACCTCCATCGCCGAGAACGCCCGCGCCGACTACGTCCGCACCGCCGTCGCCAAGGGCCTGCCGCGCCACCGGGTCATCACCCGGCACCTGCTGCGCAACTCCCTCATCCCCGTCGTCACCTTCATCGGCGCCGACGTGGGCGCCCTGATGGGCGGCGCCATCGTCACCGAGCGGATCTTCAACATCCACGGCGTCGGATACCAGCTCTACCAGGGCATCCTCCGCAACAACTCGCCCACCGTCGTCGGCTTCGTGACGATCCTCGTCATCGTCTTCCTCGTGGCGAACCTGCTCGTCGACCTGCTCTACGCGGTCCTGGACCCGAGGATCCGCTATGCCTGACCCGTACGAGAGGGGCTCCCGCGAGGGGAACCCGTACGAGAACCCGCGCGAGGCGGTCGCCCCGACCGGCGCCGGCGGCGCCATGGACCTGGCCATGAGCGAAGCGGAGACGCTGGACAAGCGGGAGACCGAACCGACCGGCGAGGAGGGCGCCCCGCCCGGACCCGGCGGCAGGCCCCGCAGCCTGTGGAGCGACGCCTGGCACCAGCTGCGCCGCAACCCGGTCTTCGTCGTCTCCTCGCTGCTCATCGCCTTCCTGGTGCTCATCGCGATCTGGCCGCAGGTCCTCACCGACGCCGACCCCCTCCACTGCGACCTCGCCAAGTCGCAGGAGGGCTCGGAGCCGGGCCACCCCTTCGGGTACGACACCCAGGGCTGCGACGTGTACGCCCGCACCGTCCACGGGGCCCGCGCCTCCATCACCGTCGGGATCGCCGCCACCTTCGGCGCCGCCCTGCTCGGCAGCCTCCTCGGCGGGCTCGCCGGGTTCTTCGGCGGCTGGGGCGACGCCCTGCTGTCCCGTACCGCCGACGTCTTCTTCGGCATCCCCGTCGTCCTCGGCGGCCTGGTCTTCCTCTCCGTCGTCACCAGCACCACCGTGTGGCCCGTCGTCGGGTTCATCGTGCTGCTCGGCTGGCCGCAGATCGCCCGCATCGCCCGCGGCTCCGTCATCACCGCCAAGCAGCACGACTACGTCCAGGCCGCCCGCTCCCTCGGCGCCGGCAGCGGACGGATCCTGCTGCGGCACGTCGCGCCGAACGCCGTCGCCCCCGTGATCGTCGTCGCGACGATCGCGCTGGGCACGTACATCGCGCTGGAGGCGACGCTGTCGTTCCTCGGCGTCGGGCTGCGCCCGCCCACCGTCTCCTGGGGCATCGACATCTCCAACGCCGCCCCGCAGATCCGCAACGCCCCCCACATGCTGCTCTGGCCCGCGGGCGCGCTGAGCGTCACGGTCCTCGCGTTCATCATGCTCGGCGACGCCGTCCGCGACGCCCTCGATCCCAAGCTGCGCTGAGGAGCCGCCGCCATGCTGCTCGAAGTACGCGACCTCCACGTCGAGTTCCGCACCCGAGAGGGCACCGCCAAGGCCGTCAACGGCGTCACCTACTCCGTCGACGAGGGCGAGACGCTCGCCGTCCTCGGGGAGTCCGGCTCCGGCAAGTCCGTCACCGCCCAGGCCGTCATGGGCATCCTCGACGCGCCGCCCGGCCGGATCACCGGCGGGCAGGTCCTCTTCCAGGGCCGCGACCTGCTCACCCTCAAGGAGGACGAGCGGCGCAAGGTGCGCGGCGCGCGGATGGCGATGATCTTCCAGGACGCCCTGTCCGCCCTCAACCCGGTCCTCACCGTCGGGGACCAGCTCGCGGAGATGTTCACCGTCCACCGCGGCCTGTCGAAGAAGGACGCCCGCGCCCGGGCCGTCGACCTGATGGACCGCGTCCGCATCCCCGCCGCCCGCGAACGCGTCGGCCAGTACCCCCACCAGTTCAGCGGCGGCATGCGCCAGCGCATCATGATCGCCATGGCGATGGCCCTGGAGCCCGCCCTCATCATCGCGGACGAGCCCACCACCGCCCTCGACGTCACCGTCCAGGCACAGGTCATGGAGCTCCTCGCCGAGCTCCAGCGGGAACTGCGCATGGGCCTCGTCCTCATCACCCACGACCTCGGCGTCGTCGCGGACGTCGCGGACCACATCGCCGTCATGTACGCCGGCCGCATCGTCGAGACGGCCCCCGTCCACGACCTGTACAAGGCGCCCGCCCACCCCTACACGCAGGGCCTGCTCGACTCCATCCCGCGCCTCGACCAGAAGGGCAGGGAGCTGTACGCCATCAGGGGCCTGCCGCCCAGCCTCACGGCGATCCCGCCCGGCTGCCCCTTCCACCCGCGCTGCCCCCGCGCCCGCGACGTGTGCCGCACCGACGTCCCCCCGCTCCACGAGGTCTCCGCCGACCGGCGCAGCGCCTGCCACTTCTGGCGGGAGACCCTCCACAAGGAGCCCGCCGATGCCCCCCGCTGAGCCGATCCTGGAGGTACGGGACCTCGTCAAGCACTACCCGCTCACCCGGGGCGTCCTCTTCAGGAAGCAGGTCGGCGCGGTCAAGGCCGTCGACGGCGTCTCCTTCGAGCTGCGCTCCGGCGAGACCCTCGGCATCGTCGGCGAGTCCGGCTGCGGCAAGTCGACGGTCGCCAAGATGCTGGTCCACCTGGAGCGGCCCACCTCCGGGGCCATCCGCTACCGGGGCGAGGACGTCACCCGCCTGTCCGGGCGCGCCCTGAAGGCCGTGCGCCGCGACATCCAGATGGTCTTCCAGGACCCGTACACCTCGCTCAACCCCCGGATGACGGTCGGCGACATCGTCGGGGAGCCGTACGAGATCCACCCCGAGGCCGCGCCCAAGGGCGACCGCCGCCGCAGGGTGCGGGAGCTGCTGGAGGTCGTCGGCCTCAACCCCGAACACATCAACCGCTACCCGCACCAGTTCTCCGGCGGTCAGCGCCAGCGCATCGGCATCGCCCGCGGCCTCGCCCTCCAGCCGAGGATCATCGTCGCGGACGAACCGGTCTCCGCCCTCGACGTGTCCGTCCAGGCGCAGGTCGTCAACCTGCTGGAGCGGCTCCAGGACGAGTTCGGCCTGTCGTACGTCTTCATCGCGCACGACCTGTCGATCGTCCGGCACATCTCCGACCGCGTCGGCGTCATGTACCTGGGCCGGATCGTCGAGACGGGCACCGGCACCGAGATCTACGACCACCCCACCCACCCGTACACCCAGGCGCTGCTGTCCGCCGTGCCCGTGCCCGACCCGGAGGCGCGGGAGCACCGCGGGGGGAGGATCCTCCTCTCCGGCGACGTGCCGTCCCCCGCCAACCCGCCGTCCGGCTGCCGCTTCCGCACCCGCTGCTGGAAGGCGCGCGAGCGGTGCGCCCTGGAGGTCCCGCCGCTCGCCGTCCCCGCGGCGTTCGGGGACGCCGCCACCCCCGCGCGGCACGACTCGGCGTGCCACTTCGCGGAGGAGCTCCACGTCGTGCCCGGCGAGGCGGGGCCGCCGAGGGACCGGGCCGCCCCCGGGCCGCCGCCCGGTGCGGGCGGGCCGCGGGCCACGTAACGGACAGGACACCGGGCCGACCCCGTTCCGATATACGGACACGCCACCCTGAATCCCGTACGGCCGTGCGGGTGCCGTGGACCGGCCGGGGCGCGCCATGCCGCCCCGGCCGGTCGTTCAGGGAAGGCCCAGGGACCGCTTCAGGAAGTCCACCTGGAGCAGCAGCAGGTTCTCCGCGACCTGCTCCTGCGGGGTCATATGGGTCACGCCCGTCAACGGCAGCACCTCATGGGGGCGGCCCGCCGCCAGCAGCGCCGACGACAGCCGGAGCGTATGGGCGGCGACCACGTTGTCGTCCGCCAGACCATGGATGATCATCATGGGCCGGGCCGGTTCCCGCGCCTCCACCAGTCCGTCGTCCCACACCAGCGAGTTCGCCCGGTAGACCTCCGGCACGTCCTGGGGGAGCCCGCCCAGGTACCGCTCGGTGTAGTGGGTGTCGTACAGCCGCTGGTCCGTCACCGGGGCGCCCACCACCGCCGCGTGGAACACGTCGGGGCGCCGCAGCACCGCGAGCGCCGCCAGCCAGCCGCCGTACGACCAGCCCCGGATCGCCACCCGCCCCAGGTCCAGCGGGAACCGCCCGGCCAGCCCCTCCAACGCCGCGACCTGGTCGTCCAGCACCAGCGCGGGCCGCCCCGCGATCGCCTTCTCCCAGGCGGGCGAGCGGCCCGGCGTGCCCCGGCCGTCCGCGACGACCACCGCGAAGCCCTGGTCCGCGAACCACTGGGACGTCAGGTGCGGGTCGTGCGCCGCCACCACCCGCTGCCCGTGCGGCCCGCCGTACGGATCCATCAGCACCGGCAGCGGCCCGTCCCCCTCCTCGTACGCGCGCGGCAGCAGCACCGCGCACGGCACCCGCGGCGGCCCCGACACGGTGAGCGCGACCCGCGGCGACAACACGGGCACCTCGGCGTACGACGCGACCGCCGCGACCTGCTTCCCGTCCCGCAGCACCCGCACCCGCGCCCCCGGCCCGTCCGGCACCGCCGACACCAGCACGGTCACCGGGCCGCCGCGGACGGCCCCGTGGACGCCGGGCCCCTCGGAGATCCGCTCCACGCCCGAACCGCTCACCCGGTACACATGGATCTGGCCAATTTCCGGGTCGTCCGCGCCTTCGCCCGCCGAGGCCGAAACCAGGACGTCCCCGTCCCCTACGTCCAGTACGTTACGAATGTGCAAGTCCCGGCCCGTGAGCGGGCGGTCGTCCACCACCACCACGCGCGCCCCGTCCTCCTCCGCGACGCGCACGAGCCGTCCGCCCGGCGCCCACGCCGGCGCACCCGGGATCAGTTCCAGCCACCGGCCGTCCTCCTCGACGTGCACCGTCCGCGTCGCCCCGGTCCCCGGGTCGACCGCCAGGTACCGCTGAGTGCGCTGGTCGCGGGCCTGCACCAGCAGCAGCGGCGCCCCCGCCGCCGACCAGTGCACCCGCGCCAGGTACGGGTACCGGCCGCGGTCCCACACGACCTCCGTCCGCTCCCCGCCCGCCACCCCGACCAGGAACAGGCGCACGTCCGCGTTGTCCGTCCCCGCCGCCGGGTACGCCACGGGCACCGGCTCCCGGTCCGGGTGCGCCGGGTCGGAGATCCACCACCGCCGCACGGCGCCGTCGTCGACCCGCGCGACCAGCAGCCGGTCCGACTCCGGCGACCACCAGAAGCCCCGCGGGCGGCCCATCGACTCGGCCGCCGCGTGCTCGGCCAGCCCGTACGTCACGTGTTCGCCCTCGGGCTCCGCGAGCACCCGGTCCACCGCGCCGCCCCCGCGTGCCTCCTCCGCCCCGATCGCCCCGTGCACCCCGTCAGCCCCGCACGCCTCCTCCGCCCCCGCCCGCACGGAGACCACGCGCAGCGCCCCCCGCGCCACATAGGCCACCAGCCGTCCGTCCGGTGACGGCCTCGGGTCGATCACCGGACCGGACGCGGGCAGCCGGCGCACCGCCCCGGTCCGCAGCTCCGCCGCGTACAGCCGTCCGGACAGGGCGAACGCCGCCAACTCGACGGCGGCGTCCGTCGCGTAGCCCACCACGCCCCCCGCCGTCTCCCGGCCGCGCTCCCGGCGGGTGCGCTCCTGGGCGGACAGGTGCTCCTCGCCCCCGCCGAGCAGGGCCTTCGGGTCGGCGGCGAGCCGCTCGCGGGGCCGCTCGCCGTCCAGGTCCAGGACGTACAGCCGGTTGACCGGGTCCGTCCCCGAGGGGGCGCGCAGGAAAACGACCCGGGAGCCGTCGGGCGCCACGGTGAACGACCGGGGTGCGCCGAGGGTGAAGCGCCGGGTGCGGGCGTACTGGCGGGGGAACGAGTGCTGTTGCCGCGAGGTCATGTGACCGAAACTAGCGGCTGTGCGCCCCCCAATGCTGCCGTGCACCGATCGATGTGCGGAGACGGAAAGTTATGATCCGTAGCGCAAGGTGGGTATGAACCTCCTGGCACATGCGCGCTGCCCGTTCCCGACCGACACGTATGGAGGTGAACCGCCGTGGCACTCTCGATTTCGGCGGTGGTGCTGCTGGCGATCGTCGTCTTCCTGCTCATCCGGAAATCGGGGCTGAAGACCGGGCACGCGGTGATCTGCATGCTCCTGGGCTTCTACCTGGCGAGCTCCTCCATCGCCCCCACCGTCAGCCAGTTCACCACCAGCGTGGCGGGCATGATCGGCAACCTCAAGTTCTAGAAGCCGCCCCCCGGGAGCCGACCTCGTAGGGTGTCCGTATGACGGATCTCCCCGCCCGTCGTCTGCTCCTGGTGCACGCGCACCCCGACGACGAGTCGATCAACAACGGCGCCACCATGGCCAAGTACGCGGCCGAGGGCGCCCTGGTCACCCTGGTGACCTGCACACGGGGCGAGGAGGGCGAGGTCATCCCGCCTGCCCTCGCCCATCTCGCACCCGACCGCGACGACCGGCTCGGACCCCACCGCGTCGGTGAACTCGCCGCCGCGATGAAGGAGCTGGGCGTCACCGACCACCGCTTCCTCGGCGGCCCGGGGCGCTTCCGCGACTCCGGCATGATGGGCGTCCCGCAGAACCACCGCGAGGGCGCCTTCTGGAACGCCCCGGTGGACGCCGCCGCGGCGCACCTGGTGGAGGTCGTCCGGGAGGTCCGCCCCCAGGTCCTGGTGACGTACGACCCCGACGGCGGGTACGGCCACCCCGACCACATCCAGGCCCACCGCGTGGCCATGCGCGCCGCCGAACTGGCCGCCGACCCGGCGTACGGGCCCGACCTGGGCGCCCCGCACACGATCGCGAAGATCTACTGGAACCGGGTGCCCCGCTCGGTCGCCGAGGAGGGCTTCGCCGCCCTGCGCGCCGCGACCGGGGTCACCTTCCCCAGCATCGCCGACATCGGGGACGTACCGGGCGTGGTCGACGACGAGCTGGTCACCACCGAGATCGACGGCACCGCGTACGCGGACCGCAAGACGGCCGCCATGGGCGCGCACGCCACGCAGATCGCCGTGCAGGGCCGGTTCTTCGCCCTGTCCAACGCCCTCGGGCAGCCCGTCTTCGTCCACGAGTACTACGAGCTGGCGCGGGGCGCGTCCGGCGCCCCGGCGGGGGAGCGGGAGACCGACCTGTTCGCGGGGGTGGCCGCATGAGGGCCGCGGTGAAGGCCGTGGCGCACACGGCGCTCGCCCTGCTGGGCGTCCTCGTGGGACTGGCCGGCGCGCTCGTCCAGGCCGGCTGGCTCCCCGGCGGACTGCTGCTCGCCCTGCTGGCGACGGCGGCCCTCTTCTACGGGGGGCTGCGCGCCGTCGGCGGCCAGTCGGGCGTCGTGTCGTCCGGCGCGGGCTGGCTGGCGGCCGTCGTGGTGGTCGGCTTCGGGCGCGGCGAGGGCGACAAGGTGTTCTGGGGCGGACTGGCCGATCTGGTGTTCGTCCTCGGCGGCATGGCGCTCGCTGTGATGTGCGCCACCCTCTCCGTGCTGCCGCAACAACGGGGGCCCGCAGGGGCACTTGACGAGGGGCGCGCCCGAACTTGAGGGGTATTGCCCGGTGATGTTCCCCCGTGGGAGGGGTGGCGGGGCGACGGCGGACAGTATGGTGGTGCGCGCCGCCGGGCGCCCGTGGGTGTGTGAGCGGGCGGCGGAGCCAACCGGGAGATCCTGCTTTGAGTCGTGAAACTGACACCTCGTCCTCCGGGCACCAGGGGCGTGGCGGAGCCGCGTACCCCTCGGGCACCCCGCCGTACGGGTCGCCCCAGTACCAGGAGGAGTCAGGGGCCGCCGCACCCGCGCGGCCCGAGGAGAAGAAGACCGAAACGACCCTGACCACCCGCATCCGGATCAACATCCCGGGTTCGCGGCCCATCCCGCCGGTCGTCATGCGCAAGCCGGTGGAGGCGGACGGCCAGGGCGCGCCGGCGGACGCGCCCGAGCAGGAGGGCCCCGCCGAGCGGACGGCGCAGACGCCCCGCCCGGACGCGGACGAGCCGGCGCCGGCCGCCGCGCGGGAGAAGCCGACCAGCGACTGGTTCGCCCCGCGCAAGCCGCCCGCCGCGACGCCCCCCGCCGTGACGCCGCCCGCCGCCGAGGCCGTCCCGGCCGAAGCGGCCCCGGACACCGGCGCGGGCACCGGCGTGGGTGCGAACGCGGGCGCGGAGCCGCGCGCCGACGGCGCCGGGTACGCCGCGACGGCCGCCGCCCCGCCGCAGGACCGGACCCCGGGCCCGCCGGCCGTCGGCGCCCCGGGCCTGCCGTACTTCTCGGACGCGCCCGGCGCCCCCTCCGGCCCGACGACGGGCCCCGCCTTCGGTACCGCCGCGGTGCCGCCCGCGGAGGCCCCCGCCCCGGCGGCCGGCGCGGCCGGACCCCCGGCCCCCGCCCCGGGCGGCGGGATGTCCGACGACACCGCGATCCTCACCCCGCAGAAGCCGCACCCCGGGCCGCCGCCCGGCCAGGTCTCGGGCGACACGCTCACGAGCGGCATCCCCGTCGTCCCGCAGGACGGCCGCGGGGCGTCCGCGCCGTCGCCGTTCCCGGCGCCGGGCCCCGCCCCCGCGGCCGGCGGACCCGGCGCGTTCGAGGCGTACCCGCCGGTCCTCGACGAGCCCGCCCCCGAGGCGCCCGCGCCCACCCCGCCGCCGGCCACGCGCGCCGCGCCCGCCCCCGCGAAGAAGGGCCGCTCCAAGCTGGTGCTCCTCGCCGTGGGCGTGGTCGTCGCCGCCGGCGTCGCCTACGGCGCGGGGCTGCTCCTCAACCAGGCCGACGTGCCGAAGGGCACCACCGTCCTGGGCGTCGACATCGGCGGCTCCACGAAGGAGGAGGCCGTCCAGAAGCTGGACGCCGTGCTCGGCGAGCGCGCCGCCACACCGCTCCGGCTGGAGGTCGGCGGCCGGAACCGCACGCTCGCCCCCGACAAGGCGGGCCTGTCCCTGGACAGCCAGGAGACCGTCCGCGCCGCCGCCGGGAGCGACTACAACCCCGTCTCCGTGATCGGTTCCCTGTTCGGCGCCGAACGCGTCGCCGAGCCGGTCATCCCGGTCGACGAGGAGAAGCTGGGCGTCGCCCTGGCCGGTCTGGGCGGCGGCTCCGGCACGGTCACCGAGGGCACCATCGCGTTCGAGCCGGGCAAGGCCGTCCCCGTACCGGGCAAGGCCGGCACGGTGCTGGACGTCCAGCGGTCGATGATCTTCGTCAGGGACGCGTACCGCGCCCAGGTCGAGACGGGCCGGGCGAACGTCGTCGAGCTGCCCGTGACCACCCGCGAGCCGCTGATCAAGCAGGCCGAGATCGACCGGGCGATGAAGGAGTTCGCCGAGCCCGCGATGTCCGATCTGATCACCATCAGGGCCGGCGGCCGGCAGATCCAGTTCGGCCCCCAGCGGTCGCTGCCGCAGATCCTGTCCATGAAGGCGGTCGGCACGAGGCTGGAGCCGTACTACGACAAGGAGGCCATCGACCGCCTCCTCGACGGGATCTTCGACGGCGTCATGATCACCAAGGGTGACGGCAAGAAGCACCAGCTGTCGGCGGACGACGTGGCCTCCGCCATGCACAAGGCCCTCCGGGGCAGGACGGCGGCGGAGCGCACGGTCACCATCGAGCTCGACCCGCAGGGGTAGGCACCGGCCCGTACGGCGGAGGGCCGCCCACGCCGACCGGCGGGGCGGCCCTCCGCGCCGTGTGCCTCGGGTCCTGTCGTACGTCCCGGCCCTCCGCGCCGTGTGCCTCGGGTCCTGTCGTACGTCCCGGCCCTCCGCGCCGTGTGTCCCGGCCCTCCGTGCCGTACGTCCCGGGTCCTGCCGTGCGTCCCCGGGCCCGCCGTCGCCCGGACCGTGCACGTGCCGGTCGGGCCCGCCGCCCGGTCGGGCCCGACCGGGCGGCGGGCGCGGCGTCCGCGGGCGCCCCGGCCCGGCGGCGCGGGGAACGGCCCCGCGCAGGCCCGCACGGGGCGCCGGCCGGTCAGTTGAGCCGGGCCCGCGCCGCCCGCGCGTGGGCGCGCAGGGTGGCGGCGGCGTCCGGCTCCACCGCGGCGACCACGTCCGCGTACGCGTCGATCTCCGCCGCGCCCGCCAGGAAGTCCCCCCGCTGGACGAGCAGGAGCGCCCGCTCGTACCGCAGCCGCGCCGGGTGCGACGGCAGCAGCAGCGCCAACTCCACCGCCCACAGCGCCACGCCGGAGCGCTCGGGCCGCCCGGCCGCCCAGGCGCGGATGTTGTTCAGGATGCGCAGCACCATCTCCAGCGGGTCCGCGGGCACCAGCATCGACGGCCGCAGCCGCTCCCCGGTGGCGCCCACCACCAGCAGCTCCGCGTCCACGCCGGTCAGCGGCCGGCCCCCGGCGAACGGGTCCGCCAGCACCTGCTCGCCCGGGTCCCCGAACCCGACGACGAAGTGACCCGGCAGCGCCACTCCGTACACGGGGGCGCCCGCCCGCCGCGCCACCTCCATCCACACCACCGACAGCAGGATCGGCAGCCCCCGGCGGCGCCGCAGCACGTGGTGGAGCAGCGACGACTCCAGGAGGCGGTAGTCGTCGGGCGTCCCGTGGAAGCCGTACCGGTCGCCGAGCAGCGAGGCCAGCGCCGCCACCCAGGCGTGCGGCGACTTCGGGCCGTACGGCAGGAGCCCCGCCAGCCGGTCCAGCTCGATCTCGGCGGCGTCCAGCTCGGCCTCGCCCAGCTCCGGCTCCGCCACGGCACCGATCAGCAGGCACAGCTCCGCCAGGTCGGGCCGCTCCTCGCGGGCCGCCTCGGCGAACCGGGTCCGCCACCGGTCGGGCTCGGTGTGGTCGCGCATACGCCTCACGTACCCGTTCAGGAGGTGCGGAAGTGGTGGTAGTGGTGGTGGACCGCGAAGCCCATGCCGTCGTACAGGGCGCGCGCCGCGCCGTTGTCCGTCTCCACCTGCAGCCAGGCGGCCGACGCGCCCTCCTCCAGGGCGCGGGCGGCCAGCGCGGCCATCACCGCCCGGGCGAGGCCCTGCCGCCGGTGCGCCGGGTCGACCTCCACGGCCATGAACCCCGCCCACCGGCCGTCGACCACGCACCGGCCGATCGCCGCGGGCACCCCGCCCTCGCCGGCCACGGAGGCGAACCACACCGAAGGCCCGGCGGACAGGACCCGCACCACGTGCGGGCCGGGCTCACCCACCCGCTGGTACCGGCGCAGCCACGCCGGGTCCGGGGTGCGGGACAGGGCCACCCGGCCGGTGTCGGCGGGCAGGTCGGCGACGGGCGCGAGCCCCCCGGTCCGCACCTCCGCCGAGACCTCGCGCCGCCAGCCCCGCTCCTCCAGGGCGGCGCACAACCGCTCCTGGGTGCCCTCGGCACCGGTCGCGGCCTGCACGTACGGGGGCAGGCCGCGCTCCCCGTACCAGGCCCGCACGCGCGCGAGGGCGTCGTCGAGGGGCACGCCGGGGTCGCCGAGCGGGAGCGCGGAGTTGGCCCGGCGGGTGAAGCCGCGCGCGGCGCGCAGCGTCCACTCCCCGAGCGGTTCGCTCTCCACCGGCTGCCAGGCCCGCGCCTGGACCCGGGCCAGCTCCTCGAAACCCGCTGCGGGACCGCGCCTGCGGGCCGGGGCGGGCGGCACCACCTTGCCCGCGACCAGGGACGATTCCGCGATGCGGACGGTCTCCCCGGTCCGTCGTGTGATCAACAGCACACCTTCGGTCCAGGATGTGAGAACCCCGACCGTGTCCGTGAACGTCTCCGTCCCGGAGGCCGGTTCGCCCAACCGGCGGACAGACACCCGTTTGCCCACGTCAGAAGGTGTGATCCGGACCTCAAGCCGTCCGCCCGCAGTGAACTCCACAGCTCTGTCCGCCCCTCCTGTTCGGATCGTCTCCAAGAACGGAGATACTAGGTGCGGGCATCGACGACGCCGCGCTCCCGCGCAGAGCCAGCCCTACCAAGGAGGAACGACAGCGTGACCTACGTCATCGCGCAGCCTTGTGTCGACGTGAAGGACAAGGCGTGCATCGAGGAGTGCCCCGTCGACTGCATCTACGAGGGCCAGCGGTCCTTGTACATCCACCCGGACGAATGCGTCGACTGCGGGGCCTGTGAGCCGGTCTGCCCGGTCGAGGCGATCTTCTACGAGGACGACACTCCGGAGGAGTGGAAGGACTACTACAAGGCGAACGTCGAGTTCTTCGACGAGCTCGGCTCGCCCGGTGGTGCCTCCAAGCTCGGCCTGATCGAGCGCGACCACCCCTTCATCGCCGCCCTGCCGCCGCAGAACGGCTGATCGCTTATCCCGCGCCGCCGGTCCCGTACGGCCCTTCCGCCGTACGGGGCCGCGGCGTTCGTGCCCGCGGCGCGCCCGAGCGCCGCACCCACGAGAAAGTGAGCACCGTGTCCGGAGTCTCCTCCCGCCTCCCCGTCTTCCCGTGGGACAAGCTGGAGCCGTACAAGAAGACGGCCGCGGCCCACCCCGACGGCATCGTCGACCTGTCGGTCGGCACCCCGGTGGACCCCGTGCCCGAGCTGATCCAGCGGGCCCTGGTCGAGGCGGCCGACTCGCCCGGCTATCCCACGGTCTGGGGGACGCAGGCCCTGCGCGACGCGATCGCCGGCTGGTGCGAGCGCCGGCTCGGCGCCCGCGGCGTCGCGCACACCAACGTGCTGCCGGTCGTCGGCTCCAAGGAGCTGGTGGCGTGGCTGCCGACGCAGCTGGGCATCGGCCCGGGCGACAAGGTCGCCTACCCGCGGCTCGCCTATCCGACGTACGAGGTCGGTGCCCGCCTCGCCGGGGCCGTCCCGGTCGTGTACGACGACCCGACCGAGCTGGACCCGGACGGGCTGCGGCTGCTGTGGCTGAACACGCCGTCCAACCCGACGGGCCGGGTCCTCGCGAAGGACGAGCTGACCCGTGTCGTCGCCTGGGCCCGCGAGCACGGCGTGCTGGTCTTCAGCGACGAGTGCTACCTGGAGCTGGGCTGGGAGGCCGACCCGGTCTCCGTGCTGCACGCGGACGTGTGCGGCGGTTCGTACGAGGGGATCGTCGCCGTCCACTCCCTGTCCAAGCGCTCCAACCTGGCCGGCTACCGGGCCGCGTTCGTCGCGGGCGACGCGGCCGTGCTGGGCGAGCTGCTCCAGATCCGTCGGCACAGCGGCATGATGGCGCCCGCCCCGGTGCAGGCGGCGACGGTCGTGGCGCTGGGCGACGACGCCCACGTGCGCGAGCAGCGCGAGCGGTACGCGCAGCGGCGGGCCGCGCTGCGGACGGCGCTGGTGGCGCACGGCTTCCGCATCGAGCACAGCGAGGCCAGCCTCTACCTGTGGGCCACCCGCGACGAGTCCTGCTGGGACACCGTCGGGTACCTGGCGGACCTGGGCGTCCTGGTCGCGCCGGGCGACTTCTACGGCACGGCGGGGGAGCGGTTCGTCCGGGTCGCGTTCACGGCGACGGACGAGCGGGTCGCCGCGGCGGTCAAGCGCCTCGGCTGACGGCCGGCCCCGCCCGCGGGCGGTGACGGGAAGGGCCCGGTTCGCGTGACGCGAACCGGGCCCTTCCGTGCGTGCGGGCGCGGGGTCAGCCGAGCGGGGAGGAGACCGGCAGGCCGCCGAGGAGGGCGCCGCCCGGCAGGTCGTTCCCGGTGGTGCCGTCGACGAGGGCGCCCGCGTCGCGCGTGACGTCGCCGGTGGCCTCGCGGGCGGTCGGTACGGCGTTCTCGGTCGTCGTGCCGAGGGCCCGGCCCGCGGCCGGGACGGCCTTCTCGGCGGTGTCGCCGCCCGCGAGGTCCGTGACCTTCTGCGAGGCGGTGCCGGCCGTGTCGGTGATCCGCGCGGTGTCGAGGGCGGTGACGCCGCCGGTGAGGTCGGTGGTCTGGGGGAGGTCCACGGCGCTCGCGGAGCCGGCCGCACCGACCACGGAGGCCGCTCCCGCTGCGGTGAGCAGCGCGGCACTGGCGATCCGGCGGGTCAGGGGGAGGGACATGATGCTCCTTCGACGGGGAAGAGGTCGTGTGGTTGTGATGCCTGTCCGACGATCGGACGCTGTGACAACCGCTCGGAGGGCGGGGGAGGTTGCGGTGGCCCCGGGTAAAGAGTTGGCAATGCGCCGGAGGGCCCGCTCCTCCCAAAACCGGGCAAACAAAAGTCTTCGGGAGGGCGTGCGGAATCGTTCCTCCGCAGGTTCTCCCGGGGGAGGGTGCACCGGCCCGGCGGCGGCCCCCCTCTCCGGCGGGGACGGGGTGCGGGAGGGGGGAAGTAACCCGATCAGGCGGGTTCCCGGACGGCTGGCCGAATGCCGGCCGAGCGCGCCGCGATTACTCTGCGAGAAGAGTCGACTACTATGTGACGCCGCCCTGCGGCTCCTACTCCGCGACCTCGATGACGACCCCGGCCGTCCCCGCTCCCGCGCCGGACCCCGCCGTACGCCACCCCTCGTCGGCCTCCCGCACGCTCCACACGCGGCCCGCGTACGAGACCTCCACCACGCCCAGCGCCTCCGCCCGCGCCACCGCCCACTGCGCCAGCTCCCAGCCGCGCCGCGCCGCACCGTCCGACGCGCCGCCCGCCGGGCCGGCGGAGTCCGCCCGGGCGGGCACGGGAACCACCACCGTGCGGGAACCGTCCCCCGGCGCCGGGTCCGGGGACGCGGTCCGGCCGGGCGTCGACCCGCCGGGCGCGCCGCCCCCCTTGCCGTCACCGGAGTCCTCCGGCGCCGCGCCGAGCACCCCCGCACCGAACGCCCGCACCAGCTCGCCCCGCACCCGCCGCGCGTCCCCGGGCCGCGGCCCGGGCGTCGGCGTGCACGTCAGCGACGCCGCCGAACGCCCGGTCAGCGCCGCCGCCAGCAGCGCCGCGTCGGGCTCGTGCTTCGCGTACGCCTGCGGGAAGCCGCTGCGCTGCACGCGCTGCGCGGCCACCGTCAGCGGCAGTCGCGAGTACCCCGGCACCTCCGCCAGCCGGTCGTAGAAGACGCCGGCCGAGTACACCGGGTCCATGATCTGCTCGGCCGTGCCCCAGCCCTGCGACGGCCGCTGCTGGAACAGCCCCAGCGAATCCCGGTCGCCGTAGTCGATGTTGCGCAGCGCCGACTCCTGCAGCGCGGTCGCCAGCGCGATCGTCACCGCCCGCTCGGGCATGCCGCGCGTGGTGCCCACGGCGGAGATCGTCGCGGCGTTCGCCGCCTGCTCGGGGGAGAGGGCGTACGTGTGGCTGCCGCTGCCGACCACGCACCGCGGCGTACCGCCGCCGCCCGACTCGTACCGCAGCGCCACGTAACCGGCGACGGCCAGCAGGACGGCGAACGACGCCGCGACCCGGACTCGGCGACCGCGGCGGGGGCGGGGGGAGGGGGCGGCGGATTCGGACACGCAACCAACCGTACTAGGGGGCCGGGATAAGGTCGGCACATGCCCGACTCCACGCCCGAAGCGCCCCTCCACGCCGCTCTGGACCTCACGCTGGACGGCCCCGCGCTCACCGCCGCACTGGTCGACTTCCCCTCCGTCAGCGGCACCGAGAAGCCGCTCGCGGACGCCATCGAGCAGGCCCTGCGCGCCCTTCCGCACCTCACGGTCGACCGGTACGGCAACAACGTCGTCGCCCGCACCCACCTCGGCCGCGCCGAGCGGGTCGTCCTCGCCGGACACATCGACACCGTGCCGATCGCCGACAACGTCCCCTCCCGGCTGGACGAGAACGGCGTCCTGTGGGGCTGCGGCACATCCGACATGAAGTCCGGTGTGGCCGTCCAACTCCGCATCGCCGCGACCGTTCCCGAGCCCAACCGCGACCTGACGTTCGTCTTCTACGACAACGAGGAGGTCGCCGCCCACCTCAACGGCCTCGGACATGTGGCCGCCGCCCACCCCGACTGGCTCGCGGGCGACTTCGCCGTCCTGCTGGAGCCGTCCGACGGCCAGGTCGAGGGCGGTTGCCAGGGCACCCTGCGCGTCGGCCTCACCCTGAAGGGCGAGCGCGCCCACTCGGCCCGCTCCTGGATGGGCTCCAACGCCATCCACGCCGCCGCCCCCGTCCTGGCCCGCCTCGCCTCGTACGAGCCGCGCCGCCCGGTCATCGACGGCCTGGAGTACCACGAGGGCCTCAACGCCGTCGGCATCACCGGCGGCGTCGCCACCAACGTCATCCCCGACGAGTGCACCGTCGTCGTGAACTTCCGCTACGCCCCCGACCGCACCCCGGAGGAGGCGGAGAAGCACGTGCGGGAGGTGTTCGCCGACTGCGGCGTGGACGAGTTCGTCGTCGACGACCACGCCGGCGGCGCCCTGCCCGGCCTCTCCCACCCGGCCGCGGCGGCGTTCATGGAGGCGGTCGGCGGCACCGCTCACCCCAAGTTCGGCTGGACCGACGTGGCCCGCTTCAGCGCGCTCGGCGTGCCCGCGGTCAACTACGGGCCGGGCAACCCCCTCTTCGCGCACAAGCGGGACGAGCACGTCGTGGTCGACCGGATCACCCACTGCGAACGGCGCCTGTACGACTGGCTCACTGCCTGACAACCGCGATTTCGCCACTCTTCACATGTCCCGCCCTACGCTGACCCCAGCAAAAGATGTTCAGCGGAGGGAGCAGGTCATGGGGAACCCCGAGGTCGAGGGAGGGCGTGCACGGGCGGAGCAGCGGCTGGGCCCGGTGCTCCGCCGCCGGGAGCAGGTGCAGCCCGGAACCGCCGATCAGCGGCTCCTGGACACGGCGGGTGACGCGGAGTGGGTGCACACCGACCCCTGGCGGGTCATGCGGATCCAGTCCGAGTTCGTCGAGGGCTTCGGCGCGCTCGCCGAACTGCCCTCCGCGATCAGCGTCTTCGGCTCGGCCCGCACCCCGGCGGGCACGCCCGAGTACGAGGCCGGGGTGAAGCTCGGCAGGGCTCTCGTCGAGGCGGGCTTCGCGGTCATCACGGGCGGCGGACCGGGCGCGATGGAGGCCGCGAACAAGGGCGCGCGGGAGGCGAGGGGCGTCTCGGTCGGCCTCGGCATCGAGCTGCCCTTCGAGCAGGGCCTGAACCCGCACGTCGACATCGGCATCAACTTCCGCTACTTCTTCGTGCGGAAGACGATGTTCGTGAAGTACGCCCAGGGGTTCGTCGTCCTGCCGGGCGGCCTGGGCACGCTGGACGAGCTGTTCGAGGCCCTGACCCTCGTCCAGACCCGCAAGGTCACCCGCTTCCCGATCGTCCTGTTCGGCACGGAGTACTGGTCGGGCCTGGTCGACTGGCTGCGCGACACGGTCATCGCCCAGGGCAAGGCCGCCGAACGCGACCTGATGCTCTTTCACGTGACCGACGACGTGGACGAGGCGGTGGCCCTGGTCAGCAAGGAAGCAGGCCGCTGAGCACCGTCGCCCGGCGCGGGGCCGGCGCGGCCCGACCGGTCACGCCAGCCCCCGCCGGGCGACGGCGGGTTCGCGGTGCCCCGCGATGGACGCCACCATGTCCAGCACCTGCCGCGTCTCGGCGACCTCGTGCACCCGGTACACCTGGGCCCCCAGCCACGCCGACACGGCCGTCGTCGCCAGCGTCCCGATCACCCGCTCCTTCACCGGCCGGTCCAGCGTCTCCCCCACGAAGTCCTTGTTCGACAGGGACACCAGCACCGGCCACCCCGTCTCCACCATCTCCCCGAGCCGCCGCGTCGCCTCCAGCGAGTGCCGGGTGTTCTTCCCGAAGTCGTGCCCCGGGTCGATCAGCACCGACTCCCGCGGCACGCCCAGCGCCACGGCACGCTCGGCCAGCCCGACCGTCACGCGCAGGATGTCCGCCATCACGTCGTCGTACGCGACCCGGTGCGGACGCGTCCGCGGCTCGGCGCCGCCCGCGTGGGTGCACACGAGCCCCGCCCCGTACCGCGCCGCGACCTCCGCGAGCTTCGGGTCGACGCCGCCCCACGCGTCGTTCAGCAGGTCCGCCCCGGCCTCGCACACGGCCTCGCCGACCTCGTGCCGCCAGGTGTCGACGCTGATCACCACGTCGGGGTGGCGCCGCCGCACCTCCGCCACGAAACCGACCGTGCGCCGCGCCTCCTCCTCGGCGTCGACCTCCTCGCCGGGCCCCGCCTTCACCCCGCCGACGTCGATGATCGCCGCGCCCTCGGCCACGGCCTGCTCGACCCGGGCGAGGGCGGGCTCGTCGTGGAAGGTGGCCCCCTGGTCGTAGAAGGAGTCCGGGGTCCGGTTCACGATGGCCATGACCACCGGCTCGTGCGCGTCGAATTCGCGTCGTCCCAGGCGCAGCATCCCGTAAGTCCTCCTCGCATGACGTCCCTGCGACCCTAACCGCCGCGACCGCATGGCACGATCGGCACCGGACGTTTTACGCTCCATGTTTCCGGCCCCGGGAGAGGCGCACTGTGTTCTGGTTCTTGGCTGTAGCGATGGTCGTCGTCGTGGCCGCGGTGACCCTCGCGGTGGTCGGCGGCGCGGAGAGCGAGGTCCTGCCCGAGGCGCCCCCGGAGCACCTGGCCGACCCCCTGCCGCTCACCCGGCCGGTCAGCCGCGCCGACATCGAGGCGCTGCGGCTGCCGCTGGCGCCCCGCGGCTACCGGATGGACGAGGTCGACGACGTCCTGGACCGGTTGGCGGCCGAGCTCGCCGAGCGGGACGCCCGGATCGCCGAGCTGGAGTCGGCGCTGGCCGGCGCGCAGGCCACGGCGTCCGGCCGTACGGACCTCTTCGCCAAGCACCCCCGCCACGACGGCCCCGCCGGGCACGGGGACCGCGTCGCGGACGGGGCCCGGAGCGCGGACGAGGACCGCGCCGCGGACGGCGACCGCGACGCGCGGGACGAGGAGGGGGAGCGGTGACCGGCGGGGCCGTACCCGGGCCCGACGGCGCGCCGCGCTGCCCGTGGGGCCTGTCGACACCCGACTACCTCCCCTACCACGACGGGGAGTGGGGCCGCCCGGTCCACGGAGACGACGCGCTGTTCGAACGGCTCTCCCTGGAGGCGTTCCAGTCCGGCCTGTCGTGGATCACGATCCTGCGCCGCCGGGAGGGCTTCCGGCGGGCCTTCGCCGGCTTCCGGATCGCCGCGGTCGCCGCGTTCACGGAGGCCGACCGGGAGCGGCTGCTCGCCGACGAGGGCATCATCCGCAACCGCGCCAAGGTCGACGCGACGCTCGCCAACGCGCGCGTGCTCGCCGGGTGGGAGCCCGGCGAACTCGACGAGCTGGTCTGGTCCCACGCGCCGGACCCGGCGGCCCGTCCGGCGCCGCGCACCCTCGCGGACGTCCCCGCCGTCACCCCCGAGTCGACGGCCCTGGCCAAGGCCCTGAAGCGGCGCGGCATCCGCTTCGTCGGCCCCACCACGGCGTACGCGTTGATGCAGGCGTGCGGCCTGGTCGACGACCACCTGGCGGAGTGCGTCGCCCGCACCCCGCGCCCGGCCCCCGGGGCCGCCCCGGCCCCCGCGGCGCGCTAGCGGCCGACGTACCTCGGCTTCTCCTTCGCGAGGAACGCCTCCACCGCGATCCGGTGGTCCTCGGAGGCACCCGCCCGGGTCTGGAGCTCGTCCTCCTTCTCCAGCGTCTCCGCGAGGGTGTGCCCGGCGCCGTACGCCATGGCCTCCTTGATCGACGCGTACGCGAGCGTGGGGCCCGCCGCGAGGGCGCGGGCGGTCCGCTCCGCCTCGGCGGCCAGCTCGGCGGCCGGCACCAGCTTGCCGACCAGCCCCAGGTCGTACGCCTCCCGCGCGGACAGCGAGCGCGGGAACAGCATCAGGTCGGCGGTGCGGCCGGGGCCGATCAGGCGGGGCAGCGTCCAGGAGATGCCCGAGTCGGCGCTGAGCGCCACGCCCGCGAAGGAGGTGTTGAACGACGCCGTGTCCGCCACGACCCGGTAGTCCGCCGCCAGCGCGAAGCCGAAGCCCGCGCCCGCCGCGACCCCGTTCACCCCGGCCACCACCGGCTTCGGCATGCCGGTGATCGCCCGGACGATCGGGTTGTAGTGGTCCCGCACCGTCCGCATCGCGTCCTCGCCGGTCAGCGACTGCACGTGCTCCTTGAGGTCCTGGCCCACGCAGAACGCCCGGCCCGTCGCGGTCAGCAGCACCGCGCGCACGGCGGGGTCGGCGCCCGCGGCCTCCAGGGCGTCCCGCAGCGCGACCTTCGCCTCGGTGTTCATCGCGTTCATCGCGTCGGGCCGGTTGATGGTGACGGTCGCGAGTCCGTCGCTCACCTCGTACAGCACGGTGTCGGCCATGGCAGGGTCCCCTTTGCGGCTCCGGCGGTCGTGTCCCGCCCAGCATGGCGGAGATCATCGGGCCCCGGCATGTGACCTGCGTCAAACGACGGCACCGCGTGCCGGGCGCCGCGACGGCGAAGTATCGCAGGCGGACCGCCGAAATGAGGGGTTTTGCGTGATCGCGTTGTGCAAGCGATGCGGCCCGATGTTGGTCATCGGGTGTCGCCATGCGGGATAATGACCTGGAAGCAATGTGTTCGACGCCGGTCCGCGCCCTTCCATGGGGCCATCGGCTGATCGATGAGCTGGTTTCAGGAAGGGGAACGAGCATGGCGGCCATGAAGCCGCGGACGGGCGACGGCCCGCTCGAGGTGACCAAGGAGGGGCGGGGCATCGTCATGCGCGTTCCGCTCGAAGGCGGCGGTCGGCTTGTCGTCGAGCTGACCCCGGACGAGGCCGTAGCCCTCGGCGAGGAGCTGAAGAAGGTCACGAGCTGACGCTTACGCCCACGTTTTCCCGATCGCCCCGGCCGGTGCCCCCACCACGCCGGGGCGCTCGTGTCTCCGGGGTGCCCGTGTCTCCGGAGCGCCACGGGCCGCGGGACACCGGATGGCGTACGGGGGGCCGGGGCGGGCCCCTCGGGGCCGGTCAGCCGCGGCGCACGGCGCAGAGCAGCCCGTCGCCGACCGGCAGCAGCGACGGCACCAGCTCGTCGCTCTCCCGCACCGTGCGCAACAGCTCGCGCAGCGTCAGCACCTCGACCGGCTGGACCCCCGAGTCGACCGTACGGCCGTCCGCGAACACGCCCTCGAAGCACACCAGCCCGCCCGGCCGCAGCAGCCGCAACGATTCGTCGAGGTACGCCAGGTACTCGGTGCGGTCGCCGTCGCAGAAGACCACGTCGTACCCGCCGTCCGCCAGCCTCGGCAGCACGTCCAGCGCCCGGCCGGGGATGAAGCGCGCCCGGTTCCCGGCGAAGCCCGCCGCCCGGAACGCCTGCCGGGCGAACTGCTGCCGGTCCGGCTCGGGGTCCACGGTGGTCAGCACCCCGTCCGGCCGCATGCCCAGCAGGAGGTAGATCCCGGAGACGCCGGTCCCCGTGCCGATCTCCGCGACGGCCTTGGCGTCCGCCGTGGCGGCGAGCATCCGCAGCGCGGCTCCGGTGCCCGGGGACACCGAGGGCAGCCCTGCCTCCCGGGCCCGGTCGCGGGCCCAGCGCAGCGCTTCGTCCTCGGCGGCAAAGGCGTCGGCGAAGGCCCAGCTCGTCTGCCGGTTGGCGGTAATGACCCTCTCCTGTTCCCGTAGTTGGCAACGGTGACTGTAGCCGCTCGCCTTCGGGAACCCGCAGATGGGACCAGGCGTTGGGAAGGGGTGGGGACGGTCGGACGGATCAAGACCCGAAGTCCGTCCCAAATTCGCGTAAAGATTCTTATCCGGAGCTAACGGGCGAGGTGGCTATGGTAGGGGCTCCACTGGACACCACCAGAGCCGATAGGGGAGGTGCGGCTGCGCCTGTGGATCGGAGAGGAGCGCTGCGGCTGCGGCGCTTCCTCAGGTCGGCGGGTGAGCCGAAATCCGTGACCGACACCGCTGACAGCACCCGTGCCGCCACCGAGACCGCAGCCACGACGGCGACCTTCGCATCGGATGCGGAATCGCAGGCGTGGGCCCCTCCGACCTGGGAGGAGATCGTCAGCACGCACAGCGGTCGCGTCTACCGCCTCGCCTATCGCCTGACGGGCAACCAGCACGACGCCGAGGACCTCACGCAGGAGGTCTTCGTCCGCGTCTTCCGCTCCCTGTCGACGTACACGCCGGGCACGTTCGAGGGCTGGCTGCACCGCATCACCACGAACCTGTTCCTGGACATGGTGCGGCGCAAGCAGCGCATCCGGTTCGACGCGCTCGGCGAGGACGCCGCGGAGCGGCTGCCCAGCCGCGAGCCGTCGCCGCAGCAGGCGTTCCACGACACGCACTTCGACGCGGACGTGCAGCAGGCGCTGGACACGCTGGCGCCGGAGTTCCGCGCGGCCGTCGTGCTGTGCGACATCGAGGGCCTGTCGTACGAGGAGATCGCCGCGACGCTCGGCGTGAAGCTCGGCACGGTCCGCAGCCGGATCCACCGCGGCCGGTCGCACCTGCGCAAGGCGCTCAAGCACCGGTCGCCCGAGGCGCGGGCCGGGCAGCGCGTCGCCGGGCGTCCGTTCGCCGCCGTGGTCGGGGAGGGCGGAGCCGCGTGAGTGGCACACGTCCGACCCCCGCGGAACACCATCTGGGGGACCGGCTCGCCGCGCTGGTCGACGGCGAGCTGGGTCACGACGCCCGCGAGCGGGTCCTCGCCCACCTGGCGACCTGCGCCCGCTGCAAGGCCGAGGCCGACGCGCAGCGCCGCGTCAAGAGCTTCTTCGCCGAGTCCGCCCCCCCGCCGCCCCCCGCGGGGCTGCTCGCCCGCCTCCAGGGGTTGCCCGGGGGCGCCGCGGGAGACGGCGGGCCGCCGTTCGGGGGCGGCGGTCTCGGGGGAGGCGCCCTGGGAGCCGGGACCCGGCGGTCCGGGCACGCCCCGGACACCGGGCGGCCCGGCTCGGGAGCCGGCCTGTTCGGAGTGAGGTCCGGCGGCTTCGGGTACGTCCCCGCCGCCGAGCACGCACCGGCCGGGCGCGGGGGCTTCCGCATCCACGAGGTCGGCCGGGAGGCCGAGCGGTCCCCGTGGCGCGGCCGGAGGTTCGCGTTCGCGGCGGCCAGCGCCGTGTCGTTCGCGGCGATCGCGCTGGGCGGGACGCTGCCGACCGTCACGGCGGTCGACGTGCGCGGCGAGGGCTCCGGGAACAAGGTGACGCCGCTGCGGTCGTCGTCCGCCGGGCAGCCGGCCGCGGCGGAGAATTCCCGCCGCCGCCCCGCCACGGGCGCGAGCACGGGCCGGTTCGCGGACCGGACCGGCGCCCCGATCTCCGCCACGCAGGCCCGGTCGCGGCATCCGGCGGCCCCGCCGTTCCTCCACGCGGCGACCCCGCTGGTCGGCGCCGGGACCCTGCCCCTGATAGGCGCTCCGGGGCCCGTACGGGACCCCTACCCGTCGCACAAGGCGCCCCCGGCACCCTGAACGGCGCCCCGGGAGGACCTGGTTGAATCCGTGGTCAGGGGCGCCGGAGGGGCGCTGAGTGGCCAGTAGCGGGGAGAGCATGGACGACGGGAAGCCCACGCAGCCGAAACGAACGTGGTGGAGCCGCCCCGCGCCCCCGGTCCCCACCCCGCCGCCCCCGGCGGACGGCCCGTCCGCCTCCCCGCGGCCCGCGCCGTTCGAAGCCGCCGCGCCCGGAGCCGTTACGCCCGGAGCCGCGCCCGCGCCCCCGGCCCCCCGGGACGCCCCCGCGCCCGCGTCCCCGGCCGCGCCGGACACCGCCCCCGCGGACGCGGCCCGGCCGGTCCCCCCGGCGGCGGCCGGTACCGACACCGGCGCCGCGCCCGCCGGGCACCGCGCCGGCACCGGCGGGCCCCTGCACGCGCCCGACGAGTACCGGACACCGCCCTATGGGGAGCCCGGCCCCTGGGCGCCCGCGCCGCCCGTGCAGCGGCCCGTGGCCGCCCAGCCGCCCGCCTACGGCACCCCGTCGCCGGCTCCCACCCCCGCGCCGCACGGACAGCCGCCCGCACCCGCGCCCGCGCAGTGGGGGCAGTACGACCCCTGGAGCGCTCCTGCCGCGCGGCAGCCCGCGCAACCGCTCACCGGCCACCCGGGCGGCGTGCGGCCCCGGCGGTCGCGCACGGGGCTCGCGCTCGTCGGCGCGCTGGTCTTCGCGCTGCTCACCGGCGTCCTCGGCGGAGCCGTCGGCGCGTACGTCGAACGCAACGGCGGTCTCACCACCGTCGAGCTGCCCCAGGCCGGGGCGGACGTGAGGGACCGCGCCCCCGACAGCGTCGCCGGCATCGCCGCCCGGGCCCTGCCCGGCGTCGTCACCCTCCACGTCAGCGGCGGCGGCGCGCAGGGCACCGGCACCGGCTTCGTCCTCGACAAGCGCGGCCACATCCTCACCAACCACCACGTCGTCGACTCCGCCGAGGGCGGCGGCGACATCACCGTCACCTTCAGCGGCGGCGAGACCGCCGGCGCCACCCTCGTCGGCGGCGACAGCGGCTACGACCTCGCCGTCGTCCGCGTCACCGGGGTGTCGAACCTCGCGCCGCTCCCGCTCGGCGACTCCGACGGCGTCCGCGTCGGCGACCCGGTCGTCGCCATCGGCGCCCCCTTCGACCTCCAGAACACCGTCACCTCCGGCATCATCAGCGCCAAGGGCCGCCCCATCACCGCCGGCGGCGAGAAGGGCGACGGCAGTGACGTCAGCTACGTCGACGCCCTCCAGACCGACGCCCCCATAAACCCGGGCAACTCCGGCGGGCCGCTCCTCGACTCGCAGGCCCGCGTCATCGGCATCAACAGCGCCATCCGCGCCGCCGACAGCGGCTCCGGCATCGACGACGGCCAGTCCGGCTCGATCGGCCTGGGCTTCGCGATCCCCGTCAACCAGGGCAAGCGCGTCGCCGAGGAGCTCATCAACACGGGCAGGGCCACCCATCCCGTCATCGGCGTCAGCCTCGACATGAAGTTCACCGGCGACGGCGCCCGCGTCGCGGACAAGGCCCAGGACGGCGGCGCGTCCGTCACCCCGGGCGGTCCCGCCGCCAAGGCGGGCGTCCGCCCCGGCGACGTCGTCACCGAGGTCGACGGCGAGCGCGTCCACAACGGCGAGGAGCTGATCGTCAAGATCCGCGCCCACCGCCCCGGCGACGAACTCCGCCTCACCGTGCGGCGCGGCGGCCACGAGGAGGTCAGGACGCTCACGCTCGGCTCGTCGGCGGACGGCTGAACGACCGAACGGCTGATGGTCCCGGCGCCGGTCCCGCCACACGGGTGGAGCGGGTACCTTGGTGCAGCGGAGACCGGAGGAGGAGCAAGGTGTTCAGTGACATAGGCGGACTCGAGGTGGTGGCGCTGGTGATCCTCGCCGTGCTCATCTGGGGTCCCGACAAGCTGCCCCAGCTCATCCAGGACGTCAGCCGCTTCATCCGCAAGATCCGGGACTTCTCCGAGAGCGCCAAGCAGGACATCCGCAGCGAGCTCGGCCCCGACTTCAAGGACTTCGACTTCGAGGACCTCAACCCGAAGACGTTCATCCGCAAGCAGCTCACCGAGAACCCGGACCTGAGGGACCTCCAGGAGCTGCGCAGCAGCTTCGACCTCCGCAAGGAGATCGACGAGGTCGCCGACGCCGTCAAGGGCACCGCCTCCGCCCCGGCCGCCTCCGGCTCCGCCACGCCCGACCTCCTGAAGAAGCGCGACACGCCCGATACGGCCGACCGGCCCCCCTTCGACGCGGACGCCACCTGAGCTCCGACGCGGACGCCGCCCGACCGGGCTGAGCCACCCGGGCCACCCGGTGCCGGACCTCCCGTACGAGCCCCTCCCCGGTGGATATCCTCTCCCTCTGTCCGAACGGATCGAGGAGGCGGCCGGGCAGATGGAGACCACGAGACGGGTGGGGGCGCAGGCACAGCCGACGCCCGGCACCACACCCACGCCCGAGGGGGTGCCTCCGGCCCGTCGCACCGTCGACGGGTACCTGCGGGCCCCCTTCCCCTGGTACGGGCTGGACGAGGCGTTCACCGGCCCGCGCTGGCTGATGCGGGTCAGCACGGCGGCGGACGGAACCGTGCAGCACGGTTCGACCGGCCACGGCGAGGAGCCGTCGATACGGCCCGACGCCGCCGACCAGGGGCGCGGCGCCTTCGTGGTCGTCGTCACCGTCGCCGCCCACCCCGTGCGCGGCTCCGGCGACGGCACCGGCGTCCTGGACGCCACGAGCGTGTCCTCCGCCGCCTGGCTGGCCGGTTCGGGGCTCCTCGCGTACACCTGGCCCCCCCAGCTCGACCACGTCCTGCGCAACGAGTGGTTGGACCAGCAGACGGAGACCGCGTTCGAACTCGCGGACGACCTGGACGGGCCCGCCTGGACGACGCTGTCGCTGCCCGTGGACGGCGTGCCGCAGCCGTTCCACTACCGCGAGACCGAGTTCGGCTGGATCCTCGCCGGAAGCACCTCCCGCGGCGTCCACCTGGGCGCCTACGGCAGGGGGATGAGCGCGTACGGGCTCGGCTTCGCCGTCGTCGCCGACATCTCCACGTACGTCTGAGTACGTCTGAGTACGTCCGACCCGGCGCCCCGGACCCGCGCCGGGCACGCCGAAGGGGCGCCGCTCACGGTGGAGGGGCGCCCCTTCGGCGTACCCGGCGGACGCGCGCCCGGCGCGTGCGCCTCAGAACTTGTTGCGCGGCGTGATGCCCAGGGACATGCCGGACAGGCCCCGCTGGCGGCCGCCGAGCTTGCCCGCGATGGCGCGCAGCGCCGCGCCGGCCGGCGACTCCGGGTCGGACAGCACGACGGGCCTGCCCTCGTCGCCGCCCTCCCGCAGCCGTACGTCGATCGGGATCGAGCCGAGCACCGGGACCGTGGCGCCGGTCGTCCGCGTCAGCCCGTCCGCGACCTTCTGGCCGCCGCCCGTGCCGAACACGTCGACCATCTCGTCGCAGTGCGGGCACGGTAGGCCCGACATGTTCTCCACGACGCCGACGATCTTCTGGTGGGTCTGCACGGCGATCGAACCGGCCCGCTCCGCCACCTCGGCCGCCGCCTGCTGCGGCGTGGTGACGACGAGGATCTCGGCGTTCGGCACGAGCTGCGCCACGGAGATCGCGATGTCGCCCGTGCCCGGCGGGAGGTCCAGCAGCAGCACGTCCAGGTCGCCCCAGTAGACGTCCGCGAGGAACTGCTGGAGCGCGCGGTGCAGCATCGGGCCGCGCCACACGACCGGGGCGTTGCCCGGGGTGAACATGCCGATCGAGATGACCTTCACGCCGTTCGCGGACGGCGGCATGATCATGTTCTCGACCTGGGTGGGCCGTCCGTCGGCGCCCAGCATGCGGGGGACGCTGTGGCCGTAGATGTCGGCGTCCACGACACCGACCTTCAGCCCGTCCGCGGCCATCGCGGCGGCCAGGTTCACCGTCACCGAGGACTTGCCGACGCCGCCCTTGCCGGACGCCACCGCGTACACGCGGGTCAGCGAACCGGGCTTCGCGAAGGGCACCTCGCGCTCGGCGGTCGTGCCGCGCAGCGCGGCGGCCAGCTCCTTGCGCTGCTCGTCGCTCATCACGTCCAGCGACACGTCGACGCGGGTGACGCCCTCGACGCGGGAGACCGCCTCGCTCACGTTCTTCGTGATCGTTTCGCGCATCGGGCAGCCGGAGACCGTCAGGTACACGGTCACGGCCACCGCGCCGTCCGCCCCGATCTCGACTGACTTGACCATGCCGAGTTCGGTGATCGGCCGGTTGATCTCGGGGTCGTTCACCGTCGCCAGTGCTTCGCGCACCGCGTCTTCCGTCGTCATACGGACGATGGTACGGCGCCCACCGAGGGCCTCGGAAAGCCCGTCAGCGGTCGCCTTCGTCACTCCCCGGCGGCGCGGACCGCGGGAATACGGAGCCCCGGTCCTCCAACTCCTTCACCAGGACCTCCAGCTCGGAGCGGATCCAGTCGCGGGTGGCGACCTCGCCGAGCCCCATGCGCAGCGCCGCGACCTCCCGCGTCAGGTACTCGGTGTCGGCGATCGACCGCTCGTTCTGCGCCCGGTCCTGCTCCAGGTTGACCCGGTCCCGGTCGTCCTGCCGGTTCTGCGCGAGCAGGATCAGCGGCGCCGCGTACGACGCCTGGAGCGAGAGCATCAGGGTGAGGAAGATGAACGGGTACGGGTCGAAGCGCAGCGGCTCCGGCATGGTGATGTTCCAGGTCAGCCACGTGATGATGACCACCGTCATCCACACGATGAACCGGCCCGTGCCGAGGAACCGGGCGATCCGCTCCGACAGCCGCCCGAACGCCTCCGGGTCGTACTCCGGCAGTAGCCTCGGCCGCCGCACGCGCGGCTGGTCCAACGGCTGGTCGAGCCGGGTGCGGGGCGCGGCCCGCTCCCGCCCGCCGGCGCGCTCGCGTCCGCCCGTACGGTCGCGTCCGCCGGCGCGCTCCCGCAGGCCGGGGCGCTCGCGCCCGCCCGTACGGTGGTCGCGTCCGGTGCCCCCCTCCGGGGCGCGGTCAGGCCCCATGCGCCGCCTCCCGCTCCGCCTCCGGGCCGAACTCGGTCTCCCGCCAGTCCTCCGGCAGCAGGTGGTCCAGCACGTCGTCGACGGTGACCGCGCCGAGCAGCGACCCGCTGTCGTCGACGACCGGCGCCGCGACCAGGTTGTACGCGGCGAGGTGGCTGGTCACGACCGGCAGCGGGGTGTCGGGGGAGAGCGGCTCCAGGTCGGTGTCGACGATCGCGGAGACCAGGGTGAACGGCGGATCGCGCAGCAGCCGCTGGAAGTGGACCGTCCCGAGGAACTTCCCGGTCGGCGTCTCGTCGGGCGGCCGGCACACGTACACCTGCGCGGCCAGCGCGGGGGAGAGGTCCTGCTGGCGGACGCGGGCGAGGGCGTCCGCGACCGTCGCGTCCGGGCGCAGCACGATCGGCTCGGTCGTCATCAGCCCGCCCGCCGTCCGCTCCTCGTACGACATCAGCCGCCGCACGTCCGCCGCGTCGTCCGGACGCATCAGGGTGAGCAGCCGCTCCTTCTCGTCCTCCGGCAGCTCCGACAGCAGGTCCGCGGCGTCGTCCGGGTCCATGGCCTCCAGGACGTCCGCGGCGCGCTCCGCCTTCAGCTTGCCGAGGATCTCGATCCGGTCGTCCTCGGGCAGCTCCTCCAGCACGTCGGCCAGCCGGTCGTCGTGGAGGGCGGCGGCGACCTCGGCGCGGCGCTTGGGCGTCAGGTGGTGCAGCGCGTTCGCCAGGTCGGCGGGGCGCATCCGCTCGAACGTGGCGACCAGGCTCTCCGCGCCCTGCCCGACCTCCTCCAGGGAGAACCCCGTGACCGCCGACCACTCGACGGTCAGCGTCTCGCCCTTGCGGCGCAGCGCCCCGCGGGCGCCGCGCCGCACGAAGACCCGGTCGATCTCCCAGTCGCGGCGGGCGGGCAACTGGCGCATCGCCACGTCGAGGACGGTCACCTCGTCGCCGCCGTCGACGAGTCGGACCCGTCGGTCGAGGAGTTCGCCGAGGACGAGGCGCTCGGTGGGGCGCTGCTCGAAGCGGCGCACGTTGAGGACCCCGGTCGTGATCACCTGGCCGGACTCGACGCCCGTCACCCGGGTCATCGGCAGGAAGATCCGGCGGCGGCCGATCACCTCCACGACGAGCCCCAGCACCCGGGGCGGCCGGCGCCCCACGCGGAGCATGGCGACGAGGTCGCGCACCCGGCCCACCTGGTCGCCGCTCGGGTCGAAGACCGGCGCCCCGGCGAGGTGCGAGACGAAGATCCGGGCGGCGCCTCCTGCCATGCCCCGCGCCTCCTTGTCGTCCGCGTGACCATCAACCGACATGCCGCTTATGCCCGCAGTTCGGTGTTTCAGGCTAGCTCGTCAGGGTTCGGGTCGCCCAGGCAGGGCGTCCGTCCGGCTCCGTTCGGAGGGGGCGATCCGACCCCGGTACGCTGCGGTCGGCCGTCCCCCCACGTGCAACACTGAGAGGCAGCGCTGGTGACCGCTCTCCCCCCGGTTCGGCGTACCCGACGCGTCGTGCTCCCCGTCGCCCTCTGCGTCGGACTGGCCGCGGCACTGACCGCCTGCGCGGAAGACCCGGACGAGGGCACCAACGGGGTCGGCAGGCTCCCGGCCGGCGAGATCGAGGACAAGGCCCGCGCCGCCGCCGACGGCGCCACGTCGGTGCGCCTCGCGGGCACCCTCGTCAGCAAGTCCGGCACGTACAAGCTGAACATGCGCCTCAAGGCCCAGGGCGCGACCGGCTCCGTCACCACCAGGAAGTCGACGTTCGAGCTGCTGCGCGTCGGCGACGCCCTCTTCCTGAAAGCGGGCGCGGCGTTCTGGCGGCACGCCGAGGGCTCCGGCGAGCCGACCGAGTCGGACATCGAGGCGGCCGACAAGCTGGACGGCAAATACGTCAAGGTCCCGCAGGACGACCCCTCGTACAAGCAGCTACGCGGCTTCACCGAGATGAACGTCCTGCTGAAGGGCCTGCTCGTGCTCCACGGCGAGGTCCACAAGGGCAACCGCGACAAGGTCGGCGGGGTCCGCACCATCGAGGTCGCGGGCGGCGAGCACGGCGAGGGCGGCACCCTCGACGTGTCCCTGGAGGGCACGCCGTTCCCGCTCCAGTTCGCCCGTGGCGGCGGCGGGGGCGTGGTGGTCCTGGCGGACTGGAACAGGGACTTCCCGCTGGTGGAGCCCGTCAAGGAGGACATCCTCGACTACGGGCGCCACCTGCCCCGCACCAGCGGCTGATTCCTTTTTAGGCTCGTTCCGCCTCCGGGGCGCTGTGAGCGGGTGTCGAGGCGGCGAACGTGCTCAGCGCTCCGCGCCGCCCTTTTTGGGGCTCGTTCCGCCTCCGGGGCGCTGT
>NZ_JAWCTQ010000044.1:0-64659 GCF_032423885.1 Streptomyces tamarix | reverse complement strand
GTCGTCCGGGGCTGCCATCCCCTTCCGACATCACTAATTCTGCCTTATTCGAGTGCCTGAGTCCACCTGGAACAGTCCTCCGAACGGGTGACCTGCATCACATCTTTCCGCAGGTCAGCGGCGGTTCCCGCCCCCGCCCGCGCGGGCCTTGCCCGGCGGCCTCCGCCACAACTCCGCCCGGTGGGCGGGGGCTCCCCTCGGTCGGTCGGGCAGCTCCGCCGTACCGCCGGTTCTGCGGGGGGTGCCAGGCTCGCGCTTGCGCGACCGCGAAGCGGCTCGGCCTGGCACCCCCCGCAGGTTCGGTGGTAGCCCGAAGGGTGCCCGTCCGGCCGAGGGGAGCCCCCGGCCACCCCCCAACCCCAGCCACTCCCCAGCCCGCACACACGCGACGAGCCCCCACCCCCTTGGGAGTAAGGGCCCGCCGGAGGCAGAAAATCGTGAACCTCAGCCCCTCGTCAGAACGGGTCGCTGGCTGGCTTCGGCGTCGCTGGGGACGGGCTCGGCTGGGGCCTGGGCACGATGACCGGAGTTTCCTCCGCGGGCACCTCTGCCGCGTCGTCGCCGGTTTCCACGGTCTCCTTCTCGTCGGCCTCGACTGGTTCCTCCTCGACCTCCGGAGGCTCCTCCTCCCAGCCCTCGAACTCGGCGGCGTCCTCCGGCGCGCTCTCTGGGATTGCCTCGACGGCCTCGACGTCCTTGCGGGCCGGCGGCGCAGGGGGAAGTTCCTTCGTGAGGTCGACCGGCGGTTGCTGCTCCAGCACCTCGTCCGGCTCGGCCTCCGGCACCGGGTACCGCGGGGCGAGAGCCATCTGCACCGTCTGGGAAGAGTCCTCTGGGTGACCGATGGCGACGATGGCCTCGCCGACACCCAGTTCCCGAAGCTGGTTCGGGTGGACCTTGAAGCGGTCGACCTGGCGCAGGGAGCCGACTCCGGACCCGGCCGTGGTCGAGCCGAGAACTCCGATGTCCTCCTGAACCTGAAGCGTCTCCTCCCACCCCTCGTACGTCCCCAGCAGTTCGGAGACCTGTTCCGCGGACGCTTTGGTGCGGTGGAGGATCAGCACGTCCGCGTTGGTGAGCACGGCCGCCAGGAAGGCGTCGGACACGTCGGCCAGGTCCGCCAGGTCCTGGGTGCACACGAACAGACCGCCGCCGGCGGCGCGCAACCGCTGGAACAGGCCGGTCATCGTGCTGCCCCCGAGCCCGCTGAACTCATCGACGCCCGCGATGAACAGTCCGCCGTTCTCTCCGAAGTTCTCCGCCAGCAGCCGGTCTCCGACCGACCCGAGGTCGGTGAGGAACAGGTTGCCGATCTGCCGCGCCGCCTTCGCGTCGGTGTTCGCCGCGAGGGAGAACAGGACGATGTCGCCGCGCTTGACCGACTCGTAGAGGTCGACACCGTCCTGGGTCTCGATCAGGACGCGGCCGGCGTCGCCCGACACCAAATTCCGGATGCGGGTGGCCAGGCCCGGGATCGAGCGCTTCAGGTCCTTCGCCTCGGTGTTGAGGTAGTTCAGGTAGTCGCCCAGTTCCTTCTGCAGCCGCGGCGAGAAGTGGTTCGTCCGGGAGCCGAGAGACTTCAGGGTCAGCAGACGGGCCAGGTCGGGAAGGTCGCGGCGCCAGGCCCTCGTCGTCCCGTCGGGGAACAACTCGGTGACGCTTCCGCGAACCAGGTCGTCCAGGGCCCGGACGGCATACAGCAGGAACTCTTCAGCCGCCTCTCGGTGGTGCGGCTCCGAGAACCCGCCGCCGGCCACCTGGTCCAGGCACTCCACGATCCGGCTCCGGATCTGCTCGGCGGAACCGTGGCGGATGGGGTTGTACGTCGTCCCCGCTCCCGTGACCGTGACCAGTTTGAACCGGCGCCCCGCGTGATGCGCCCCTCCGGCCATAGCCTCGATCAGCATGGGGTCCGCCTTCATGTCGGCGAACAGAAACCCGATACCCAGGGGACGCGCGTGCGGACTGACGACCAGTTCGTACACCAGCTGCTCGATCGTGCGGGACTTTCCGTAGCCGGATGCTCCCGGGATGAATCCGTGACGCCTCATGGCACGGCCGCTGATCTCGCACGCGTCGCCGGTCATCTTGTCGACGCCCAGCCGGATACGCAGGTCGTCCAAACTCTGCGCCGGGGGACGGTCATCGTTCTGCGCGAGCTCCCGCAGCTTCGCCTCGATCCGCTTCTGCGGCACCGGGTCCTTCACCGTCCGCCACTCCGCCGTGAACTTCGCTCGCCGGATGAGCCAGGCTCCGCCGATCCCGGCCGCGACGGTCACGCTGAACGGAATCTGGTTGCCCACCCAGCTCGCCCAGTTCTCCTGGGCCAGTTCTGCCAGAGCGGCCCGGTTCGGGCTGTCCCAGATCGCCGTCCCCAGTTCGCGGTACGGCACCAGGTACCAGCGGAAGAATCCGATCAGCGCGCCGACGACTACGGCACCCCACCCGGCCCAGCACACCCAGTGCCGGGCCCGCGGCGGGAAGCGGCGGCCGGCCGCGACCAGGACCAGCACGAGGATCGCCGCGACCGGGTTCAGGACGGCCAGGATCACCCCTGCCGCCCTCGCCACGGCCTCACCGGAGTTTGGGTTGATGGGCTGCGAACCCTGCCACTTCGTCGTAGGTCCGCCTGCGATGTTCCCTCGTGCTCGCTGGCTCCGTGGCGTACTCACTCTGCTCCCCGTTCTTCTACATCCCAGACGCGGACAAAGATCTTCTGTCCCCGCCCCAGCTCGACGGCGGAAGCGTTCGCTTCCTCCGCGGCCAACTCCACGTTCTTCAGCAGTTTGGGAAAGGCCCAGTACATGGCGTAACTGATGTGATCGGCGTTGACGTACAGCAGCATGTTCCTCACGAGACGCGGACGCGCCTTCTGGGTTCGCTCCAGCTCGTGGGCCCACACGGTTCCGTCCGGACGTAGACCCACCAGGTCCGGGTAACGGCGGCCGCGCCCGTTCTCCCCGGTCGACACCGCATAGGTGGGCTCCGTGCTCGCGTACTGGTTCGGGGTATCGCGAGCACGGATCTCCCGCTCGGTCACCAGCTCATCGTCCGGCCTGATGCTGCTGATGTACTGAGCCAGGTCGACCACGGCCAGGTCGTGGTTGTACTCCTTGATATTCGGCGTCACTGCGTTCCCAGGAATGTTCAGCAGTTCCGTCGCAGACTTCGTCAGCCAGAACACCTGAGCGCGCCGTCCGGGGAGCTGGCCTGCTGACAGCAGACCCATCGACGTCAGCGCTCGGAGCCTCCGGTACACCACCTGACGAGACGGCAGAACTCCGCCGTCTCCCGTGAACTGCCGCGTGACCTGCTCTGCCGTTACGCCGAACCACCGGCCGATCCACTCCAGAACCGGCACGTCCCGCTCGGTAAGCCGCCAGTTCTTACCCTTGGGCACCACCACTTCGCGGACTACAACCTCCACGACAACCAACTCCCACCGTGACTTACGAACGCGCGCCGTGCGGCACACGGCAAAACTCTGAGGTTCAAACCGGCCTCGCCCGCCCGCAGGGGCCGAGGAACGAGAGCCCCTGCCGTGGTGGCCGACGTAGGAGGCCACCACCAGATCAAAGCAGCCGACCCCGCCAGGGGTCGACCAAGGTCCGGCGCCCTGGTGGCAGACCAAAGGCCCCCCGGGGCCGACGTCTGCCGCCAGGTGAACGCCGCCGGACCACCAAACGCCGCCCGAAGGGCGCCCACTTCAGTAACCTCGCCCCACTCCGACGGAAACTCTCCGACTCGCCCAGCCACCCACCACGGGGCGAACTCGACAGCTCGCCGCCGACGGAAGCAAGCGAACCAACACCCTCAAGACGCGGAACTCGCCACCGGTGGACAGGTTGCATCACGACGGCACAGATCAGAGCCGATCACCGTCCGCACACCGACCCACCTCCTGGCGGCACCCTCCCGGCGAACCCACCGCCCCCCGCCGGAGCAAGTACCCCCACCGGCTTCAAGTTTCGCTTCCCATCCCCGCCCAGTAACTCACCAGCGACAACTTGCAGATACCACTCCTCCGTACCACCCACCGGCCCACCCTAGTTCTTAAAATCTTCTCTCTCTTCTCTTGTCTTTCGTCTTTGTCTTTCTCTTTCGTCCTTGTCTTTGTCCTTCGTCTTTGTCTTTCACTCTCTCTCTCTCACTCACTCTCACTCTCCTCCTCTCAGTTCCTCTTCTACCTCCACCACACTCAACCTGTGCTCCCCCCACCCACTCTGATCTGAACCCACGTGCTGCATCCTGACCACCCACTTCTTGAGGGACGATGGGAGTGGGTGGTCAGGATGCAGCACGTGGAAAAGGGCAGGTCAGAGTGGGTGGGGGGAGCACCCTTTGTCACACTCTGTTTTACACATGGCTTTACACCCTGCGGCAAACTCCGAGTTTGCTGGCAGGGTTCGCGCTGCCGAACTGGCGGGCGGCTACCCGGCGATACTCACCTAGGCAGCAGCTCCCCACTTCGCCATGTACCGGCGCTCGCGCAACTCGATGACCCGGGCCTTCTGCTGGGCCGGCGTCAGCTCACGGAAACGGGCCTTCCACTCGTCTCGACGGCTCTTCCTCTCCTCCGCGGGCAAACTCGCCCACCACTGCTCGCGACGGCTCTGGTCGGCCGCTGCACGCCTCTGGAGGGCCCTCTCCTTCTGCTCCTGCCAACGGCGCTGCAGCTTCTCCCTGGTGGCCTCCCATGCCCGCGCGAACGCACTCCGCTCGCGCTCGATCCGTGCTGCCGTTGCTGCCTTCCGCTGGGTCATGGACCGCAGTTCCCGGACGGCCTGGCCCGTGAGCTCCCAGCCCTTCCGTCCGGCCTGAGCGATCCGGAGCTTCCTCAGCACCTGGAGGCCGGTCTCCACGTTCGTCAGCTGGGCTCGGGTCGGGGTGGAGGTGGGGGTGTAGCCGCTGAGGGTGTAGAGCTGCGTGACCGTGAGGGGGCCGGGGTGGAGAGCCAGGGTCGTAGCGAGGCTGAACCAGGAGCGGCTGAGGGGGGCGGGGGAGTGACTACAAGGTGGTTCAGAAGTTTCAGCACGGAAGTCCAGGGTGAGCAGGTTCAGGCTGAACTCGTGCGACGCCTTGGGGCCCATGCTCTGGTCGTACGTCCGGGTCCGGATGAGGACTCCGTCCTCCACGAACGCATCCAGGGCGTCCCGGATCGTGTTCCGGGACTTCCCCGTGTCGTTCTCCAGGTCGCGTTCCGGCAGCGGCCGGCAGGCCAGCCCCTGACGCGCCATGCGGTCCCCGATAGCCGCGAGGATGTGTTCCCTGCTGTGCCGTGTGGCGGTGGTCCAGTTCCGCCAGTGGAGTTCCCGTACGCCTGCCAGAAGCGGGCCTGTGACCTTCTTCCAGCGCTCGGACGCGGACTTCCCTGTGCGGCTGTTCCGGTGGTCGTCTACGTACTCGACGGCGGCGTTCCAGCAGTGCTTCACCCACCAGCGGTGGCCGCGCTTGCGGGCGCGGTGGAAACCGAGGTGTGCCGGGTCGCTGACTACCTGCCATGCGGCGTCGGCATCGAACCCCGCGATGATGAGGCGGGCGGTAGAGAGCAGTTCGCTCAGGGACCGGTCCACCCAGTAATCGGGGCCGGGCTTACGAAGGCGCTCCCAGAACTCCCCCTCCGGAATCGTGGAGATACGACGCTGCCAGGGAGTTGCCGGAACCTCCTTTCGCAGAGTTGTGACCGGCCGGGTGTACTGGGGCATGTTCATGGCCCACGACGGCAACGTGTTGGCGGCTCCTTCCACGAACTCGGGGAGGTCGACGCGGCCGCTCTTGCGGTGCGGTGCGGAGAGGGGGCGGAGGGTACGGCGCCAGTCGATCTGGCGGGCCGTGGCGCCCCAGTGAGCGCGGACGGTTTCCACCGTGGTCTTGAACTCGGCGCGGGCGGCCTGGGTGCGGAAACACGCGATCAGGTGCCAGCGGCCGGCGCCGCCGCCCGATCGACGGGTGACGAACCAGCCGTCCAGTTCCCGCGCGCGACTGGTGAGGTGTTCGAGCGCGCTGGTGCTCCAGTCGTCGTCGTCGCCGTCGATGTCGACGGCGACCGCGCTTTCCCGGAGGGTGGCGACGTAGGAGGCTGCGCGGCCGGTGCGGACGAACTCGGCGGCTTCGCTGAGGAACTTCAGCGGCCGGTCAGTGGCCACCTTCGAGTTTCCGCTGTCGATGCAGAAGACGGGGGCGGCGAACAGGAGATCGTCCAGCAGCATGGCGGCCACGCGGGCTCGCTCGGCTGCGCTCTCGGTGTTGTTCTCCGTCTGCTGCCGGGGCAGGGACGAAGTGCTGGGGAGGGGGAACAGCGGCTCGGTGGCTGCCGCCCTGTGCGTACGGGGCTCGGCGGTGGGTACTCCCGTGAACGGCGCGCGTGACACACCGCTTTCGGGCAAGGAGGTGCCGGCCCGGGGACCTGTGGCTATGATGGTCTCCAGAACTGAACGACATCAGGCAGCACAAAGCCCGCATCGGGCGATGTCTCCGACGTCGATGGAAGAGGCGCTGGTCAGCTCCCTGGCGACCAACCTGATCGCTGACAGTGCCTTGGGATTCAGTTTTCGTTGGCCCCGCGGGTGAGTCCCCGGGGCGTGTATCAGCTACGTCGATATGCCCCCATGGCGACTACCCCGAGGGAGGGGTGCGTCCTGAGCCGGGTTGGACGGGCGCTGTGCACCCTCGATCCCCTCGATCTCCTTCTTCACCATCTCGGCTGTGCGCTTCCAGTCCAGCGACTCGTCGCCACGCAGCACCAGGTGCTCCACGACGGCGGTGATGAGACCGGCGGCAGCCAGGCGGGGGTGAATCTCCCGCAGCTTCGGGATCAGAGCCTCTGCCACCACCGGCGGCAGGTTGACGGTGATCCGCCAGTTCTCGCCGGAGGCAGGGTCATAGGCGCTCTCACGATTCGTGAGCATCCGCTTGTTCCCAGTCCCGGCCATGATCCGTATCTTGCCATCTCCGACCCCTTCCGTGCATCACGAATCACGCGTGTCGGAGCACTTTTTTCACGTCCGTCCCGCCCTGCTCAGCGCGGAATGTCCGGCCTTCGCCCTGTTCATGTCGGCTTGCCACTGTGGTGCCGGCGCGTCAACGACGGCGGGGCGTCCGCCCTTCGCGAGGGTGACGACTCGTCACCCTCGCTCTCTGTGAGCGTTAGACCGGGTGTCGGCTCCTAGGGCAGTGCTGTGGGCTGCCCTCGGCCTCGCGATGCCTCCGGACGTACGACGGTCCCCTCGGTGGAGAACCGAAGGGACCGTGATGCGGTGTCCACGTCGCACGACTGGATGCGGCTAGGCCGTGCGCGGGGTTACCGCGATGAAGTTCCCAGTCGTTGAACTCGTGTTGACGACCGGAGTTCCGGTGATCCGCTGGAACGGCTCGTTCAGGAACTCAAGGCTGACGTGAGTTTCTGAGGACGAACGCTCAGCCGGTCAGTCGCTATCCCTCCGGGTGACGACCAACTGGTGACTGCCGGGTACGTCGGCACGGACGCGCGTGACGAAACCCCGCCGCCGCAGCACCCGGTCGATCGCGGCCGCCATCGCCGCTTCGGTTTCGTCCTGCAGCTGCACGTCGGGGTGCTCGTCCTCCTCGCGGTCGATGGCGTCGGCGGCCTGCTTCAACAACTCCGCGCTGCACGCCCACCCCACGATGACGGCCGCCAGTTCGCGGGACTCCACGACGTCCACGCCGCCGCCGGCGCTGACCGGGGTGGAAGGGAGATCACTCAGGGGAAGGCCCGCGAGCTGCAGAGTGCGGTACACCTCGATCCGCAAGCCCTCGACATCGTCCACCATGTTCTCCGCTCTTCCCGGCTCCCGTGTGCCGCTACCGCGGCCCCCGGAGAAACGCTACTGGTCACACCGGTTTCTCAGCAGCAGCGCACTGGTGCACGGCTGCGGGAACCAGCCAACCGTCCGGGAAACCCGTTCCCTGTTCGTCGCGGGCGTCCGCCCGGTACGGGCTGCCGTATGCCGGACAACGCCCTCGCGCCCTCCCCGCTCGCCGTCCCGGGCCTGCCCACACCGTGCTGCCTCGACGGCCGCAACCTCATGACGACCTGGGTCACTGCCTATGGCGCCGCCGTGAACTCCGGGGAAGCGGCCCGGGAGGTATTCGATGCCGAGATCGCGTGGACCACGCACCAACTGGTTTTGCACCGGTTGAATCCGCCCCGGGTGGACGGCTGCCCTAACTGCGTGGAGTGGGCGGCGAACCTGGGGCTAGGCCCGGACGATTCCCCGGACCTCGACCACCCCGTAGAGTACGAAGCGGCCGAGCACGCGGTCCGCCATCAGGTTTTCGACCCCATGGTTCGGCACTTCAGCGGCGGCCGTCACTCTCCCCTCTGACCAGGACCTGCGACCATGCCAGAACCCGCCGCCCGCGATCGGCAGGACCGTACGACGGCGACCGGGCTGACCGGCGCCGCCGCTGTGTGCGTCGTCCTCGCGGCCGGCTCGGGGCACCGGTGGCCGGTACTGGTCGCGGCGGGTGCACTGTTCGGCGCCGTGATGGTGTACCGCAGGGTCATGCGCGGTGCTTACGCGTACTGGGTCGCCTGGGCGGTGTCTCCCGTCCTGAGCCTGCTGCTGCTGTGGGCCCAGCCCTCTGATCTCCGCGAGGCGGCCGCACTGCTCGCCCTGCCGTGGGCCGGGCTGAGTGCTGTGGTCGCGCTCGTACTGTTCGTGCTGTGGCGTTCTCGCCGCGGCGGTCATCTGGACTGGGTGGTGTGGCACCCCGACCTCGGCCTTCTGCGGCGCGAGCAGACGAAGCGGGCGGCCCTCGACTGGGCCCGGTGGCACTATCGCGAGCCGTGCCTGATCGACCGCCTCGACCGGGCGCCGGAGCTCGCGCGGCAAACCCCGCTCTACCCGCACGCCGACCGGCCGCTGAAGCGGGTCGACCGACCGGATTCGGCACGATGACGTGGCTGCCAGCGCCGGGCGGTACGGTCGTCAGCATGAGTGAGAGCTTGCAGGACGAACCAACGATCCCGGCCTGGATGGATGCCTCCCGCCTCCGCCGCCGCTTCAGGTTCGCGGCCTGGGGCCTGGCGATTCCTGCGGCCCTGGGCTCCTGCGCCGCGCTCGGTGCCGCCGTGTGGGCGGTGACCGACCGCGAAGCGCTCTGGTACGTGACTGGGCTGCTCTACCTCGGCTGCGCTGTCGCGATGGCGAAGTGGACCGTCTCCTCGATCAGGCGGGTCCGCGCCGTACGGGCCGGGATCGTGCAGCACTCCATAGCTTTGATGGAGTCCGCCGGCGGGAGCGACGTCTGGGAGCTTCGCCGCCGTGCGGATGAGTTCCATCGGTGGATGGTCGGTTCCCGTTCCGCCCTCGGGCACCGCATTCTCCCTGTCGTTCCCGCTCGCGAGTTCGGCAAGCAGGTGGTCCGGGAGGCCGGGAGGAGTACGGGGCTCACCCCCGCAACCCTGCGCCAGGTCGACGCCCTGGTGCGGGCCGTCGACTCCACCGCTCGATAGCCGTTCACACGGCCGGGTGACCCCTGCGCGTGTCGGGTGCAGGCTCCCGTCCACCTCCTGCAATGTGAGGTCGTGCGCCGTCTCCTGTCCGCCCTCGCCCTGCTCGCTGTCGGGTGCGCAGGATGCGTCAACGTCGCCGGACAGGCCCCGCACCATGACGGCAAGCGGCCCCCGGTGAATGCCCGACCGATGCTCGTCCCGGAGGCGACGCCCCCACCAGGCCGCGAAGCGCTCGTGGACACCTCCGAAGACTCGGCGTCTTCCGCGAAGTCGTCCCGGCCAGCGAAGAAGACGAAGAAGCCGCCACGGAAGACGCTACGGTCCTCGGTCCCTCGTACCCGCACCGTGGCGCCTCCCCGCGAGCACCGCGCGGTCCCGCGCCCGCGCCCCCGGGTCGAGCACGCGGCCCCACCGCCGCGCGTGGTGCCGAAGCGGCCTCCGGCCCGTCCCCGCCCTGCCCGTTCGTACGACATGGGCACGGTGTGCGCCATGTCGAAGGGGACCGTCGACCCCTCCCTCTCGCGGCTGTGCGAGTCGGCCTATGGCCGGTGAGATCGGCACCCGGGTCCGATATTCTCGCGTCTTAAGACGCGAGAATGGGAGAACCGATCATCACCACGTCAGCAGCGGAGTCCGAGGGCCCCGCCGAGAACGCGACGCTCAGCAGCGTCGGAGCCGCCATCACCGGGGCCCTCGCCCTGGGCTGGGAGGCGATCCGCCGCCACCATCCCGACGTGCCGGACGCCGTGGTGACGATGGGAACCCGGCACCGGAAGCCGCTCTGGGCGCACTTCTGGGCCCAGCAGTGGAGTCTTACCGGCGGCAACAAGGTCCCGGAGGTGTGGATCGCCGCCGAGGGCCTGGCCCGCGGTGCCGCCGACGTGATGGGCAGCCTGCTGCACGAAGCGGCGCACGGGCGGTGCTCCACCCGCGGGGAAGAGGACTGCAACGCCGCGCAGTACCACAACAAGTTCTTCCGGGACTCGGCTCAGGTCCTGGGGCTCGCCGTGGAGCGCTCGGAGCGCAAGGGCTACTCCGTCACCTCGATCACGGACATCGCACGGCAGCGCTACCGCGAGCAGATCGCCGCGCTGGAGGCGGCGATCCGGGCGGAGCGGACGATCCCGCCCTCGGGCGCCACCGCCACCGGCGGGCAACGCCGGAACACCAACTACCGGCCGGCGAGCTGCCAGTGCCGTCCCGTGCGCACCCTGCGGGCGGCGGCGGGTACCTGGGAGGGGCCGCCGGTCATCTGCGGCGGGTGCAACAAGCCGTTCGTGATGACGTCCTAAGCCGCGAGACGCAGGGACATCGTCGCGCTCTGCTCCCAGTCCGGGACGCTGTCGACGTACTCCCAGAAGGCCCGGCTCTTGGGTGCGTGACGGGAGTGGATGGCGACCTGGTGCGGTGGCTTCTTGCTGCGCAGGGCGGCCTGGATGAACCCGCGCCTCATGCTGTGCCCGGTGATGCGGCGGCCCTGCTGCAGAGCACGGCGGAGACGGAGCCGCCAGCCGGAGAGGATGCTGCTGGCCTCGGCCTCGCTGTCGGTCGCCGCCGCGGCGGCGACCGCCTCCGCGCGGTCTTCCCAGACCTCGGCGACCGCCCGTTCGTCCTCGTCCTTGATGAGTCCGGCCGCGCGGGCGGCCGTCTTGATGATGGTCCGCACGGTCCGGGCGGTGATGCCGCCCTGGCGCTCGGCGTCGTCGTTGCGGCGGCCGGCGGCGTCCGCGCCGATCTTCCCGTGCCGGTCGATCCGGCGGAGGAGGGGACCGTCCGTGAGCTGCCCGGCGTCGGCGAGGACGTCGAACCACCGGCGTACGGCGGTGACCGGGCACAACTCCGGTGCGTCCAGGGGCGCCAGGATGCGGACGGTCTCGCCCTCGGCGTCCTGGTCCGCCTTGGACTCCCTGACCTCGACCTCCAGCGCGGGAACCTCGTGGATCTCGCCGGTCTCTTCGTCCGTCAGCTCCACGGTGAGGATGCGGATGTCGTGGATGTTGAGGGCGGCCGGCTCGCTGCACCGCCCGGCCATCCACCAGTCGAGCACCAGCGTGACCGCGTCCCGCGCCCCGCGCGGGGTGCTCACGTTCAGAGTGGCGACCATGCGCCGCAGGTCTTCCGGGGTCACGCCGTCCGCCTTCAGCGGGCCGGGACGGACGCCCCCGATCCCCTTCGCCTCGTGCTTGGCGCGTCCCCGGATGACGCCCTCGATCGCCTTCAACTCCTCGGCGTCCAGCGGCGATCCGTCCAGCGCGCGCATCCCGCGCAGGGTGCCCGACATCGCTTGCAGCGTCTTGACCGGGTGCCCCCGGTCGGCCAGGGCGGCGATGAACGACGCCACGGCGCCGCGCTCGGCGGTGTGCCAGTCGACGTCGCTGCACCACTGCGCGTACTCCTGCCAGCGCCAGGCCCGCGCGTCCCGGCTCGACCGCGGGACGCTCTCCTCGAACCACTTGGCGGCGGACGCCGACAGGCGCATTCCGGTCCTGGTGGTCACCGTCTCCATCTGCCGGGCGATGGGGCGAGACGGCGGGAGGGCGATGTCAGTGCTGGTCACGGCAGGGGCCTCCGGGTCTTACTTCCGCTTGGTGCGGGTCGGCGGGAGCATGGCGCGCACGGCGGCCGCCGCGTCCTGGGCGGCCTGGTGTGCGGCTTCGGCGCCCGTGCCGGACGCCCGGGTCATCGTCTTCAGCGCGTTCAGCAGAGTGGCGACGGGGTCCGGGGTGCCGTCGAGCGGCTGGGCTCGGTAGACCAGCACGGCTTCGCCCGGGTCGGACGGCAGCGTGGCGGGGAAGGTCTCGACCTCCATCCGGTCGGCGCGGTAGGCGAATCCGATCTCCAGCCGACGGCGTTCGTCCGGCAGTCCGGTCAGGTCGAACTCCTCGCCCTCCAGCAGCAGTTCCACCAGCGGGAAGACGGCGATGCCACGGCCGCGCCGCAGTGCGGCATGGACCCGGGTCTTGATCGCTTCGGCCTCGGGCCCCCACTCCTGGGTGCGGGCCTGCTCATAGGTCTGGCTCACCTGCCCGTGCCCTCCGTGCCTGGGGTGTCGTTGTTCAGGGTGCGCATCTTTTCCTGCACTTCCGCGGCGGTCAGCCGGATCAGGCGGTCTCCCCGGAAGGGCTCGTCCGGCGGCGCGGGGAGGGGGAGGACTCTGGTGGGGGCGTCTGCCGATACAGCCGGTCTGCCGTACACCATCTTCACCGCGTCGGTCAGGGCGTCATGCCGTGCGGCGCCCCGGGCGACGCCTTGGAGGCAGTCGGTCAGCTTCCGGGCCTGCGCGCTCAACGGCGCCCCGACTGCGGCCAGTCGCCCCAGTTCGGCGGCCTCGGCTGCGATCTCCTCGGCGAGACGCTGCATGTGCCCGGCGGCCGTGGCGATCTGCTCGTCCAGCCGGTTCCGCCCGGCCTCTGCCCGGGTGTACGGGGCGGTCACCGCGCGTCCTGCCGGTCGCGGGCGGCCCGGATCGGAGCACACCGTCCGCAGGTCTTCACCGAGCACACCGGAGCATCCTCCGACCGCCACCGGTACTCGTGACAGTGCTGGGCACGGCCGGTCTGGGGCACCTGCTCTAGGGCCGTTCGGATCGCCTCGCGGGCCTCGTCCAGCGCGGCGGGCCGGCTGGGGGCCTCCTGCAGAAGCTCCAGCGCCCGGCTCAGGCTCGCCCGGCCGGATGCCAGGCCGGGCAGCTCGGCGAGCGGGACCAGGTCCTCGCGCTGGGCGTCCGCCGCGTCGGCCTCCATGCACCACCGGCCGTACGGCATTCGGTCGCCGGTCACTCGCCGCTCTCCGGCCGCTCGACGGTGAACTCGACGCGCTGGACGCCGAAGTCGTCCGTGACGGCCCGCTCCTCGTACGAGAGGCCAGCGGCGTCCAGTTGCGCCCGGGTCTGGTCGACGGCGCTGGTCTTCCCGCTGTTCAGCGGGCCGATGATGGCAGCCCCCTCGGTGCCGTCCAGGACCGTCACCGGCCCGCCGCCGAACAGCTCCGGCGACACCAGGGGCTGGACGGACACCGTCTTCTCCTCGCCGCCCCGGGCGATGCCACTGCGATCGACCACCGTGGTGGTCCACTCGGTGAGGTCGCTCTGCGGGTCAGCGAAGGCCCGGCCGGTGTACCGGCCTTCGCGGGCGAGCTGGTCGAGCAGTTCAGGGCCGCGGCGCTCGGCCTCGACCTCCAGCGGCCGCTGAACCTCCTCGACCGACCGGCCCGGCTCCTCAGCCTCGTCTCGCTCCGGCATCGCCGCCCCCTCCAGTAGTTGTCAGCGCCTGTTGTAGGCGTCTGCAAGCGCGCTGTTTCTGATTTCCGCTAAGGAGACGGTATCGGAAATCAGGCGGCCGGCGAGGGCGGACGGCGTCGCCCGGACGGGTACTTCGACTGTCTAACGGTTCTGTGAGAGCGATTCTCCGCTCCGGCACCCACGCGGCCGGTGGAGCGGTGCCGCTTCGTCGGCGCGCGAGGGAGAGGGCGAGCAACAGCGGCAGGCAGAGGGGCGAGCCGCTGTGTGCCCATCTGCGGCACTCATTGCCCGACCCGGTAGCTCCCTGCGCTGCAATGGAACCCCTATCTCAGATCGGCACGTGTCGAATCATGCCTGATCAAACCCTGTGCCGATTCAATTTCATTGCGTTTCATTGCATTACGTTTCATTGCATTGCGTTGCGATCTTGAAACGCATTCGACTACACTGCGGAGTCAGGTCGGCACACCGCCTTCGTTGAGAGCCGTCCTGTTGCACACGCAGGAAGTTCCGCACAGCTGCAAGAGGAGGACAACAAGGTGGGGAAGAAGTCTGTAAGGCGGGTCGCTACGGCGGCCGCCGCGGCGGGCGTCGCCGTACTCGTTGCCGGGTGCTCGTCGGGGACCGGGACGGACAAGGGCGGGTCCGGTGACGGTGGCGCCTCCGACTCCACGGCGGCCGCCGTGCAGGTCGCCCGGACCTACCAGAGCGCGGTCAACGGTGGCGACTGGGCGAAGGCGTGCGGCCTGCGGACCGAGCGCTACCGGCACGGCTCCGTGAAGGAGTGCGTCGCCGACAACGCGCCGAAGACCCAGAGCCCGGAGCCGAGCCCGACCGAGTCCGAGGAGTTCCCGCCGCTTCGCCGGGCGGACGGCTCTGTCGTGCGCGGCAAGCCGAAGCCGAGCGCCACCGGCCCGGACCGGGCGGAGACGGGGGAGGTCAAGGCCAGCGCGCCGCAGAGCGTCCCCGCCATCGGTGACCACCCGGCCGGCACGGGCGTGCGGGTCGAGTACACCGTCACCTGGCCCGACTCCACCACCACCAGCCGCAAGGCCCTGCGCGTCGTACAGCAGGGCGACACCTGGCTGGTCGACCAGTCCGAGGACATTGCCGAGTCCGACGAAGCTCACGGCAATCCGGTCCGCGACGCGCTGATGAGGGGATGACGTCGTGCTGGAACCGACGACCTCCTTGTCAGCGGCACGTGAGACCGTGAGGTCCCGCGACGCGCATGAGTCGGCACAGGGGAGGACCCGAAGGTGAAGAAGAAACCGCCGCCGTCACCGCGCCTGGCGGCCGTCAGCGTGATGGACCCAGACCTCGCGAAGAAGGACCGGGACCTCCTGGAGCGGGCTGAGGCACACCCCCGTTCGTTCAGTGAGGGCGAGATGAGCGTCTGGTGGGCCACGGCCCCGCGTCTGGTCCGTCCCGGTGCCGGCGTCGTTGGCCTCGCGGGCGGGGCCTGGTTCACCGGGGAAGTCGAGTGGTACAAGCCGAGCGCCCATGACGGCGGGGCCAACCTGACGGACGTCACCGGTCGAACGATGCAAGGCATCTTTGACACCCTGCACGCGGCACTCACCTACGCCTGGCCCATCGGGGCTGGAGCCCTTGTTCTGGCGGCGACCATGTTCGCGACGGACGCGGCCGCGCGGAACAAGTCGGCCCGACGGCTGGCCGAACTCAGGGGCCGATGTGTCCAGCCCGCCGCGCTGAACGACGACGCCCGTACCCTCCTGGCCCGCACTCAGCAGGCCAAGAAGGCCGTACTCACCTCTGCGGTGCACCGCTTCGACCTCATCGACCGGCAGCGCAATGAGGTGTCCCTCCCCCGTCAGGAGTGGGAGGTGGCGGAGGCACTGCGGGAGTACACCCGGCTGGTGAAGGCCGAGCCCTCCAACCCCAAGGGGGGCAAGGTCGCCGCGCTGCTCGACACCCGGCGCCGGGCCTTGCGGGCGAGCCTCGACGGGATCACCCGGCGGGTCGAAGCCCTGGAGTCGTACGCCGAGCAGGTAGCCCAGGCCGATGACCGCTACCGCGAACTGCAGCAGATCCAGGCACTGACCGACGGCAGCGACGACGTCCTCGACTTCCTCGCCCGCACCGTGCGCGATGACCTTGCCGTCGCCGAGATCGAAGGCATGACCGGAGAGGCCGCCGCCGTCGCCGACGCCTTCACCACGGCGCTCGAATCCGCGAAGGAAGCCGCCGTCATCGCCCTGCCCACCCGCACGACCGCCGCCTGATGGGGGACCAGACCATGACCACGAAGAAGCAGGACGACGGCAAGTCCAAGCTGGTCGTCCCCCGGCTGACCTTCGATCCCGCACTCCCCCAGGACCTCCGGGACCTGCTGCGTTCGGCGGAGCCCCGTGAACTCCGCCGGTCCCCGGAGGACATCACCCCGTGGAAGGGGATCTTCGCTCCGGTCCGGAAAGAGACCGGGGTCGTGGGCCTCGCCTGGGTCTTGATGTGGTCGGCCCCGCAGTCCGGGGCGTTCGCCCCCTACCAGTGGACGTCGCTCGGGGTCGGTGGCGGACTCGTGATGATCTGGTCTGCTGGGTCGGTCCTCGAACGCCGATCGGAACGGGAACGGCTGCGCCGGATGCGTGACGCCCGCACTCAGTACGTGATGGACACGGACCTGTCGGAGGACGCCGGTCAGCTCCTGGCCCGTGCCGACACCGCGGCGAACGCCGTGCTCCGTTCGGCAGTCCACAAGCAGGACCTGATCGACCGCCAGCGCAATGAGGTTGCACTGCCTCAGCAGCAGTGGGAGATCGCCGAGACGCTGCGGGAGTACAGCCGCCTGGTCAAGGCCGCTCCGGTGAAGGCGGAGGGAGCCAAGGTCACGGCCCTGCTCGACACCCGGGACCGAGCGCTGCAGGCGAGCCTCGACGGCATCACCCGGCGCGTGGTTGCCCTGGAGGGTTACGCCGATCAGGTCGCGGAGGCGGACCGGCAGTACCGGGAGCTCCAGCAGATCCAGGCCCTGACGGCGGGTGGCAGTGATGTCCTCGACCTCCTCGCCCGTACCGCTCGCGATGACCTCGCCGTGGCGGAGATCGAAGGCATGACCGGAAAGGCCGCCGCCGTCGCCGACGCCTTCACCACGGCGCTCGAATCCGCGAAGGAAGCCGCCGTCATCGCCCTGCCCACCCGCACGACCGCCGCCTGAGCGACGGGGAACGGAATCCACTGATGAACGACCAGAGCGACGGCCCCACCGAGACCGCCGTCCGACTGTGTGAGTTCCCCGCCGGGTGTTCCCGGCCGGCGAAGGCGAAGGCGCCTGGTACCCCTGGGCCGCCGTCGAAATACTGCGATGACCCCGACCACACCGCGCTCAAAGCCCTGCGCTGGGAGCGGAAGCACGGCAAGGACGCTGCCGCTCGTCAGGACGTGGTGCCGGATGACCTGTCCACACTCCCGCACAGTGCCGCCGTGGCGGAGGCGCAGACCACGGAGATCAGCCTTCGTTCCCTCCTGGTCCAGGTCCTCGAAGTGCTCCCCGGCCATCTTGCGGCGGTGGAGGCCGCGGGCGATCCGGAGCTGGCGAGCGTCCAGGTCGCGAACGCGCAGAACGCCGCCCGGCTGGCCGTCACCGAAGCACAGGCGAAGCTCGGGGTGGAGCATGAGGCCCGGATCGCCGCCGAGCAGGAGGCGAAGCGGCTCAAAAGCCTGAAGGAGACGGCGGAGGAGGCGGCCGTCGAAGCGGACGGCCTCCGCGAACAGGCCGAGTCGACCGCCACCCTGATGTTCCTCCTCGCGCTGCACGCCGTGCGATCCCAGCAGGTGGCCGAGCGGGAGGCTGAGGAACGGGTCACTGCTGCCGATGCGCGGGCTAAGGACGCTCAGGAAGCCGCCCGTGCGGAGATCGAGCGGGTCACGACCGAGACGAATAAGCAGATCGAAGCGGCTAAGGCCGCGGCCGAGAAGCGTATTGAGGAACACCGGACCCGGGTCGAGAAGGACGCCGAGGACCAGATCACCGCCGCCCGGAAGGAGGCGGAGGACAAGGTCGCCGCCGCCCGGAAGGAGGCGGAGGACAAGGTCGCCGCCGCCCGGAAGGACGTCGAGAACATCGAGCGGACGGCCCGGGAGCGCGTCGAAAAGCTCCAGGCGGAGACTGCCCAGCACAAGGCGACGGCGGAGGCGGCGACGGCTCAGGTCGCGGATGCCAAGCGGGAGCGGAAGGACCTGATCCAAGAGCACGTGACCGACCGGGCAAACCTGATCAAGCAGCACAACGACGAACGCGATGAGCTGGTCAAGCGGCACAACGCCGACCGTGACCGGTTGCTCGAAGAACTGGATCAGAGCCGGGAGTTCGGCAAGGCACAGGCGGCAGCGGCTGAGCGGACGGAGAAGGCTCGTAAGGCTCTGGAGGGCCAGGTCCGTCGACTGGAACGACAGGTGAAGTCCTCCCCCGCCGCCAGCAGCGGCAAGGGCGGTAAGTCGTCCTCCCCCGCAGCGGACGGACTCGGCCGCGAACAGGTCAGCAGCTCCGTGGATGAGGACGAACCGATCCCCGGGCAGTCCCTCATCGTGGACGACCAGGGCAAGCCGGTCCAGAGCGAGGGTGAGGGGGACTCCCTGTGACGCTCACCGACCCCTCTCTGCTGGAGGACCTGTTCACCCATGAGGTCGACGGGCGGTCCGCCCAGTTCGTCCGGCCGGCAGACACCGACCTGCCCAACTGGGGGGTGTACGACGGGGGCGACTTCCTCGGGATGCTCTACTCCGACCAGTCCGGCGGCGGGACGGGGTGGCGGCTCGGGCAGTCCCACGAACGGCACGATGTCCTGGACGACGCAGTCCGGGCCCTGCGGAGGCCCCGGTCGTGGCCGCGCGAGCGGGCGCAGGTCTCGGACTGGGCCCGGCGGCTCCTGGCGGACGAGTCCCTGACGGCCGTGGACGTGGAGACCACCGGTCTCAACAAGCCGTGGGCCGTGCAGATCGCGGCCACCGACCGGAGCGGTGCCGTGCTCTTCGACGCCTACCTCGACCCGCGTGCCGAGATTGAGCCGGGCGCCGTAGCCGTTCACAAGATCACGCCGGAGAAGGTCGTCGGTGCCCCCACCTTCGGAGAGCTGCTGCCAGCCCTCACCGAAGCGCTGCATGGACGGACGTGCGTCGCCTACAACATGCCCTTCGACAGGGAATGCCTCGAACGGGAGCTGACACGACATCACGGGTCCGCGGAGTCGGCAGCCCAGTGGCTCGGCGGGTGCCGATGGGTCGACGCGATGGAGCCGTACGCCGTCTGGAAGGGCCTGTGGTCGGTCAAGCGCGGTCGCTACCGCACACAGAAGCTCGGCGGGCCGCACAACGCCGTGGAGGACTGCCGCTTCCTCCTGGCAAAGGTGCGGGAGATGGCGATGACCGATCTCCCGGCAGGGCGCTGAACCTGCGCAAGAACGGCCCTGCCCCATGCCGTACGGGGGCAGGGCCGTTGCCGTCTGCAGGTGGAGAACTGCCGTCGTGATGCGCACCACCCTGGAGGGTGAACCGCCCGCCGCGGTGGTTGCCGTGGACAGGTCGCGGGCTGGGCTCGCTTCGCGTGCGGCGCCGTCGTCGGCGAACGCCCGGTGGACAGCAGCAGCGGCTCTGAGTCTCGGGTGGCTGGGCGCCGTGACGATCAAAGACGGGAAGCGTGGCTGATGTCCGCGGGGGTGCCGCCGTACGGCCTGGGGGCCGCACGGCTGGGTACCTCCGCTCGCCGGTTCTCGGCTGCGGGCGCTTGGGGGTTCCGTTCTGTGGCTGAGGCGGGCTGCCCGTTGTTGGCTCCGCGGGTGCCTGTTGGTGCGTCTGCGACAGACGATCTTCGGGTTGCTCTAGAGTCGGGACCATCTTCCCGGTGGCGCCTCGCTGCCGGGATTTCGTGTTCTCTGGGTGGAGTTGGATCTTGCGTAAGGCACGGCTGCACGACCGGAATCCAGCGGGGCCCGTCCCACGTATCAGCTGGGCGGCCCGGGTCCGGGAGGCAGGCGCCCCCTTGGCGATCAGACCGTACCGGCTGCACTTCGCCGCCCGCCTGCTCTCCTGGACCGGCTCGGCCGTGGCGCCCATCGGGCTGGCCTTCGCGGTGCTCAAGATCGGCGGCGGGCCCGGCGCGCTGGGCGCGGTCCTCGCGGCGAGCGTCGTACCCCAGATCCTGCTGCTGCTCGTTGGCGGCGTCGTCGCGGACCGGCTGCCCCGACACCGAGTCATGGTGTGGTCCAACATCGTCTGCGCGGCCGCGGAGGCGGCTGCGGTGCTCCTGCTCCTCTCGGGCACGGCCCGGGTCTGGCACCTGGTGGCGATGTCGGCCGTCTGCGGGGCGGCGGGGGCCTTCTTCAACCCCGCGGCCGGCGGCATCGTCGTGGAGGTCGTCCCGGCCGAACTTCGGCACGCGGCCAATGCCCTGCTGAAGATCGGGCAGAACACCGTGAAGGTGGCGGGGCCCGCCCTGGGCGGCGTCCTGGTCGCCGTGGTCGGCCCTGGCTGGGCCCTCGGCTGGGACGCTCTCACGTTCGCCGCCTCGGCCCTGCTCTTTTCCCGGATCAGCCTCAAAGCCAAGAACGTGAAGGTCCGGACCGGCTTCACCGCCGACCTGCGCGAGGGCTGGGATGACTTCCGCTCCCGCCGCTGGTTGTGGGTGATGGTCTGCCAGGCCGCCGTGATCGTTCCCGTGTGGCTGGTCGGCTACCAGCTCCTGGGCCCGGTGTACGGACAGCGGGTGCTCGGCGGCGCCGCCCCGTGGGGCGTGGTGGTCTCCGGCTTCACCGCGGGGCTGGTGGCCGGGGCGGCGCTCGCCCTGATGTGGAAGCCGCGTCGGGTCGGGTTCGTGGTCTGTGCGGGAACCGGTTCCATGGCGGTGCCGCTGGGCGCGATGGCGGCGGCCGTACCGCTGCCCGTCCTCGCCCTCGCCACGGCGTTGGCGGGCTCGGGGCTGGCGGTGAGCATGACCGTGTGGGCCTCGTTGGTGCAGGAGAGGATTCCGGCGGACCGGCTGGGCCGGACCCTGTCCTACTCGACGCTCGGACAGATCCTTCCCGTGCCCTTCGGATACCTCCTGGCGGGCCCCGCCTCTCAGATGTTCGGGCTTCGCACGACGCTGGCAGTGGGCGCCCTGATCATCGCGGCCGCCGCTGTCGTGCCGCTGGCCATTGCTCAGGTCCGGGGGCTTTGCCTCGCGCCGCTGGTGGTCAAGGAGGGCGACGGCCCGTCAGTACCGGCGCGGGCGGAGAGGTAGAACGCGCGGGCCACCTCGACGGCGCCGGCGAAGTCGCGGAACGCCCGGTCCCGGGCCGCTGCGTCCAGCACGGTCCGGCCGCACCGCTCGGGCAGTCCCCACCGCTGGACCAGCGATGTGGTGATCCGGTCAACGCTCAGGTGAGCCGTGGTGCGGTGAGGGTCGGCCGCCTCGACCTCGGCGTTGAAGATGAACGCGGCGGCCACGGCCTCGGCCACCGAGGGGACGGGACCGACCAGGTCGCCCGCTTCGGCCACCGTGACCGGCCACACCGTCCAAGCTCCGTCCAGGCGGGCGGAGCGGACGACGATCCGCACCAGCGCCTCCTCCGGCGGGAGCTGGCTCACCTCGTCCTCGGTGAGCCAGTGGGCGAGCTGGTCGCCGGACATACCGCCCAGCTCCACACCGGCCTCAGCAACGCGCCGCAGAGCGGACCGCTCCACCGCCGCGGCTCGCACCGGGCGGCACACATCGCTGCCCTCTTCCTGCGCGAGAGCAGCCAGGACCCGGGTGCGCCACCGGCTGGGGAACCCCGGGTCGTAGAGCTGCTGATAGTTCAGGAGAGCGAGGCAGTTCACGGACTGCCCGCTCGCCTCCGCGACCGGCCGGAAGGTCGCCTGCCAGTACCGGACGAAGCTGGTCTGCCACGGCTCGCCAGCCCATGCCCCGGCTGTGCCGGGGGCCGGGGGCAGGCCAGCGGCCACCAGGGCAAGGGCCCGCTCGGCGTCCTCTCGCTTGACGTCGCAGGGGTGCACGCGACGCCAGGCATCCGCCCTGTTGAACGCGGCCTTCAACCCCTCCCCCGCCGCGAGGCGGCCCAGGGCGGTCCAGGACCGGCGGGTGTAGGGCAGGCAGCGAGCCAGGTTGGCCAGCCGGGTCGCTTCGGTGGTCTCCAGCTCGCCGTCGGCGGCGGCCCGCGTCAGTGCGGCCCGTAGGTTCACGAGTGCTTCGGACAGTGGGCGGCCGTCCTCGGTGTGGAGCACGGCGACTTCGTCGTCCGCGTCCAGGGCGCCGCTGCGGAAGTCCTCGAAGATCCGCCCGATCCCGACCATGCCGTACGGAGCGAGCTCGGCGGCCCGCAGGGCTCCCATACTGGCGGCGCCGACCACGGCAACGCCCTCGGCCATCAGCGCCAGGATCTCCTTGTGCCGTACCGGGGCGCTCTGGTGCCAGAGACCGTCGATGATCAGCACCGTGTCGCCGGGGCCGGCTCCGAGCCGCATCAAGTCCCCGTGTCGGACCGGGGGGTGCGTCACGGCGTCGGGGAGGGCTTCCCTGACGCGGGCGGCGGGCACGGTAGGCCCGGAGAAGACGTGAACGCTCACGCGACTGCCTCCTGGGTCGGTCGGGGGATGACGTGCCGCGCGTCGTAGCGCAGGGCCGGGGCCAGCACCTTGACGACGGCGAGCTCACGTCGCTGGTGGGGTCCGTGGGTGAGGTCCACGACCAGCGGGGAGTGGCCGGTGACCGCGCTGATGCGGGCCGCCAGGTGCTCGGCCTCGCCTTCGTCCGTGGTGAAGCCGGTGGTGTGCTGCGCGGTGTCCTCCGCCCACTTGGCGCCGCGGCCGGCGGACGGCTGGGGTCCGTGGTGTACGGCGGGCTGGTAGGCGGCCGGGTGGATGTCCTCCCGGCTGCCGGTGATCTGGGTGAGCCTGGACTGAGCCGCTTCCGTGATCGCCCTCGACAGGGCCACGTGGGGGTCCAGGTGGGCGCCGGAGCCGGAGACCAGCAGGGCGGGCTGGTCCTCGCGCCACAGGTAGCAGCTGATGACGGGCACCTCGAACCGGTTCGGCAGGTGCCACAGCTCCAGCCAGGCCCCTGCCGCCCGCACCCGGTCGATCAGGGCCGCACAGTGCTCGTCCTCGACGGTGCCGGGGTCGATGAGACGGCCGTGCCCCGACCCGTCGGCCAGTGCACTGATCGTGTCGCGCTCGATCAGCTCGGCCAGGGCGTGGACGACGGCCTCGGCGCGCGTGTTGCCGGAGGCGAGCCCGTTCGTGGACGCGCTGGGCAGGTGCAGCCGCCATCGGTCGTGTGCTTCCCGGCCCAGCTGCACGCACGCCGCCGGAACGAGCGTGGGTTCGCCGTCCAGTGCTGATCGTGCCGTGATCCAGTCCAGGACGGTCCGGCCGGTGACCAGAGAGCCGGGGTGGCTCTCCAGGTCGGTGACCGGATAGGGCAGGTCCAGGCCGAGACCGTTCGCCGGGGCACGCACTTCGGCGGTCGGGACGGCCCGCTCGCCGTGCCATGCCTCGATCGCCTCCATCGCCCCGGAGACCCGGGCGGCGGCCAGCGTCGCGCCCTTGCCCTGGGCGACGGACAGGGTGCGGGCCAGCGGCCGCACGGCCATGGTCACAGGGATGCCGAGGTCATCCAGCCCGGTCACGTCGGCGACGCGGGTGATGCCGTACGCCATCAGCAGCGGTCGGATCGCCTCCCAGGTCTCGTCGGGATGACGGGTCCGGTGGGTGCCGTCGAAGTACGCCTTACGCATGGGCTCTTCCCTTCGCAGATGCCGAAGCCCGGCCGCCGGGACACCCAGGTCATGAAAGGTGCCCCGGCGGCCGGGCGGGTTCAGCTACCGCCTGCGGAGCCGTCAGGCGGACGGCAGCGGGTAGGTGTGGGTGTCGGGGAAGGCGGAGTCCGGCACGGCCGGGTCGCCGCCGGAGTTCTGCGGCATGTTGCCCTCGGCGTGCAGCTCGGCCACGAAGTCGGCCGGGTCCACGGCCTGCGTCGTGGCGGACGGGATCTGCTGGGTCATGGTCGTTCCTCCTGGGTCTGGGGAAGGACGCTGCTTACACCGAGAGGTCGGTGAAGCAGATGGTGATCAGTACCTCGCGCGACTGGGAGTCGAGCGGGGTACGCCAGTGGGGGATTCGGCTTCCGTCGAATCCGGTGAGGACGCGGTGGCGGACCGGGAAGGTCTCGCCGCCGTCGGGGTACGGGGTGTCACCGAGGCGGTCGGCGACCTGCTGGGTGGTCAGCCAACGCAGGCGGGGCAGCCAGCCCATGGAGACGAGACCGGGAGTCAGGCCGCACGAGAAGGTGATCTCACACTTCCCGTCGTCGCGGTGGACGTGCATGTAGTCGCCGGGCTCGTAGAACTTCAAGCCGAAGCGGATCGGGGTCATCCGGGCCCGGCCGGTCGCCTCGCCCGCCACCTCCGCGAGGCCCTTGGACATGGCCAGTCGGCTGAGCGCGTCTCCCCCGGTGTGGACGCGGCAGCGCTGGGGGGAGGTGATCGAGCCGTCCCGCATCACCAGCAGGCCCGGCCGCTGGTTGTGGCGGACGACCGCGTGCGGCTCGCACCGGTCGGCCTCCTCGGCAAGCTCCTCCCAGAGCCCGGGGTCGACCACGTCCTCCGGAACGACCGCCCGTCCTTCCGCCAGCCAGAGCTGACGTGCAGTCATGGCCATCACAGGTCCATGAACGACATCGTCACCAGCAGGCCCGTCGACGTGACCGGCCGGCGCCAGTGCGGCACGTGGTACCCGGCGAACGCCCGGACACTGCCGTCGCCGTACGGGTGGGACAGGGTCGTGAAGCCCTCCCCCTCCGGGAACATGCCGTGCTCGGTGACGACCTCCCCCAGGCGGTCGGGGAAGGCTCCCATCAGGTCGGGGGCCCAGCCCATCGGCGGCAGGTCCTCGGTCAGCGCGACCGCGACGGTCACGGTGGACTTCACCGAGTCCACGTGCAGGCCCTGGAAGTCGCCTTCCTTGTAGAGGACGACCGCACCACCGCGCGGGATCAGCCGGGGAATGCCGGTGGCCTCGCGCAGGGCCATCAGCAGGGTCTTGTCGTAGGCCAGGGCCTCCAGCACCGGGCCGGGTGGGATGAAGCCGCAGTGCACCGGGGAGGCGAAGCTGCCGTCACGATGGGCTGCCGTGTGCTCGTGGACGTGCGGGGTGACCAGGTCGATCCGGCCGCACGCCTCCTCGACCAGGGCCTTGAAGCGGTCCGGCTCCAGGACACCGGGAACGATGGCCGTTCCCGTCTCCTCCCATGCGACGCGAGCCGGCTGCCGATCCACGGGTGCTGCGGTGTCCATGATCCCCTCCAGTTGGTCCGTCTGTCCGGGTGACGCCGTGCGGCCGGTGGAACCTCGACCCGCCACCGAGACCGTTCCGGCGGCGAGCCGAGGGGTCGGCGGCGTTCGCCCATTGAACTGCCGGGGAACACAAGGAATGAGGGGCCACGAAGGGGTGCGTTTCCCGGCGGGGGGCCGCTCCGGGGGGCCAGGATGAGGGCCGCACCCGACGGCGACGGAGGGAAAGTGTCATGGTGGCCCCGGACGGCATCGGCGCCTTACTTCGATCGATCCGCGAACGCGCCGGACGCACCCGAGATCAGCAGGCCAAGGTCGTTCAACAGGCCCAGGGCGGCCGGTGGTTCGACTGGGAGAACATCAAACGGTGGGAACTGGAGAAGCGGTTACCGGTCCCGGACTGGCACGAGACGATCGCCCGCGCATACGGGCTGAGCGTCGCGGACGTGCAGCGGGCAGTCGCCGCATCGCGACAGCACCGACGCAGCCAGCGCAGGGAGAAAGAGGACGTGAAGCGACGCAGTTTCTTCGGGGTGGCGGCCGCGGTCGTAGGTTCAACCGCGCTGCCCGGCATCGCACAGGCACGCGAGGGCATCGACGGCGCCCTCACCGGCTCCGGCACCGGCGATCTGGCTTACCTGGAGTCGGCATTCGAGCGGCACCGGGGCGGCTACCACGGCCGGGCGCCCGACGACGTGCTGAGCGAAATGCAGGCGGACCTCGACCTCCTCGGTCAGGTCCTCAACCAGCCCCACCCCGCGGGGGCACGCGCTGATCTCGCCCGTACCGCTGCGGGGATCGCCGGTCTCGTCGCCATCGTCCAGCACGATCGCGGCGACAAGGGGGACGCCTTCCGATGGTTCGCGACGGCGGAGAAGGCGGCGCGCGAGTCCGGTGACCGCAAGATGACCGCCTGGGTGCTGGCACGGCACGCGATGGTGCCGCTGAACTACGGCGCCCCCGAGGCGGCCGTACGGATCGCTTCCCGCGCACGCAGGGCCGCCGGTCGGACGCCCACCGCCGCCGGCGCGTTGGCGGCGGCGGTCACGGCCCGCTCCCTGGCCGCCATCGGTGACCTTCGGGGCGCCCGGATGGCAGTCACAGACGTGCGGAACCTCGTGGAACACCTCGACGGACAGGAGACAGCAGACACCTGGTTCGGCTATCCGGGACAGAAGCACTTCGTCCACCTCTCCCAGGCGTACACCCTCCTCGGGGACACGGAGGCTGCCTACGCGGCCCAGGACGATGCCCTCGACCTCACCGATTCCCCATCGGTGATGACCCGGGCCCTGATCGCGATGGACACCGCCGCCTGTCTGCGCCTCGACGGCGACCCTTCAGCGTCTGCCGAGATGGCGGCGGGCATCTTCGACCGCCTCCCGGCCTCCTACCGTGACGGCCTGATCCGGTCTCGGGCCGAGGCCCTGCACCAGGCGCTCAACGGCCGTCCACGGGACCTTCTTGGGCAGGCTCTCGCCTGACAGGCGCTCTGTCGCGCGGAGCACCCAAAGGTTCAAATCAGGGTACGGGCGGGCAATTCCGTGGCAGAGTTGACCAACAGCCCAGCGTCGAATCCCCCCGTTTCGGCGCTGGGCTTGCCCGTTCCCGCGTGACCTCCCGGGCGAGCGCTCGTTCATCTCGGCGGAGGTCATTCCGCATCGACTTTCACGCTCGGCGCCGAGCGGTGTCTTCGGAACGGTCGCTGATCGGGTCCGCCCGCGGAAGGGTGTTGAAGACACCGAGGGGCTTCTCCTCCTACCCCCGCGGGGGTAGGAGGAGAAGCCCCTCGTCGTTCGTCGTCAGTCCAGGCCGGCGTACGCGATGCTGAGCACCGTGACGGTCTTGGTCTCGGCGCCGACCATCAGCACCACCGCCAGGTCCCCGGCTGCCCACAGCCGCACCACGCCGTCATCGACGTCGCCGTACGGCTCGGTCGCGGTGATGGGGTCGGTGAGCGAGTCGAGCAGAAAGCGGGCCAGGCGGTCGCGGGCCCGCTCGGGCAGGCTCCGGTAGACCTCGTGTTGCGTGTGGTCCATGTAGAGCCGGTGGTTCACGCGACCCGCCGCTCGCTGATCAGCTCGGTGACGTCCGTGTACTGCGGCGGCAGAGCGCCGCCGTGCTGACGCTGGTAGTCCAGGACTTCGGGGGCCTTCGCGGCTCCGGCCCGCAGGTCCTCGATGAGCTTCCGCCACCGGGCACCGAGGGCTTCCAGCTCGCTGAACGGGGTGAGGTTCAGCTGACGCATGAACTCCATCCGTTGGACCGGTGTCAGGGCGTGAGCGATGGCGTCCGGGGTCCACTCCCCCTCGCCAGGATTCGTCGCCTCGCGCATGGTCACCGCCTTCCCGTAGCACGGGGCTCCGGAACGGTCGCCGGGCCCTCGCCCCCAGAGTAGCGGCGGCAAGGGCCCGTGCGGGATACGACGGCCAGTCCCGGCGGCTACCGGCCGGTGCCCGGAGGAAGGGCGGGACGGTCCCGGCGCCCGCTCATCGGGCGTCCGCTGCGGCGTTCTCCTCGGCGGCGGACCGGCTCCTCCCGCTCGACGTGCACGGTGTGCTCCTCGGCGGCCGGCGCCGGGGCGGGAGCGGGGATGACGGTGAAGACGATCCGGTACGCGGGGGTGCCGGGTTCGGACCGCCGGTTCTGCAGACGGCGCGGTTCGTCCACGGCGACCGGTACCGGGTACGCCGCGAGGGCCTTCCTGATCAGGTCCGTGACCTGCTCCTGTTCCTCGACGCTCGCGCCCATGATCCGGATCTCGGCCATCAGCGGGTCACCTCCTGGTGGGGTGCGGCCTCGGGAAGGTGAGCGCGGCCGCGGGCGCGGGACCGCCGCAGCAGCTCCTCGCGCACGTACTCGCACCCCTTCACCGCAGGCAGTCCCCTGACCGGGGTGACCGGGTCGTCCCCCTCCCGCAAAGCCCAGGATTCGTCGGCGGCGAGGTGCATCGGGCGCTTGCCCGCCCGCGCGGTGTCGGCCGCAATCAGCTTCTGGTCCTCCCCCGGCCGGCCCGGGACGATCAGGCGCCCACGGGTCACGTCCCGCACCCGGACCAGTACGCGCTCCCACGGGGAGGCGTCCGCCAGGTCCTCGTCGGAGATCCCTCCGGCGTACCGCTCCCCCAGCGGGACGGACGGCTTCACCCGGCGGTCCAGCAGCACCTTGCCGGTGGAGGCGTCCACGACGGCAATCTCGATGATCTCGGTCGTCTCGGTGTCGCTGGTCGGCTGCCCGGAGGACCGGGTGCACAGCAGCACCGCCGTGTCCGCCGCCAGGATTTCGCGTGCGTGACGTGCGCGCTGGCCCCACCGGGTGCCGCCGACCGTGATGTCCGCGCGGTAGCGGGCGGCCTGCTGGTCGGCGCGGAGCTCGGCGGCGACCTGCTCGCGCGTCGGACCGTCCTGGTCGTTGCGGGCCCAGTCCAGTGCCCACGCGCCGGTGCGATCGTCGTGGAAGGCCCAGACCTCGACCTGGTGCCGGTCGGCGACGGCGGCGGCGAAGGCGTGGATCGCCTCGGCGCGGGTCGTCACCCGGCTGTACTCGCGGAGCGGACTCGGCTCTCCGGGTCGTACCGCGCGGACCTCCTCCCACGGCACACCCGGAAGATCCCGCAGGCCCTCGACGTCACGGGTCCGGAACAGCGGGACGTCGATCCACCGGCGCTTGCCGACCCGGGCCTCTACGTGGGAAGCCGGGGTGATCCAGCCTGCGGCCACCACGTGCTGCCAGTCGGTGGGGTACCGGATCTCCAGCAGTCCGGCCGCCTCGTCGGCCCGGATCAGCCGGTCCCCCGTCACCTTTTCGCACAGTTCCTCGTCCGCGGCGAGCACGTCCAGGTCCTCGACGGCGAACCGTCCGCCCCTCCCCGCGCTGATCCGCCCCTCCTGGGCGACCTGCTTCAGCTCGGCCACCTTCCACCCCAGACGGCCGGCTGCCTCGTCGGGCGGCAGGCTCACCTCGACCCACGCGGTCCACTCGGCCTCGCTGCGGGCCTTCGCCTCCTGCCGGGCAGCGATCAGCTCGGTCATCAACGCCTTGGCGTCGTCGGACGCCGCGAGGGCCCGCGCGTCGCGTACCGAGTAGAGGTCCCAGCCCTTGTACTGATCCACGACGCGCAACCTGGTCTTCTCGGCCAGGGGCGGCACGTCGGCGGACTCGACTGCGAGTCCGGTCAGCTCGGCCAGCAGCTCGGCCGTACGTCGGGCGCCGTATCCCTCGCGGTCCGCGATGCCCTCGCGGATCTCCTCGACTCGCGGAGCGAGGGCGTCGGCTGCCTCGCGCGACCACCCCTTGGACTTGTCACGGGGCGGGATGAGTCCCAACTCCTGTGCCCTGGTGACCATCCAGGGCTCGATGCCCAGTTCGGCCGCCAACTGCGTTCCGTTGACCACTTTCGGCCGCGCCTTTTGCGCCGCGACCGCTACCTCTTCGGACATCCGTAGAGCCTTCCATTTCTCGCTTACTTCACCGAAGCCATTTCATGGATAGCAGCACCGGCGACGCTTGACAAGCAGAATCGGCAATCGTCTAAGAAAAGCGGCGCAGAAACGATCCACAGATATGGCGGTCAAAATAACGTTATTGGTCAGAACCCTTTCGCGATTCAGTTTGCAAAACGCCCTTGGTGGGCCAGTGGTCCGCGATCCCTTGCCGGACGATGGCGCCGAAGGTGAGCACATGGGCACCGAGGGCGGCCCGCCGGTCGCGCTGTTCCTCGGTGAGCCCGCGCAGGTTGCCCAGCCCCTGCCGCAGGATCTCCTCGATCCACGGCTCACTGATCCGCCATGCGGCCGTGCGCGCACGCCAGACCAGGTCATAGTCGAGTGTGCAGGCGAAGGGAGTCCCGAAGTCCTCCCCCGGCCGCTCCGATCCGGGCCACATGCCGGGCAACGACAGCTCGGCCTTCTCCTCCTCGGTCAGCGGGCGCCAGTCGCGGGCAAGGTCCGGCTGCGCCATGCGGCCACGAACGCAGGCTTCGACAAGATGGTCCTCTGTCGGCCACTCTGTCCTACGGCGCAATTCCGCCTCTACTCGAATCCTCTTACGCTCTCGGGAATCCCTCGCGTTTAGCAGGGAAAGGCGACGCCAGGTTTTTTCAGCCAGCCGGTACGACCTGGCGGTACTGCTGATCCGTGTAGCAAGATCCTCGGACATGTGGACGGTGACGCGCTGCGTTGCTGCCATACACTCATTAAACCGCTCGGGAAACCCACATGCCAATGGCCCGGAAAGACTCCCGGGCCATTGGCTTGGTTTGTTCGACTTCCTGGCGAAGCGACGTTCTATTCCTTCGGGGGAAGGGCCTGGTCGGCTGCCTGTCCGGCCTGGGCGACCTCGGCCGGCGAGAGGACGCGACGCTGTTTACGCAGGTGGCCGCGAAGGCGTCGGGCCTCGATCACCACCACGCCGTCGAAGACCAAGATGCCGCGACGGCCAACCGGAGCCCCATGTACGGCGATGATCGGCCGGACGTCGACCGGCAGCCCGTCCAGCGGGCGCCGGAGGGCGGCGGCTGCCTGCCTCGCCTCACCTTGGGCTTTCGCCACCTCGCGGTTCTGGGCGTGGGCGCCGTACCACAGGGTTCCGCCGTCGGGGCTGACGGCGACCCGCGCCCCGCGCGCCTGCCAGTTCTTGGTGTTGATGCAGGCAATCCCCCAGTGCCCGATGGCGAGATGGTCCAGGTTCGCGACCTTGCCGAGAGCGCGGTCGTGGAGGATGACCGCGCCCCGGCGGGCCAGCGGGGCGAGCATTCGCGCGGTCCGGCGCTCTCCTTCCGCACCGGACCGCCAGGCCCGTACGTGCTGGGGTGCCGTGAGTGTTCCGCACCACGCGAGGACGACGGCGAGGGCGGCGATGTGGCCGAACAGTGGAACACCGATGCCGTGCCAGCCGATCCACCACTCCAGCACCCCGGCGAGGGCGAGCACGGGGGCCAGCCCGATGAGGAACCGCCGCCGTGCCGATGTTCGCCAGGACCGCAGGCGTCGCTTGTACTCCTGCTGGGCCGACTGGCCTGGTCCCACACGGATCGCCATCCGTCTTCCCCCCGTTTCGTGGTGGTGCGTTAGGAGGCGACAGGCAGCAGCTTCGCCGCCCACTCCTCGGTCGTGGTGATGATGATCGGCTCGACGTCAACTTGCCGGAGCACGCGAAGGAGGTCCTTGGCAGACTGCTGGGCTTGGGCGGGGTCATGGGTCCCGGGGTGCTTGGGGCACTGGGCGACCAGGTGCTTCCAACAGAAATGCGCCTGGCGGGCCAGGTGCAGCGTCTCGTCCCTGGGGGCCTGTTGGTCGTGCCGGCGCCAGGCCGCACGCATGTGGAGTTCCAGGCTGGTGGCCCACGCCGCCCTGCGCAGTGCCAGGTTCGCCCTGACCGCGACGATGTTCACGGTGTAGGGGTGCAATGGTCCGTACGCGTCGTCCAACGCGTCTTCGAGATCCTTGGCCGCGACCTCGGCGGCCGGAAGGTTGCCCGCGACGTCCGCAGACTTCACCGCGTCCAGCATCTCCCGGTACTCGGGAGGCAGGGGGGCCATCCAGTCGACGCCGGGGGCTGCCAAGGGTGGGCCGGGGATGACCGGTTCGCCGGTGGGCGGGGGAAGGTGGACGGGGGCGGCTGCGGGAGGCGGCTCGGGAGCTCGGCGTGCTGCAGGCGGGGCCGGGTGGGGGTGTTCGAGCGGCGTCACCTCGCCGTCCCAGTCGACAATCAGGGGCCAGGTGCTGCCGTCCGGCTCCTTGGCGTTGACGCGGACCGGCCGGTCGAGCCGGGCGGCCTTCTCCTGGATGTGCGCCAGGGCGGCGTCGCGCGCGTCCTGGCCGGGGAGGGTGTCCACTGGATGCCCATCGACGCTGGCCTCACCGCTTTCGCGGATCACGATCGTGTAGACCGGGGTCAGGGGGACGGCGTCATGGTCGGTCACAACAGGCATCGGGCCACTTCCTTACAGCGTATTCGCGTGCAGCCGGTCCGGGTCGGTCCATGTGGCGGCACAGCACCTCTGGATGGCGTCGAGCGCGGGCCCGGCGCCGTAGTACAGAACGGTTCCCGGCCGCTGGCGGTCGGGCAGTTCGGTGCTGGTGGCGTTGATCAGGTGCTGAGCGTGGGGGGCGATCTCGTCCATCAGCTTGTTGGCCCGGTCCGCGGGTAGCGGGGCGACGGGCCACCGGAGTGTCCAGCACACGGCCACCAGCCACGGGGGGCTGGCCGCGAGCTCGTCAGTCGCGCGTACGTCCAGCTCCCCCGTGGTGAGGTTGAGCCAGACGAAGCAGGCCGCCTCTTTGGTCAGCTGCTTCGCTGCCTCTTCGTTCAGGGGCCGCCAGGCCACGGAGGGCCGGGTGTGTCCCTTCGGATCAGCGACCGGCATAGGGATTCTGGGTCGCGGCCTCGGCGGCGTCTTCCTGTGTGCCCTGCGGCGGGACGCTCGGCCCCGACTCGGCCTGGGCTCGGGCGTACGCCTCGCGGACCTCCCTGGGGATCGGGCCGCGGTCGGGCACGTCGTGCCCGTTCGCCTTGGCCCAGTCACGCATCTTCTTCGTCTCGGCCGTCGTCTCGGACTTGGGCTTCGTGGCCTTGCGTCCCTTGCGGCCGGCGCCCTGCTTCACGCGGGCGACCTTCAGCAGCGGAGCGAGGGCTTCGTCGTACTCCGCCAGATGTTCCGGGTTGAGGTCGATCTCGTACTCCGTCCCCCGCCACATGAAGTCGATCCGCTCGACGTCCTTGATGCTCTCCTCGTCCAGGTCGTCAACCAGGATCAGCCGATCTGCCACACCCGTCTCCTTTGCTCTGTTCTAGATCATCTCAAAAGGCACTGACATGCCACTTCTTATCCGGCATTGGGGAAGTACGGCGGCGCCCAACCCTGGTACGTAGCACCCCATTTCGACTCAATATCCGTGGCCGGGACGATCGAGATCCGGCCGGGCTCCCGGATGTCATTGGAGGCGATTTGCCCCTTGCCGACGTAGAGCGCGACATGCCCCGCCCTGCCGTCGGTGCTCCAGAACATCAGGGCACCGACAGGGGGGTTCCGGTCCCGGTTGTGCCGCATCGTGGACGGCATTGCCCAGTAGTGGTCAATGGCGTACCTGGAACCGGCGGAGGTCCAGCCGTACGACTGGGCAACGAACTTCAGGCACCACTGGTACCACTCCAGGGACCCGCTGTCGGCTTCGCGCTGCGCCCACTTCACGGCGTCGGCGGTAGACCTGGGGTTCTTCACCTGGGCGGGCCAGTTCGCGTCGCCGTCGTGGAACGCGGTGCCGGGCTTGGCAGGGGTGTCCGGCCGGTCCTCCTCGGTCTCGCACCGCTCGGTGGGGGCGTCGCTCGGAGCGTCGGACGCGTCGTCGGGCGTGTCGTCGGACGGGGTGTCGGTCGGCTTCGCCTTGCCGGGGTGGGTGAGGTTGATTCCGGCTTCTTTGGCGATCCGGCGGGCCTCGGACTCCTGGCCGGCGTACAGCTCGCCTTGCTCGGATGCCTGGACGGCTTCAGCGGCATCTTCCAGCGCCATCGACTCCCAGCCCTTGACGTCCGTCAGCCCGCGGGGGCTTCCGCTGTCCGCACCGAAGAAGAACATCTTCGCCGCGTACTCGGGCTTCATGATCTGTTCCTTGGTGCCCCACCCGTACTGCGGCTTCTGCTGGAACAGGCCCACGGAGTCGCCCGGACCGTGGTCCAGGTTGATCAGCGTGCTTTCCTGCAGCGCGGTCATCAGTGCGATCAGGGTCGCGCGGCCTGACAGACCGCCGGTGGCGGCCACCCTGTCGATGGTCTTGGCGTTGTCGATCTGCTGTGCATGGAGTCCGTCGGTGCTGTCCGTACCGCCTTCGTCGCTCTCGTCGTCGTTCTCGTACTGGGCATCGGGCAGGCCGGCGCCGCCGCAGGACGCGGCGGACGCCTGGGAGCTGCCGGAGATACCCCCGACGATCCCGAGCCCTATCAGGAAGGCGAAGAAGAGGAGGGACGCCGGGACGGCGAGCTTCAGTGCTGCACCTCGACGCGCCACCCCCGTGGCCAGCATGGCGGCCTGGCGCGAATTCACGTCAGACCCCCCGCACCCTCGACACGCGCCATTCGTCGTCGTCGCGTGTCATCTCCGCCTGGAAGACGTACGTCTTGTCATACGTCTTGTAGCCGTCGATGACGGCCTTGACCGTGACCTCCCGCCAGGCCCGCAGTGGGGTGTCGATGCCCAGCTCCTCGTCGGCCTTGCCGACCTCGACCGTGGTCACGGTCGACACACCACCGTTGGAGATCAGGTTGTTCCACCAGCGGTCTTCGTTGCCCGCGAGGTTCCGGGACAGGGCCTCGGTCATCCAGGGCGCCGCCCGCTCGACCACGGTCTCGTGCTCCCGGTCGACCGGAGGGTTGCGGGTCATGTAGACCCGGGCCCATCCCTCTGCGGTCTTCTCTGGCGAACTCAGGTCCACCGGCGGCAGGGAGGCGGAGGGCGAGGCCGACGCGGACGGGCTCGGCGGTGCGCTCGCGGTCGTTCCGCCACCGGCGGGATCGGCGGGGGCGGAGCTCGGCGCGGTACTGACGCTCTGCTGTCCCTTGTCGTCCCCGGTGATCCACTTCGTGGCGCCGAATCCCACGACCAGAATGACGACGATGATCAGGGCGGCACCGGCGGGGTTCATGGGCTCCTTGGCCCGCTCGTCCTCCAGTACCTGCTTCATCGTCGTCTTGCGGTTGGTCTTCGCCGTACGGCGGGCTTGGCGGCGGGCCTTGCGGCGCTGGCGCCGCTTGCCCTCCTCCTCGACCTCCGGGACCTCGTAGACCTCCTGCAGCAGCTCGCGGAAGTCCGCGGGCGTACGCGGCTTCTTGTCGTCGTCGGCCACTTAGTTCCCCCCGTTGCGGCGCGTCACGGTCGGCACGGACAGACCCCGGCCGCGGCCGCGACTGCGGGCCCGGCTGCGGTTCTCCGGCCGGGTGGGGTTGGGCCCGGTGGAACCGCCGGGACGGTTCGGTGTCGAGCGGACCACCTTGTGCGGAATGACCTTCGGCGCGGAGGTGCCCGTCTTCGGACCTTGCCGGAAGGTGTAGCTGGCGCCGCTGTTCTCGGTCCGCAGCGTCGGGGACGGACGGTTGGCCGCTCCCGCCGCCGGACGGCTCGCGCTGTTGGGCGCGTTCTGGGTCGTCGCCTGCGCGGAGCCGCTTGCGGCAGGCAGGGCCTGACGGGGCACCGAGCCTCCGACCTCCGCCGGGCGGCGGGTGCCTCCGACCTCGGCCGGGCGGCGGGTGCCCGGGACGGCCTTGGCCGGGCCGTCGGCAACGGACCGGCCGCGGGCCGGCGCGGTGGACGACGGCAGTTCCGGACGGCTGGTAAGGGGACCGACTTCCTTGCGGCTGCCGCTGTTCGGCAGTGCGGCGCCTGCCGTCTGCCCGGAGGGCAGGGGCGGCATGGGACGGCGGGCACCGGCCAGGGCGCCCGGGGTGCCGCCCGGCGGAAGCTGCGGAGTCGTCGGCCTGTCGGTGCCGCCGCCTCCGCCGCCGCTGCGGCGGGGCATCCGGGGCATACGCGGAAGCCGCATCCCCGCAAGTCCGCGGCCGAGTCCCTTGGTGATCCCCCATCCGGCCTTGCCCGCCGCGCGGGCGGCGAGCAGTCCGCCGACGGCGGCGGCCGGGCTGGTCAGGCCGCTGACGCCGACGATGGACTCCAGGACGCTGCGGAACTTGAAGGCGACGATGGCGGTGGCGATGCTGATTCCGGCGGCGGCCGCATAGCCGTACTCGCCCATCATCTTGGTGGACGCGGTGGTCACGACCAGGACCGAGCCGAGGGTCATCGTGGCGATGGCGCTCTGCAGGGTGTAGCCGAGGAGGAAGTCGAACCAGCGGACGCCCCACGTCCTGGGCCTTCCTGGGATGATCCACAGGCAGGCGAAGATCACTCCAGACACCAGCATGAGCAGGGCGCCGAGCAGGGACGCCAGACTCGCGAAGGCCAGCATCAGGACCAGGGCCGCGAACAGGATCACGCAGATCAGTGCCGGGATGGCGACCATCATGCGGCCTACCGGGTTGTGGCCGTCGACCCAGGAGTTCGAGTCACCCCCGATGCGGTCGCCCACGCCCTTCATATGCTCCTTGCGCTCTTCCGGGTCGATGCCCTTGTCCAGCAGGCCCTTGCCCTCTGCCTTGCAGGCTTCCAGGCTTCCGAACTGGACCACGCACCACGGGGTGACGACGTACGTCCGCCAGACGGCATCGCTTGACTTCCGCAGCATGTTGTCGCGTTCGTTGTTGCCGTACGTGGTCTTGTGGCCGAGGTCGATGGGCTCCTTCGTGCCGTCGCCCAGGCCGGCGGAGGTGGCGTTCATGGCCACGCTGCTACCGACGTTGCGGGCGGAGTCGATCCCGTTGACCCATGTCTGCGGGGCCGTCAGCAGCGAGATGGAGAAGATGGTCGAGACCGCCACCCAGCCCAGCTGGGACAGGCTCGACCCGGCGGCCCGGCGGTGATTGGCGTACGCGACCAGGGCACCGATCACCATCGCGGACGGCAGCAGCGTCTCGGTGAGCGTCTTCGCCGCACCGCCCACGGAGGCGGTGATCGCGTTCTCCAGCGGCGGGATCGTGGTGACGTTGAAGATCCACTGCACGATCGTGACGGCGGCTGAGCCGATCACGGCGGTGAGGGCCATGCAGATGATCGCGGGGATCTCCAGCATGGGGTCCATGACGTCCCACATGCCGTAGTCGTCGGTGATCGTGTAGAGCAGGGGGTTGCCGTACTCCTCGTACAGGGTCCCCTGGCCCTTCGTGTACGGGATGTCCACGGAGGGCAGGAGGTCACCGATGCCGACCGGGGTGTAGTCCTTCGCCCATGCCGACTGCGCGGTGACCATCAGCGTCACGTAGATCCCCAGGACGGGGATCAGGACGGTCCGCTTGCGGGGCAGCCGGAAGTTCTGCAGCCGGATCAGCAGCTTCAACACGCTGAAGCGGTACTTCTTCCGCGGTTCGAGACTGATCACGACGTCATCCCCTCATCAGCGCGTCGCGGACCGGATTGCCGTGCGCTTCGTCGGACTCGGCAATGTCCTCGGACTGGTCGACCAGCCAGGTGTCGCCCTGCTGTACGACGCGCAGGGCCTTGCGGCTGGTGGTGGTGGAGTCGGGCCAGGTGACGGTGTACTCGACCCGCACGCCCGTGCCGGCCGGGTGGTCACCGATGGCGGGGACGCTCTGCGGCGCGCTGGCCTTGACCTCCCCCGTCTCCGCCCGGTCCGGGCCGGTGGCGCTCGGCTTCGGCTTGCCGCGCACGACAGAGCCGTCCGCCCGGCGAAGCGGCGGGAACTCCTCGGACTCGGTCGGGCTCGGCTCCGGGCTCTGGGTCTTCGGCGCGTTGTCGGCGACGCACTCCTTCACGGAGCCGTGCCGATAGCGCTCGGTCCGCAGGCCGCACGCCTTCGTCCAGTCGTCACCGTTGACCGCGCTCTGGTAGATCCGGGCGGCCTGCACGGCGGCCGCCGTGGTGTCGGAGGCGCCACCGTCACCGGACCCGCCCTTGTCCCCTTCGTCCTGGGATGAGCACCCGGCGGCGAGAACGGTGACGGCCGCCGCGGCGGCGATGGTTACGGCACGCTTCATACCCCTACCCCCTGCGGTTCCTTGGTCAGGTCGGCCCCGCCGTTGTCGACCTTCGGTGTCGTGCTCAGCAGTTCCAGCAGTTCTTCCGACGGGACGTCGAACTGGACGGTGGCGGACTGGAATCGCCGGTCACGCATGATCGCGTGGCCGTGGCGGATCTCCTGGTCAAAGCCCACGCCGATCGCCTGGATCAGCGCCCGGGTGTGCTCACCCTTGGGCAGGTCGAGCAGGGCCGCGAGGGCGTCCTGTTGTTCGGAGGTCGTGAGCTGGAAGCCGAACATGGTGGTGATCTGCTCGATGAGGCCGGTCAGCTTCGCCAGCGACTCCGGGTCCTGGGTGTCGATGACCAGGGCAGTTTGAAGCGCCCTGCCGACCCTGGCGATGTACTGGAGGAAGCTGCTTCCCTCGCGGGTCGCCGTCAGTACGTGCACCTCGGGGACCGCGATGGCCTTGCGCAGGCCGCGCAGGTCCTTGCGGCCGGCCATCGAGATACCGAACGCGAGCATGGAGTGGACCAGGGCGACGCTGAGCCGCTGGTGCACGGACCAGTCCTCGCGGTCGTCGTCCGGGGCAGGCAGCGAGATCCCGGGGATCTGCACCACCCAGATGCCCGGCTCGGACCGCATGAACATGTTGTCGCCGGTCGGCCTGCCCATGAACGGTGCGCCCAAGCCCGTCTGCGCGAGCTCGTACAGGGCCTGCCCGGTCTCCCTGGCCAGCTCGTCGGTGGACTCGCGCAGGTGCTCGATGACCTTCCACACGCGCGGTTCCCCGGCGGCGATCACCTCGTTGACGGCCGACTGGATCGGCGTCTCGGCGCCGCGCATCCGCAGGTGCTGGGGAAGGGCGATGCCCAGCTGTGCGGGGACCTCGGTCTGGGCCCGCTCGGCGCTCTCACCGGTCAGCAGGGTGAACAGGTCAGCGACACCGGCGTACTGGGCGCCGGTCTCCACCAGGTGCGCGTTGAGTCCGAAGCGGCGACCGGCAGCGACCAAACCGCCCATGTCGCCCTTGAAGTCGAGCGCCAGGACGAAGCTGCCGCGGAACGCGGCGTCCAGCAGGGACATCATCATCGCGGTCGTCTTGCCGCGTCCGCTTCGGCCGATGAACGCGGTGGTGGTCGCGTCGCCTCGCTGGCTGCCGCCGGTCAGGTCGTTGCGGACCAGGCCGGGGGTGGAGCCGGTGAGGTAGCCGATCACCGGGCCGGTGTCGTCACCGACGCTCGCACCGCCCCAGAACCACGATCCGGCGAGTGCGCCGACGGTGCGGATGTGGGAGAGGTCGGGGACGCGCACCTTGTCGCCCGGAAGCGTCTCCAGCCAGAGTTCCTTCTGTTCCTCGGTGCCGATGGACACCTCAATGCCGAGACCGCCGTAGTGCCCCTTGACCGCGTCGATCTTCGAGCGCAGGTCGTCCAGGGAGACGTCGCTGGAGACGACCAGTCGGGGGTGGTCCTCCAACAGGGTGACGTCCTCGCGCTTCATGTCGCGCGCGAGCTGGGCCATGGTCTCTTCGGTCTCGATGATGTCGGCGGCGGGTGTGCCGGCGGAGTGCTGGGCGGCGGAGTCGCCCTGCTCCTTGGCCAACTTCCGCGTCTCCTCGGTCAGCTTCAGCGCGTCGCGCCGGTGCAGGACCTTGAAGCGCACGGACGGTTCGGGGTTGACGGGGAGGATCTGAACATCGGGGTCGACGCCGTCCTCGTCGTACTCAGGTACGTACGTGATCTCGCTGACCGTCCTCAGCCACTCCCCCGGCCCGGGAGACTCCATCTCTTCGGGGAAGCTGTCCATCGTCAGGACGCTGGTCCAGGCGGCGACTTCGCCCTGGGCGTCCATCACGCGCACGTGGTCCGGGTACGGGACGACGCGGCCGCGGGTGAGTGCGGCCAGCTTCGCCCCGGAGATCACACCTGCGGAGTTCGGCGTCGGCAGGCTCGTGGCCCGGTGCTGTTCGCGCGCGATCATCCAGGCCAGGACCTCGACCGGGGCGGGCTTGGCCCGCCACGGGGTCGTCTCCAACTGGCGTCCGAGCCGGCGCGCGAGCGCGTCGAGCCGGGCCAGCTCGCGCTGCGGGATGCCGGTCTTCCTGATGCCGAAGGCGTCCTGCACGCCGCTGCGGCTGCGGGCCTGTGTCTGTCCCGAGCGCTCTTGAATGCGGACACCCAGCAGTAGCTGACGCTGGGAGAGGGCGAGGTCATCGAGCCGTTCCACCCGGGCGTCCGCCCACGCGGCGAAGTCTCCGGCGGTGAACAGTTCCTCGGCCTCGTCGCGGTAGTCCGCCGCGTTCAGCGGGCTCCAGAGTATCCGCAGGTGGCAGTCGTGTCCGGCGAGCGTGCGGGCGAGCGCACTGGATGCCTGGTCGTGTTCGGCGTCCCGCGCCGTCTCCGACATCAGGTCGGTGTTGCTGCTGGACAGGACGTACCACGCCTCCGCGTGGGTCTCCGTCACCGTGAGCCCGTCCGCCAGAGCCAGGTATCGCGGCGGCGGCGCCGACCGGTCCCCCGCGACTCCGAGGAACTTTCCGACTGCCTTCGTGATCTTCATCCCCGTACCCCTCTTTACTGCGGCTTGCCGCCGGTGCGCTTACGGGCGCGGTACACCGCGTCCGGCCCGTACATCCGGGTCTTGGAGTCGAACGGGACGGCCCGGCCGGCGGTGAGTCGGGGCGCGTCCTTGCCGAGTACGTTCTCGAAGGCGCCCATGCCGGGCAGCTCGACAAACGCCTCGGCGCGCTCACCGAGGCGAGCACTCATCGGCAACCACTCGTGCCGCTCGGCCGCACGGCGCCCGCCGTTGATCACAGGACGGTGTCCCAGCGTCAGGTAGCGGACCCACAGCGCCCATTGGGTGAGGTTCCACCGGCGCTCGTTCCTCCGGCTGCGCTGGGCCCCGTAGTAGGTGATCACTGCCGGGGGCGCGAAGTACAACGTGAACGTCAGCTGGCTGGGCAACCCGAACATCATCAGGAGAGAACCGGTCCACAGGACGTAAACGACCACGCCCGTGACCAGCATCCGGCGCGAGGGACCTTCACCCAGGTCCATGCCGAGGATTTCATGCTGCCGAGTTTCAAGATCGAAATGGCGCGTGTAGGTGTGTCCGGTCCTCACGCGCCCGCGACCTTGTTGAAGATCTCCACGAACATGGTCTGTGTGGTGTCGGTGGCGAAGACGAATCCAGCCACCAGGATGCCGGCGATGATGTGGCCGATCAGATCACCCCACTCGCGCTTGGCATAGTGGCCGATCGATCGGATCACAAGGATGATCAGGAAGATGTTTCCCGCGATCAGGAAGACCCACGTCTTCAGGTCTGCGCCGCTGGTCAGCGCCAGCGTCACCGTGTCGGCAGACATGCCTCGTATCCCCTCGTTTGGTTCCTGCATAGCGGAGTTAGAACGTTCCACCGTGGAGCTCGGCGACCTGCCACCGCTCGGCGGCGGCCGAGGCCACCCGGGTCAGCTCGACCCGGTAGGTCTGCTCCAGCTCGGCGGCGCCGATCTGCCAACGCACGACGGCGGTTCCGGTGCGGTCGCTGCCCTTGCCCTGGTCGACGTTCCAGCTCTGGATGCCCTGGAGCGTCATCCCGTCGGGCAGCGGCGGGACGCTCGCGCCCGGGGCGGTCACGCTGTCCGCCTCGCCCTTGGCGTACTCGGTGAAGAACGTTTCCACGGTGGTCTGGGTCTGAGCGGAGAGTTCGACGTCGCTGTTCACGGTGTTCTGGTCGGTGACGGTCGGGCCGGAGGCGGGAACGCCGACGATGCCCGGCTCGCCGGTGACGACGATCCGGCCTGCGGTGTTCAGGACCGGGACCTCCAGCCCCACCCACTTCCGTTGGGCGGGCGCCGGGTCCTTCTTCTTGTCCTTCGCCGGTTCGCCGGGGACGTTGACCAGCACGGTCACGTGCACCCGGGCGCGCTTGTCGCCGAGCTCCGTCACCGCGCCCGGCTGGGCGAGGAGTACGGTCTGCTGCCCCTTCGAGTTCCAACCCGCGGTGGTGTCCGTGCCCTTGGGCATGTCCCGCGCCAGGGCCTTGGCTCGCTGGTCGGGGTCGGCCTCGTCCCAGGTCAGGTACGAGTACGCGAATCGCGCGGCGACCAGTTGGGCGTCCTGCACTGGGTAGGTGGGCCCCTGCTTGACCGTTGGCGCCGGGGCCGGCGCGGGCTGGCTGGGCCAGAACCAGGACCTGACCCCAGTGATCACGGCCAGGCCGACCACCACCCACAGCACGATCCGGCCGGTGACGACCAGTGCCCTCGTGCCGGTCTTCTCCTCCTGCAGAACCCAGGGGGTGGCAGGCGTCCGCGTTTGCTTGGATTCGGTCGCAACCTGAGTCGGGCTGTGCCCGTTGCGCTCGGCCTGGACACGCTTCCCTGCGGCTACCCAGTGTGCGGCGCCGGCTGACGGTACGGTCTGCTGCTGGGGCGGTTCCGCTTGGGGAGCTGGCGCTTCCTTGCTCCGGGGCTCCGGGATGTTGAGAACCTTCCACACGACCGTTTTGAGCGCACTCATCCCCAGACGACCTTCCCCGCGATAGGCCCGAACTGAACTGGACAGTACGCGGATCGGCCACAGTGCGTCAAAAAATTTCGTATGGATCGCGGTAGAGTGCGGCGCCATGCGCACGGGGGCAGACGGATGGCGTCTGCGGGGATGGCTTGTCGCTGAGTTGCGGCAGGCCCGTGGTATCTCCCAGAAGGTATTGGCAACAGCGGTCGGGTGCTCTCGCAGCGCCGTCGCCATGTGGGAGTCGAAGAATCAGCGGCCCAGTCCACGGCATCTGCTCCGGCTGGCCCGCAGCCTCGACGTCTCACCCCTTGATCTGGTCGAATTCCTCGATGCTGACTGGACGTTGAGGATACTCCGGCGGTTCCTAGGGTTCACACAGGCGCAGGTGGCGCAAGCGCTGAAAGTCGCCGTCAGCACGTATTGCGATGTCGAGAGGGGCCGCCAGGTCCTGCCCGACAGGTGGGTGCCAATACTCGGGTCTCTTTTCAATACGGATGAACACACCGTCAGGAATAGCGCCCCATTAAAAAAGGCGAAGAAGAGATGATTCTTTGTCGATAAACCCACAGAGCGAGTTCCGGCCAGGAGGAACGTTTAGCCACTTATATTTCCCTTGGCCCCAAAAGTACGATTCCGCGATCGATGGGGCATGGTTCCGCTTTCCCGGCGCTCGCGCCCGACCGCGTCCGGTGCCCGTCCTGTCGACAGCAGGACAAGGGTCGGGGGCATGTGCCATAAGCACAACTAAGCCCCGGAGTACGGCAGTTGGCCGCTCTCCGGGGCTTTGCTGTCGTGCACTGGGGGCTATCCGGGGCCGATCTGACGGAGCCACTGGCCCATCTGTTCGGCGGAGGGCCGCGCGGCCGGCGGTCGCATGAGGGTGTACTGCAGGACCTCTTCGAGCTGCGGCCAGTGGGTGATGTGCCCGTGCGGCAGCCGGTTACGCAGCAGCAGCCCGCGGAGCACTGCCGCCGTAAACCGCGCCGGGTCGACTCCCGCCGCGGCGTAGTCGCGGTGCCATGCGCCTGTCGCCGCCCACCACAGTCCGGCCGCGAGGGCGTACACCTCGTCCGAGGGCTCGGTGACCACCGGACGCTCCCCCGCCTCGATGCGGTGCATCAGTTCGGGTGACATCAGGTGCACCAGTCCGCCGAGGAAGGTGTGCGACGGTGCCAGCACCGGGCCCGACGCCCATGTGCAGTCGATGAAGCGGACCGCGCCGGACGTGTGGACGGTGTGGTGTGGCTGGAGGTCACCGTGCACCCACCCGGCCGCGTGCAGGGCTCCGACGGCCTGGCACACGTCGACCGCGGCGGCAAGGGCCGAGGACCGGTCCTCGTCATGCTGCTGCCGTACGCTCTCGAACCGGGTCCAGGTGGAGGCGCCTTCGAGCCACGGCGTGATGAGCCACGCCGAACCTGTCCCCCGGCCCGCCTTCGCCCGCCCTCCGTACGACAGGCCGGGCACCAGGGTGTGCGTCTGCTGGAGCACGGCGGTTTCGCGGGCGACGGTGGCGGCCCCCTCGCCGGTGCCGACCTTCAAGGCCCACAGTCCGCGCGGTCCGGACACCTGCCAGACGGCCGCGCCTCTGCGGTCCGTCACCTGCTCCCAGTGCGCGGGTTCTCCCGCGAGCGCCTCCGCATCGGCCCGGCCGATCAGCGGTGTCTGCGCGACGCGTTGGCCCGGCAGGCTGACGGACTTCGTCCCCTCAACGTCCAGCACGGAAAGGCCCTCTCTCTACGGTCCGCGACGGTCGCGGTCAGGTCGTCGGTGACGGGGCGGCGGAGGGACCGGTGCCCACCGGCTGGCGGTGCGGCACCGGTGCGACGCCGGTCCGCCTCAGAGCAGGTTCTGAGCGGTCACGGCTGCGGTCACGGTCCACATGGCGCCCAGGTAGGTGCACAGGCAGCGGACCAGCACCGGGTGGTCGCGGTACATGTGCTTCAGCGCGGCGAAGCCCGTCCTGCCGTGCGACTGCGCTCGGAAGCCGAAGAACGAGACGGTCACCGCGGACACTTGCACGGCGCGGCCCTCGACCTGCTCCTGGTCCTGGTCCTGGTCCAGAAGCATGTCCATGAGGGTGCGGGGCTCGAAGTCCTGCCGCGGCGGGCGCTTCGCGCGGATGCGATGCAGGTACGGGAAGTCAGGCATGGCGGTTCGCTCTCTCGGTTGTTTCGGCGGATGGGGCGGCGGGCGCTGTGCCCGCCGGCGCTGACCGTCCGACGACCCGGGCGCGAGGCGCCGGGCCGCCGGACGGGGTCTAGGCCGCGACGCTCGGCGTCGCGAGTTCGGTCAGGTCCACGGGGGTGCAGCCATGCAGAGTCACGACGTCGCGGGCTGCGAGAGTCCACCGGAGGGCGGGGTCCTCGAACGCGACGTCGGTGAGGCCGTTCTTGCTCTTCGTCGGGATCGGCTGAAGGGTTCGCGGGTCGTAGACGATCCCGGAAACTCCCCACGGCTCTGTCCGCTCGACCAAGGCGGCGGTGTGCCCCTTGACCAGGTGCGGGCACGCTTCGGCGGCTTCGACGGCGCACGGCAGGCACACGGGAGGGGTGTCCGTCACATCACCGTCGCGGATCGGTCGACCGTCAACCGCGCGTCCGATGAACAGGTGCTTCCCACCCCAGCGGCTGAACTCGTCGTTGTCGAACGTGGAGGTCGCACAGACCATGCAGAGCATGTGCGACATGGCTTGACGCTGACGCAGGGGGTGGATGTCCGCCAGACGGGGCCTTCCCCTCCCCCGCACCAGTGGGTACCGCACCCAGAGGGCGCCGTCCCTCCGGTCCGCGCCGCTGACCTCGTCGGCGTAACCGATTCCCTCCGCGCCGTCCGGACCGACCCGCTTGATCAGCCTGGTCGGCAGCGGGTTCTCCTCGCTCCACGGCGCAACGAACGGGACGTGGAGCCCCCGCCAGTGGAACTGAGTCACGGTCATGCCGCTGCCCCCGCGAACTTGGGCCGGTGCGGCGCGATGACCTGCCCGTCGGGCAGCAGGCTCCCGGTGTCGAAGACGATGGTCCCGTTGCACAGCAGGGCCCAGCCCAGCAGGTAGTCCCGGCCGACCACCCTGGCGTGCTCACGGTCCGACTCGTGCACTGCCGGGCAGGGAGGGTTGTGCGGACACATAGCGCTTCGTCCTCTCGGTGGTCCGTGTTGGTGAAGGCGTCCGCTGGACGCTCTGGTTCACGCGACCTGCTTGATCGCTCGCGTGGCGGTGAGCCGTTCCAGGAGGTCGTTCGCGACGGCGCCCACCAGCCGCAGGTGGAGAACGCGGTCCCGGAAGTGCTCCGGCAGGTCGACGGCCTGAAGGCCGGCGGCCCGCTCTGCGAGCCGCAGTACCTCGGCGTCCCTGCTCTCCGCCGCAATAGCGATGGCGGCCAGTCGCTCCAGGTCGTCACGCAGGTGACCGTGAATCTCCTCGACCTCGTCCTCCTCGGGAGGCTGTGGGTCGAGCGCGTCACCGATGTCGTCCAGGATCTCGGGGAGCGTGCGCATCCTCCGCAAGGCCGCTGCCATCCGAGCCAGCTTCTCGGCGCTGACCGAGGGAGCGTGAACCGCGTACGTCGACTGCATCAGCAGCTCCCTATCGCGTAGGCGTGCCGCCCCCGGCGCGGGATACGGGGGGTTGGCCCTGCCAGGGGCGGCACGGGGGGGCGCCGCTAAGGCGCCCGGGGTCCGCGCCGGACGGCGTGCTCGCCAGTCCGGCGCGGTGGCTGTGGTGTTCGGTGCGCGCTCCGCGAGAGCGCGGCCGGCCGGAGACTCGGTCATCGGACATCGCCCGTCGCCTCGATCGCGGCCCAGACCCTGAGCCCCGGCCCCGCTTCCGTGGCGCCCCACCGGCTGGACAACCGGCGCACCAGGTCGAGCCCGCGGCCGTGCTCGTCCCACAGGTCGGCGGTCTCCTCCGAGATCGCGCGGAGCGGTCTGGCGGGCCGGGGACCGCTGTCACGAACGGCCACCTCGACTTCGCCGTCACGCCGCAGCAGTTCGAGCTGAATGCTGGATGACGTGGTGTGCCGCACCGCGTTGGTCGTGATCTCGGACGCCAGCAGGACGGCCGTGTCGACGGTGTTCTCCGGCATCCGCCAGGAACACAGGGCCTCCCGGACGTGGTGACGGGCGCGGGCCGGGGCCTGGTCGTCGCCGTCGAAGGCGTACTGGTGCGGCTCGGGCTGGACGTTCGGCTGCGTGGCACCGTCGGCCCCAACGTCGCGTGCCGGTGTCTCCGCCGAACGATTCGGCATCTCATGCGTCACAGCACACCTCCGTCGGCGGGGACCGACGCGACGCGACGGCGGTAGGCGGGCATTGCGAGCCGAACGGCGGTCCGCAGCTCGACGGCGGCCAGCAACTCATGTGCCGAGTGAGGCCGTTGCACCCACCAGGTCGGGCAGTCGTACGGCCCGAACTGCGGGTGGGGGATGGTCAGCCAGGACTCACGGGGGAGGGTCCAGATGTCTTCAGCCCAGACTCCGCCCTGGTCCGGCTCGATGAAGACGTAGAGGCGACGGTTCCAGCGGTCTGCCAGCGCCGGGGGGCAGAAGCCCTTGAGCGTCCGGCACACTCCGAGCACGTCGAGCCCGACGGTGTATGGCATCGCCACTGCGTCCCATGCCCGGCCCGCCGGAAGCTGCCCGGTCCACTTCGGGTGCTCGGCCCATTCGACGGCCAACTGGTCGGGGCTGGGGTGTGCGGAGAGAAACCAGCCGGTGTCGGTGGCCGCGAGGACCGCAGTCACGACGCACCCCCGGCAGCATTCAGGCACTTGTCGTGGGCCCGAACGTCCCACCAGAGCGTGGTGCCATTCGGGCTGACCGTGCACGCGCGGCCGGCGGGACGCAGTTCCCCGCCCTGCGATTGACAGCCCAGGCAGCAAGCGCCCTGGAGCACGTGTAAGACGGCCGTACTCACGTCGGAAATCTCAAACCGCCGACGGAGCCCTTCCTCGGCGCTTGTCGCGCCACGACTTCGGTCGTCGCTCTGCGGGGCCACTTCGCTGGGCATCCGGGGTTCCTCCCGGTTGGTCGGGACGACGCGGCCCACCCAAGATCACTTGGAGTTGTCGAGCAGGCGCGCTGTGTGCTGACTCGGTACAGGATGCCAGCAGATTCGCTACCGTGGGAACATCTCCAGCAGAATTCTGCGGAACTTGTTCTCATTCGAACTGACGCACACAGGGGGGAAACTGACAGATGCTCATGGGGTGGCAGAATCTCTCGCGAAGACGCAGAACATTCCTTGCCGTGGCAGAACAAGCACCGACACACTGGCCCTGGCACGACGAAGGGACACAGGATGATTGAGGATGTGGGGTCGGCAGCACCGGCTCTCTGCCGTCTTCAGCTCGCCGTCGAACTCCGCAGCTTGCGGGAGACCTCCGGGCTCGCCGCCTCCGAAGTGGCCCGGCGTCTCGTCGTGAGCCCTTCGAAGGTGAACCGGCTGGAGGCCGGCGAGAACGGCGTCGTGGAACCGGCCGATGTGATGGCCCTGTGCGACATCTACGGGGCCGAGCCCGAACAGCGGGCGACGCTCATCGGCTACGCGACCGTGACCAAGACGAAGAAGGACTGGTGGCAAGAGCGCGAGTACGCGCCGGTCATCCCGCCCGGCTTCAAGGCGTATCTCGGGCAGGAGGCCACGGCGTCTGCGCTCCACAACTACGAGTCGGAGTACGTTCCCGGCCTGCTGCAGACCGAGGCATACGTCCGTGCTCTGCACCGCCGAGCACACGAGGGACTGGGCAAGGACGATGTCGACCGTCTCGTAGCCGTCCGCATGACACGGCAGGAGGTCCTACATCGGGAGACCTCACCGCTCAGGCTCATCGCCATCATCAACGAATCGGTGCTGCGACGTCGCGTTGGCAGCGCCGAAGTGATGCGTGAGCAACTGGGGCACATCGCCGAACTCGCGACATCCCTCCCCAACGTCCGTGTGCAGGTCGTTCCGTTCGAGTCGGGAGCACACCCCGGCATGAACGGAGCGTTCACCATCTTGCAGTTCCGGGAGAAGGACCCCTTCCCCCCGATTGTCTACCTGGAAAACCTGTCCGACGCCTGGGTCGTTCGGAAGCGGGCCGACGTCGACCGGTACGAGGAGACGTTCACGGACCTGCAAGCGTTCGCTCCAGGGCACACGGAGTCCTTGAGCATGATCAAGAAAGCGATCGAGGAGTTCTGATTCCTATGACCAGGGACGACGCCCAGAACCCCCAGTGGTTCACGTCCAGCTACAGCAACGACCAAGGGGGTCAGTGCGTCGAAGCGGCTCGCATGGGCAACGGGACGGCCCGGAAGATGTGGGTGCGCGACTCCAAGGCTCCATCCGGGCCCGTATTCGAGTTCGACCACGGCCCCTGGCGGGACTTCGTCCAGGCCGTGGTGGACGGTGAGATCAGGCACCGGAACACGTAAGGCCCGACGCAGCAAGATCACACGGACCGGAATCGGCCCGACAGGCATTCGCCTGTCGGGCCGATTCCGTTTGCGTGGCAGGCTCGATCAGCTCATGAGCGGGAAATCGCACGAGCGGGCCAGGACGGCGAGCACAGCCAGCACGACCAGCCCGTACAGGACCTGGCGGCCGGTGATCTGCTGACTGCCGCTCTGCTCGGGTCCGTCCTCGCCGTCGGGGATGCCCCCGAAGTGGGCCTGATGGCGGTGGGCTTCGCGTGCAGCCGTCTCCCCCTCCGGACCGATCGGGAAGCGGGTGCGGCAGGCGCCGCACTTCCAGTACGCCACGGGGACGTTCTCCTCTCGCGGGCCGCCCACGGGCGGGCGGCTGCTGATGCGGGAATCGAGCCTAGAACCTGCGCGGGACGGCAGGTAGCCCGCCTACCGACTCGGTAGGCGGGCAGTAGGCGGCGGGTAGTTATTGCAGGTCAGAGGGCTGACCTACCGGTAGTAGGCGGACCAGGTTCGACCCCTGGGCCGGCAGGGGAGTGAAGCCCTGGGGAAGGTCCGCGGAGTGCACACCGGGCCGGTTACGGGTGGCCCCGTCCTTGTCCGATGCGGGGGCCTTCACGCCGTCCCGGACGGGGATCTGGTGGGCCGCCAGGAGGGCCCTCACCCGGCCGATTTCGGACCGCATGTCACCCCCCTCGGGGAGTCTTCCCAGGGCCAGTTCACGAAGGTGCACGGCGGTGCCATTCCCCCGGGTTTGGATGCTCTCGCGCACCCACGCGTAGACCCTGATTCGCTCCGCTGCGGCGGCCTCTTCGGGGGACGATTCCGCCACTTCCCCACCGGCCGGATCGGGTTCCGCTTCCCCACTCCCCTGATCCTCTTCGTGATCTTCGCGGGGGTCCATCTCCGCGACTCCCCCGTCCGGGCTCTCTTCGCGATCTTCCTTTTCGTGATCTTCGTGGGCCCCGGCGACCGCTCCGACGATCCAGGCGATCACCACGAAGATGATCACGAAACCGCCCGCTCCTCGCAGCAGGTCCACCGGGTGGTCGACCACCCAGTTCCCTACCGCCGCCGCCAGCTTCCCCACGGCCGGTACCGCCGTGTTGACCAGGAACATGCCTCCCATTCCGACGAGTACCGCACCGCCGATAAGGAGGTCACCGGTGCTGGTCCCGGACTTCGCGGGCGCCTTCTTGCCCCCCGTCGACTTCTTCGCCGGGGACTTTCCGCCGCGCCGCTTCGGCTTCGCGGAACGCTCGGCATCGCCACCGGTCGCCGCCTTCGGCGCCGACTTCGCCCCCTTCCCCCTTCTCACCCGGCCGATGACCAGAACCCATCCCCGGCGTGTCAGGGTCCAGGTCGCGCGGAGGATGATCGCCGACCCCGTCCGTACGGTGACCAGGCCGGCGCGGTCGAACGCGTGATACTCCGACAGGTCCGGACGCGTCACGGCACGCCCGCGCACCCGGGGGGCGTCCGCCTGGCTCTCCAGGGACTCGATGATCTGGCCCCACCACGCCCGAGGGCGTGACGGCTGCTCCGCCGTCACGCCCTCGTCGTCTACCAGCTCGACGTCATCCGCCACGCCCTTGTCCTCGTCGCCCGGGTCGGACTTGACCAGGTCCACAGCCATCAGGCGACCACCGTTCCGGTCAGGTTGCTGATCAGGTGCGTGAGCGTGGCGAAGATGCCACCGGCCGCCGTGAACATGCTCGGCAGCATCAGGGCGAACAGACCGTTGCGGAACTTCGACGGCTTCAGGCCGTAGATGAGGAGGCACATCAGGAGGGCGACCGCACCGGCACCGAAGTTGCCTGCGGACCCGAAGCTGCTCTGGATCGCCTGGGACAGGCCGCCGCTCATGTCTGCGACGAAGCTGAAGGTCTCCCCGCCCTGGGCATAGAGCTGGCCGGTGATGAACGCGGCCACGATCACGCCCTCGTGGGACAACTTGATCTTCCACTGGCCCCGCGCGCCGAGGATCAGGAACGCGGTCATCACGACGGCGCCGCCGGTGAAACCGATCGCTCCAAAAATCTGGCCCATGTCTGTGATCTGCCTTCTCAGTTAGTTCGTGCCGTACAAGATGGATGCGACGGTGGCCGTCGCGGCGGGGATGTGGGCTGCCCAGACGACGCCCTTCCAGGGCCACCGCTCGCCGTAAGGGCCGACCCAGCCACGGACCATGCGGTAAGCGATCTGGAGCCCCAGCGAGATGCCGCCGCCGACGACCCAGGCGGGCCGCGCCATCTGCAGCACCGTGATCAGGCCCAACGAAGACACGAAGACGACGCCGCCCAACCTCGACCGCGTGGCCAGGCCCAAGACCCCCAGGCCGAGGGCACAACCGGCCACAGGCGTGGCGTACTGGTCGGCCTGAGCCAGCAGACCCGTGACCCAGTCGTCCAGGTGCAGACCCCAGCCCACGGCGTACGCGGTGCCGGCGAAGACGACCTGACGGCCCCGGGGGTTGTTGATCAGGCCGCCGCCGTTCGCGGTGCCAGCGACGACCGGACCGGCCTTCTTGACTGCGGCCACGATCCGGCCGCCCGTCGTCGCGGGTTCCGGGGCCTCGTCGGTGCCCGCCTCGTCGCCCTCGGCGTCCTCGGCGTCCTGCTCCTTCTTCCGCCCGGTCCGGGTCTTCTTCGGCTCGGGCGCCTCGTCCTGGTCGTCGCCGTCCTCGTCGTCGGCGTCGTCCCCTTCGGCTACCGGCTGGGCCGGGGCAGCGGCGGGAGCGTGCTTCGGCGGGGGCGGCGCGACCGCCGGAGCGGGGGCGTTTCCGGTGAAGGTGTCCTGGTCCGCGGCGTCGTCCTTGTAGACGTCGTTCCACCAGTCCTTCGCCGGGGCGGGCGCCCGGGCGGCCGGGGCCGGTGCCTCGACCGGGGCCGGTGCGGGCGCGTCGGCGGCGACCGGCTCCGTGTCGGCGTCGGCGTCCGGGCCGACCACGTCCAGGCCCAGGTCGACGTCGGGCATCGTCGCCGCAGCGTCAGGCTCCGGGTCCGGCTCGACGGCCGGTGCCGGGATCGTCGGCGCGGTCGACGTCGCCAGCACGTCGTCCAGGTCCGCGAGGAAGTCGCTCACGTCGCGGACACCTGTCTCGGACACCTGCGTCTCCGAGTCGGTGTTCGTCGTCATCGGGCCAGCCACCCCCACTTCCGGATGGCGTCGGTCATCAGCTGCCGGATGCGGAGTTCGTCAGCCCCGGGCAGGGCCGGGCTGTTCGTCGCCGTCGGCGGGTGCCGGACGAAGCCAGCGGGGAGGTCGAGAGCACGGGCATCCGCGTGCGGCGTCCAGGACCGCGTGGACGGGTAGTACGTGCGGGTCAAGACGTGGCCGGGCGGGGTCGCGCGCCGGGCGCGCTCGGCGCGTCCACGGTGGTGGTGAAGCAGCGTCACAGTTGGCTCCAAACGGCGAGGACCGCCACGACGGTGCTGACCGTCACGGCGTCCTTGGCGATTCGGACCTTCCTGCTCTTCGGCCGGTACAGGTGAGTCGCGGCGAGCGCGACCACGGCGGCGCCGAGCGCAAGGTCAAACACGGCTGTCCTTCGGAGAGGGGGCGGCGCCCCGGCCGCGACGAAGGGTCGCGGCCGGTGGCGCTGCGGGTGAGGGCCCTGCTCGTGCCGTGGTGCTGTTCAGCGCCAGGCACGCGAGTGACGCTCAGCGGTCAGGGACGGCGCTTCTGCGGGATCATCGGGTCGCCCTGGCGGAGGCGGCCGTCGGTCCGGCCGGCGCCCGGCACCGGGATGCCCGGCTGGCCCGTCCGCAGGTAGCCGTTCGAAGGCGTGCTGGTCTTCCGCTCTGCCATGATGTGAGTCCTGTTCCATGCGTTGGGATAGGGACTCGGGGCGGCCCATCTGCTTGGCGGTAGGGGGGTCGCTCCGAGGTGCATCCGGCCTCGTTGGTGCTCAGCACCGGCGGGGCCGTTGTCGCGTAAGGCGACTCCGCAGCAAGCCCGTTGGCGTCCTGCGGCATCTCCAGTAAACGCCAACCTCCACGGGAGGTCAATCAAGTTCCACGGGAGATTTCAAAATCTCCTCGGGAGATTGAGTGATCTGCTGCGGAGCCTTACCCTCAGCTCATGACACAGCACCCGTCCGCCACCCCGGAGTTCCGCAGCGTCGCTCAGCGACTGCGGGAGGCCGTGACGGGCGGCACGTACGAACCCGGCTCCCGGCTGCCCGCCGCCGCCGAACTGGCCGAGCACCTGGGGTGCACCCGCTCCGCTGTAGAGAGGGCCGTCCGGGTCGCCGCCGCCGAGGGCCTGGTGACCACGCGCAAGGGGTCGGGGGCCTACGTCTCCCGTCTCCTGCAGCGGATTACCCGGCGGACGGACGGCCTGCTCCGCTCCGTCTCCGACGGCGAAGCAGCGGGCCCGGACGACGCGCTCGAAGCGGAGCTGCGTGCCCTCGGACTCGTCGCCCGCCACTTCCCCGACGTCCGCACGGAGCGGGCACCGCAGGACCTGGCCGCTCCGCTCGGCCTGAAGCGCCAGGGGCAGGTCCTCGTCCGCGAGACGCGGACGTTCGCCGTGGCGGCCGGCTCCGCGCCCGCCGACCCCGGCACCCCCGTCCAGCTCGTCTTCACGTACCTGCCGCTCGACATCGCGCGGCACACCGACCTGGAGCGCCCAGACCTCGGCCCCCGAGGCGTAGAAGGCCTTCTCATCGAGCTCGGGCACCGGCCCACGGACTTCTCCGAAACCGTCGACGTCCGCCCGCCGCATGAGCACGAAGCGACCGCGCTGGAGATCGACGCGGACAACAGGGTCATCCAACTGACCCGCACCGCCGCCACCGTCGACCGGACCGTGGCGGTCACGGTCAGCGTGCTCCCCGCACACCTGTGGTCGCTCTCCTACCGGTGGACCACCACCACCTGACGCCCCGCTCCCCGACCGGTCGGGCCGGCGCGTCCCATCACTCGGTAGCCCGGTAGATGCGCAGGTCAGAGGCCACCTACCGGCAACTACCTACCGCCTACCTACCGCGCCTACCGGCGCCCTCGACCCTCGACTCGGGCCCGGCCTCGCGGCCGCTGGACGCCGTCCCGGACGCTCTCGACCTCCCCGGCCCGACGGGTGCCAGCAGGGCCGCAGAACGGCCCCCAGGGCCCCTCTGCGGTGCCGCACTGAGGACATCGGTGGGCAGCAGAACGGGGGCTGGCCGGACCCTTCCAGGTCCGGCCAGCCCCCGTTTGCGTCTTGATCAGATCCGCGCCAGGGCCCCCTTCGGGTCGAGCGCGTCCAGGTCCGCGATCGGGCGCCCGAAGGTGTCCAGCAGCTTGCCCTTGCCCTTGTCCTTGGCGGCCTTGGCGGGCGCCTTCTTCTCCGCCGCGGCCTGCTGGGCGGCCTCCCAGCGCTCCATCGCTTCCTGCATGTAGGTGCGGGCCGTCCCCTGCGACGTCAGCCCCAGTTCAGCCTGCACCTGGTACGCGACATCGGTACGGGTCCGGGGGGTCACCGCCGGACCGAGCAGACGGGGTTCGCCCTGCTCGCACAGCTCGTGCACCCGCTGGATGAAGCGCTGCTTCAGCGAGCCCTTGGCCAGCGGCGCCGACGGCTTCGACGCCTCCCTCGGCTTCGGAGTCCTCGGCTGCTCCGCCGTCCCGGCCGGCGCGGTCTGCTCCGGTTCTGCCTGCTTCGCATCGAGCTGAGCCTGAAGCTGCTCCGCCTGCTCCTGCGAAGCGGCGATCTTGCGCTCCGCCTCGGTACGCGCCGCTTCGATCTCGCGCTCCGCCTCGGCCTGCTTCGCTTCGATCTTGCGCTCCGCCTCGGCCCGCTCCGCCGCCAGCTGCTCGGCCGCTTCGCGCTCGACCCGCTCGGTCGCTTCCCGCTTCGCCCGCTCTGCTTCGGTGCGAAGCTGCTCGGCCTGCTCGCGAAGCTGCCGCTCCGCCTCCCCACGAAGCTGCTCCAGCTCCCTGTTCCACCGGTCCCGCTCCGCGCGGACCTGCTCGGCGCCCTGCTGCTCGAACCGCTCCGCCTGCTCCCGAAGCTGCCGCTTCGCCTCGTCACGAAGCTGCTCGATCTGCTCGTGCCACCGCTTCGCTTCCCGCTCGGCCCGCTGCTCGGTGGTCTCCCGCTCCGCTCGGCGGTCCTCCGCTTCACGCGCCGCACTCTGCTCGACGGCTTCACGGACAAGCTGAACCTGCTCGGCCGCTTCCCGCTTCGCCTGTTCTGCTTCGGTGCGAAGCTGCTCGGCCTGCTCGCGAAGCTGCCCGGCCAGTTCCTCGAAGCGCTCGCGCTCCTGCTCCCGCTCCGCCTGGAGCCGGGCGCGCTCCTCCCGCTCCGCCTCCAGCGCAGCCAACGCCTCGTCCCGCTCCTGCTTCGCGGCCCGCTCCGCTGCACGCAGCTCGTCCTGAACCTCGGCCTTCTGTTCCTCCAGCTTCTGCGTGACCTTCTGCTGCAACGCGGGCAGCGAGACCACTGTGTTCACCACGGCGTCGACATCCGCGTAATCGAGCCGTCCCAGCCGCCCGGCCTGCATGTGACCCATGGTCCGCCGGACCACGGCAAGAGCCTGGTCCACGTTGACCGGCGCGTCCGCGCGGTCCAGTGCGACCGCCGCGTCCTCGGTCCGCCGGTCCACCGCCCGGTCCGCCAGCGACTTCCGCCAACCGAATCGGAACGTACGGTCGGCACGCTTCTGGGCACGGGCCAGCACGATGACCGCGCGAGCGGCACGCTGGGCCAGCAGCCGGCGGGAGGTCTCGCTGGTCGTGGACGTCGTGTCCAGGCCCAACCATGCGAACGCCGCGATCCAGATCCGGCGCCACAGCAGGACGAACAGGCGAAGCGGGCCCGGCCGGACGCCGTCCTCCTCCTCGACCCTCGCCAGCTCCGCGATCCGCAGGTCAAGGCCGTGTTCCAGCAGCTTGACCGACACCACCGGCACACCGGCCAGGGCCACCTTCGCCCACAGACCGCCGCCCTCCGGCGCGTGCACCCAGTTCGCCGCCGCCGAGAGGGCCACCAGGCCCCACGCCATCCGGCGGGACCGGATCATGCCCTCGGTCCACCGCGGCACCTCCTGGGCAGCCAGGGACCGCGCCAGCCCCAGCATGAGGCCGATCTCCGCGCCGTCGAAGATCGCGATGAAGAAGATCCGCAGCAGCAACGGCAGCCCCGCGGTGTCCTCCGCGAACCCGTACAGGCCGTACATGGAAACGGACATGCCGCAGATGCCGACGATGGTCCGCCAGCGGTCGTCAATCATGGCCATGACCCGGGCGCGGGCCTCACTGTCGTCGTCTCGGCGAGCCTTCTCGACCGCCCGCGTCACCGCCCGGCCGGCCAGGCGCACGACCAGGATCAGCAGGGCCAGACTCGCCACGCCCGCGAGCACTCCGCCGAGAGCAACCGTCCACGGAGGCACCCCCAGGGACTCCGCCACGGCATGGATACGGGGAAGCACGTTCACGCCCCCACCCCCGGCAGCAGAGCACCGGAAGGTGCGCGTCCACCCCATTCTGGGGTGATACTGAAGTACGACATCGGAGCCTCGTCTCTGGTGTGAGACCCCGGGATGCCTGCCCTCCAAGCAGTGGCACCCGGGGTTTCGTGCGTATCGGACGCGCATGGACCTCTTGCGCTATCCCTAATTATGCCTTAACTTTCCTTGGCTGTCAAGATCTCTGCGCGAATTCCACAGGAGACCTCTTCGTCACCTCTCACCCTCCCGGGTCGGAGAGGCGGAAGACGGGGGAGGGGGGAAGCCTTGGGCCCTGAGCCAGCTATCGAGAGCCAGAGCCACGACGTCCCCATGCTGAGTGCCGTGCTCTACGTGGTATCGACGGATGCGGCGCTGAAGGTCCAGTTCCTGCGGTACCGAGTAGTTGAACTGCCCCCTCTTCGTCCCCCTGGACTCGATGATCCGAAGCGTGTCGGGATGCGGCTCATACGGATCGCTCGGTACCTCACCGGCAGCTTCGGCCTCCAGCTCGTCCGCAATGGCACGCAGAGAAGCGATCTGGCGTTCCTTGGCACTCAAAACCGAACCTCCTGGCGGATCAATAGGCGACTACCTATCAGCATAGGTGACTATTGAAATAGTCACCCGCGCTTCCTCCCTCCCGCCTGGTTGGCGGGAGGGAGGTGCGGAGGTCAGAAACCCCGGGAAGTGAGCCAGTCATCCAGGGCGACGGTGACGATGTCGCCCATGGGGAGGTGGTCCACGTCGTTGTCCAGCGCGAATCGCTTCAGGCGCTTCTTCAGGCGGAGATCGGCTGCAACAGATGCATCCAGAGATTCGCGCCTGACAGAGCGCTGGTTCAGTACCTCGACTGCCGTGGGAAGGTTCTCAGGACGCCCCGGCCCCGCCTCCCACCCCTGACTGCCGTTGACGGAGACCTGTGAAGGGACGTAGCCAGGCGCTGGCGGTGCGGCTGCCGGGACGGTGGCCACACCCCTTCCAGCAGAGCTGGTAGCGGCGGGAGCGCGCTTCTCATCCTGCGCTTCCCCCCGCTTCTCGCCCTGGGGAGCTGCGGGGGCCTTCTTGTGAGCGGGGGCCGGCGGACGCGTCCGGCTGCGACCCCTCTGCTTCTGGTCGAGCTCGTCCAGACCGTTCAGCTCGTCCGCGCCCTGTCCTTCTTCCACTGCCTGCTCCTCCTCAGTTGCCATACCGAACCACCGCCTGGTGAACCCGCTTCATCTGCTCAACGAAGAGTTCTTCCTTCTTGAAGACGGGCTCAGAGCAGATAGCCACCCGCTTGCGGCGCACACCGACCCACTTGTACTCGGAGACGATGGGGCCGACAGGGACCTGGAACTTCTTCGCCAGCCGCTTCAGCTCGTCTTTGTGCCAGGTCGGGACGGACTTGGGCACCATGTAGGGGATCAGGAGAAGCGGATAGTCGCTGATGTCCTGAAGCAGGTGCTCCAACGACGCCATCTCTCGCGTCTGCAGGATCACAGGCACTACCGCCACACGGGAAGCTGCCAGGGCGCCGTGGGTGGAAGGACAGGCGTCGGGATGGGTATCCCAGGTGATCTTCCTCTTCAGCTCTTCCGACCAGCGGATGAGGGACCTCTTCACCACCTCGGGCGAAGGCTGGAACTCACCGAACGTGCTGTGCCCGGGGATCAGGTCCGGCTTCCGCGGGCCGCCTCGCAGCGGCTTCGGCGTCCGGTCGTTCTCGAAGGCTTCGATCAGCGGGGCGCCGGTTCGCGTCTCTTCGTTGTAGCCCCATCCCTTGGACAGACCTCCCTTCGACCAGTCCATGTCGCCGCCCACCCCGTCGTCCAGGTAGGCCAGCTCCTGAGCGAGGGTCGTCTTGCCGATCCCGCCCTTCCAGCCCACGACGCACTTCGTCTCTGGCTCTTGCACGGGAAACGGAGTGACCTGGTGGCCGACGGTCTCGATGCTGGCTTCCACCAACGCGTCTGACGTCATCGCTGCGTTCCCTCGGGCTGGTTATGGTGGTACTTCACGGTTCTCTCTCCTTCTACGGGTGGGGTCCGACTGCGTACGCCGGGGGCTCTCCCGGCGTTCGCGTTTTCGGGGACAGTGCTCGAACGGTACCTAGAGCGTTGTCGATGCGACCGTACCGGCCTGACGCGGGCTGGTGGCCCCATATCAGCCCGCGGCAAGTCAGACACGTCTCGATAGAACGAGGGGCGGGCCGCGTCAAATGACGCGGCCCGCCCCTCGTTCACTTAAAGCAAGATCAGAACGCACTCACGACTGTCTCCAACCTGACAGTCCCTCCGACCATCCGCCCTGCTCGCAGAGCAGCAGCGTAGGCCCGAAAGGGCGGCTGGTCAGCATAGATGTCCGCATGGGACAGACTGCCGAACAGTAGTGTCACAGCTCGTGCAGGGGAAGCCAGGCGCAACCAGGGTGACGGCACCACAACGTGCCCCCGGAGGTGCACCCGCACATCCGACTGCACCCTAACGCGACCTTCCGCGCCGAGGGCGATGCGCCAGCCAGGACTGTCCGGGGCGGCCTTACCCAATCCCGGCAACGCGTGCAGACCTTCCGAGACCAGTTGCCTCACTACGGGGTCGTAGGTGTGCCCGCCCTCGATGAGCGCCACCTGCTCCTCGAAGGCAAGCAGCAGAGCGGGCTTGGTGCCATCCACGGTGGGCAGGCCGATGGCGCGAGGGACCAAGTCGGTCTCTCCGGTGAGGGCCAGGTCTCCCGGACCGTAGTCCCGCACCTGCGAGTTCGCACAGCGATGGTGCGCGACCCCCAGATGGGACAGGCCGGGACTGCGACGCAGCACGACCACGGCCGGCTCCGTCCTCGCGTCGCCTGCAGTGCTGCACTCCACGCACTCGAACACCGTGACACGGCTCTGGAACTGCGCGGCCTGGTCCAGGCCCACTTGGTCGATGACATCGGAGGCGATGGTGACGCTGGTGGTCATCTGGTCAGTCCTCCGGGTTCTGCCGTGCGCTGCTGACAATGTGCGACCAGGTCCCGGCAGCTCCACCGTGCTCGCGGGCGAGCTCGCCGGCGAGCGTGGCGACGGGCATGTTGGGGTTCGCCTTCAACGCCTTCCTGGCCTTCTCCAGCCGCTCGTCCCCGTCGTAGGGGTAACGGCGCGTAGTCCCGGCTGTGCCAGCAGGGCGACCGCCACCACTCCGCTCGCGGAGCTCCCCGTACTGCCAGATGTCCCCGCGGCGGTAGTAGCGCTTCACGCGGCCGCTGTCGGTCTTCTCCTCCCTGATGGGGTCGGGCCAGTGCTTCGGCTTCCGGGTGGGGTACTTCGTGATGCTCGTGGGCTCCATCTTCAGCACCCGCGCGGCCTGCGAGAGCGTGATCTCGTCCTCGGCGTTGCCGCTGCGGTCGATCTCCGTCCGCCACTCCTGTGCGGCCTGGTAGCCCTTGTACCAGCGGTCCCATGCCTTGGAGTTCCAGTACATGGTGTTCCCGACCGTCTTCTCCGGCTCGGGATGGCCGTTGGTCTCCCGTTCGCGGTAGAACAGTTCGAGCGTGCTGCGGCCCAGGCCCGTGCGTTCCTGCAGTTCCGCGCGGCTCTCCAGCCCCGCGGTGCCGGTGAGGTCCTTGTACCAGCGGCGCCAGTCGGCGTCGTACCAGGCCAGTTCCCGGCCGGCGGCGTCCGGGACCGGCTCGGGGTGCCCGTTCGTCTCCCGCTCCCGGTACAGCTTCTCCAGGTACGTGAGGCTCAGGTCGTGCTTGTCCGCGAGCTCCCTGCGGGTCGATACCCGGCGCCCGTTCAAGATGGCCATGAGGGAGTCCTCCGTTGTGTTTCCGTCTCGCGACGGGGCTTCAGTCGTCATTGCCCGCCCCCTGGTCGCGGTGGTGCTGGTCGTGGCCGGCGGCGCGGGGCAGAAGTACCACGCCGGATTCCGTCAGGCCGTGCTCGACCTCCGGCTCCTCGTCCGCGCCCTCGGCGTCCTGGTCCTGGTCGACCTCGTGCTTCCAGTTCATGACACCGGACTCGATCGGCCTGGTGATCGTGTCGATGTCCTGGCTCTGGATGGTCGCCGCCCAGTCCTGGGCGCCGTGGGCGGTCTCGTCCGCGAGTTGGATGAACCAGCCGCCGTCACGGGGGAGGGGGCCGTCCTCGATGCGGTAGAGCAGACCGTGGTCGGCACCGGCCGTGTTCCCGGCGTGCAGGGTGATCAGGTCGTCAAGCGCGGGGGCCGTGTTCAGCTCCGCGTCGTTTACCATCATGCGTAGATGCCTTCCTGGTATATGGGCTTTGTTGAAGGGCCTGGGGCCAGGGGGCTTCAGGACGGTCAGCACTACTGCCATTGGGCTGACCGTCCGCCCCACTTCCTCCCGCGTCTCCGCGGAAGAACCGAGCATCGAACCTCTCGGCTTCACTAATCGTGCCTTACTCGGTTACTGCGTGTCCAGTCGTTCGGCGGACCCGGTCCGATCGAACGACCGCACTGCACCGGCAAACTACTCTTAGCCTGCCGGAATCCCTAATTATGCCCGCTCGGATTGAGGGCTACAAGCCACAAACTCCCAGCTCATGGCCTTGCCGAGACGGTTGAGTCGACGTTCATTCGACTTCTCTTCATACCTACAGGACCGCCTCCGGCGGGGGCCCTTACTCCCAAGGGGGCGGGGGCTCCGTCGCCGCGTGCGGGCCGTGGGTGGCTGGGGTGGAGGGGTGGCCGGGGGCTCCCCTCGGCCGGTCGGTCACCCGGAGGGCTACCCGGAACCCGGCGGGGCCGCCAGGCCGAGCCGCTTCGCGGTCGCGCGAGCGAGCCTGGCACCCCCACCGGAACCCGGGTACGGGCGAGCCTGCCCGACCGACCGAGGGGAGCCCCCGCCCACCGGGCGGAGCCGTGGCGGACGCCGCCGGGCAGTGCTCAGGCCGGCGCGACACGGCACCGGGTCAGGTACGTCTCGACCATGCCCTCGCGGACCGCGTTGCGCACGACCCGGCCGGTGACACGGAGCCGTTGCCCCTCTTCGGGGAACGGCTGGGTCATCGAGTCCCACGCGTACCGGCGTCCGGCGCCGTCGGTGAAGCGGACGCGGCGGCGCTCGCCCCACTGGCTCGTGAGCGGGCTGACCTCGGTGACCGTGGCCGTGATCGACTCGCGGTCCTCCGTGGTCAGCCGCCGCTGGGCCTCGCGCAGGTACATCGGGACTGCGGACACCACCAGACCGATGTCCGCCGGCGCCAGGTCCTGTGCGACCGCGCGGGCCAGTTTGCGGCGGTAGTCGCTCGCGGCCGCGTCACCGTGCAGGCACCAGTCCCGGACCGCGGCGGCCGTGGCCTCGACGTTCCCGGCGGCCCGGAGGTGTTCGTGCAGCTGGTCCAGGGCCTCCCGGCCGGCGCCGCCCAGCAGCAGGGCGCGAACCTGTTCGGCGGTCGTCCAGCCGCCGCCGCGCTTGACGTACCCGGCCTGGATGGTCAGGGCGACGGCGTACTCCAGGACCTGGTCGACGTGGAGCCGCAGGTCCGGCGGCACTTCGCCGGGCTCGTACGGCTCGGCTGCCAGGCAGCAACGGATCAGGTCCCACAGGTCGCGCAGGACGGTGACGGACAGGTTCGCGTACGGGCCCGCGCACGTCGTGCCCAGCTGCATCGTGCTTCCGTCCTCGTGCCGCAGGAGGTAGCTGGTCAGGGCCCCGCGTTCCCCGCAGGCGTCGCAGTGCGCGATGCGGTCGGCGGCCTCGTCCTCGAACGGCGGTAGCGCGGTCACGGTGTTGCCCGCCGTTCCGTCGTGCTCGACCTGGGCGATGACGGTCCAGCCCTCGAACTGCAGGAGGGGGAACGTCACGGTGACGTCCTGGACGGCCACGGCGCCGATGGGGACGCCGTTGACGTCGGGCCACGGCATGGGCTCGACGGGTCCGCGGCTGAGGTGGCATCCGGTCAGTCCGTGGGCCCGGGTCTGCCGGTCCGCCTGCTCGATCGCCTCGCGCAGGGCTGGGAGCTGATCGTTTCGGACGGGGAAGGTCAGGGATGTGCTGGTCATGAGTTCTCCGTAGGGGGCGACACGGCCCGGCCGTGGGAGACGGCCGGGCCGACGGAATGGGTCAGTGTCGGTGGACCGGTTCGGCCCGTCCCCGGGGAGAGCACGGCAAGCGCGGTGGGGCTCATCGCGACTCCTGGACGTTGAAGGTTCGGGACTGCCGAAGGAACTGCCACACCTTCGAGCGTTGCTAATTCTGCCTTATGTGCTGAACGGGGTCAACGCCGTTCCCCCTGTTCCGCGGCTACATCGTCAGGGTGCAGGTGCCGCATCCGCCGGTGGCGTGCAGCAGCGGGGCGGACCCGGTGCGGGCCTTGGACTCGTACGTCGGCGGCCGCCGGAGGGCGGCGTGCACGTCCCGTTCCATGCGCTCGAAGTCGGCGTTCTCCTCGACGCGGACGCCCGGGTCGGGGGCGTCCGGGCGGCGGGACTGCTCGATCAGCTCGGCCATCGTGATGTTGGGGTTGAAGGGGACCTGGCGGACGCGCTCGACCAGTGCGCACAGTTCGGCAAGCCGGGGCCGGCGGGCGACGCCCAGCAGCAGATCGCGGTGGCTGGCCAGCGTGCAGGTCGAGCAGGAACAGCGGCTGGACCCCCGGCGGTCCCCGGCGCCGGGGTGGGAGTCGTAGCACCAGTGGTACGGCACCTCTTCCGCGAGGGTCCACGCCCACACGTCGGCGGTGCTCACCTGGTGGGCGGGCAGCCACTCGTCCACCACCCGGTGGCTGTTGTCGGTCGTGCGGCGCCACACCTGCCGGTTGCGTCGGTCGCGACTCTCCTCCGCCCTGAGGCCGAGGACGTTGGCGAACATCAGCGGCCCTTGGACCTCCTTGCGCAGGGCGCGGACCTGCTCAGTGAAGGCGCCGAACACCATCTTCGTCTTCCACGGTCCGGTGCAGGTGCGGGCCTGACCCAGCCAGGGCCAATCCCCCCGCTCGGCGATGAACGTGAGCAGATCGAAGGGGACCGTGCGGCCGTCGACCTGCCGGGTGCGGCGGACCTCGATGTGCCGCTCCGGCGGGACGCCGAGAATCTGGCTGTGCTGGGCTGCGAGCTCGCTCGCGCTGGGCCACCGCACCCCGTCCACGGTGACGGCGGGCCACTCCATCGGGCCCAGGCTGGCGTGGGCGGTCCAGACGCGGTCGGCGACCCCGGCCCGGCGGGCGGCGTCCATCGCCCTGGCGCCCGCGATCACGCCGTCCTTCCCGCCGGACAGGTTGATCACGATGCGGTGCCGGGTCGCGGCGAAAGCGACCGGATCGGTGTAACTCATCTTGCTCTCCTCGGTGTTGGGCGGGCTCCGGCGGTTCCGGAGCCCGCGGGGTGGTTCAGGCGATGAGGGTCACGCCGCCGACGGTCTTGGCCCGGCGGATCAGCGGCTTTCCGCCCGTGGGGCGTGGGGGTTCGGGCGCGGGCAGCGGCCGGAGCGGGTTCCAGCGGGTGCCGACGTCCCCGGTGTGCCGGGTCCACGCCGCCTCGAAGTGCTTCCGCTGCTTGTCGCGGACTCCGGCCGGCGCCGCGACGGCGAAGGCGGCGGCCGCCGGGAACCCGCCGTCGGCGGTGAGGTAGTGGGCCCGCTGGATGCCGGACGTCTCCCCGCGCTCCAGGGCGAGCCCGTGGCGGGCGGCGAACTGCCGGATCAGCTGCTCGGCGGTGCGGCGGTCGCCTTCCCACACCGTCCGCACCGACCGCCAGGCGGGCCCCTTCTTCGCCGGTCCCCGGCATTCACGGTGCCCGGGGCACCACGGCTCGAAGTCCCCGGCGGGGTGGTCGGCCCGGCACTGCTCGGTCCGCGGCTGGCGGCACCACCACTTCGGTGACCGGCAGGACCGGCCGTGATGGGTGCGGCAGTCCGGCGTACGCGCCGCGTAGTAGATCCTCCGCACCTCGTAGATCGCGTACGGGGCCTGGTCCAACAACTCCTCGAAGGCGCTGAGCACGGGGTGGTTGCGGCCGTCCTCGGTGAGCCTGCGGTACAGGCTGTCCGTCCCGTACAGGCTGGAGCGCTCGTTGAGCGCCATCGCGACGTGCTCCATCCGCAGGACGTCCGCGGCGATGTGCGGGTGGTCCCGCAGACGCGCCTCGTGGGCCTCCCTGCTCGCGCACACGCCGCTGAAGCAACACTGTGAGCAGTACGACTTCTTGACCGGCTCTCCGAGCCGTTCCAGGACGAACCGCTCGACGTCCGCCCGGTCCTGACGGGCCAGGATCAGGGGATAGAACGGCTCGCAGATGGTCCGGCCGGCGGCCCGGTTGTGCTCGCGCTGGATGCGGCTGTCCTTCTCCGCGCGCTTCAGCTCGCCGTAGTGGTAGCCGATCACCCGGCGGTAGCTCGCGCCGCCGAACTCGGCCTCCGTCCACTGGTCCAGCACCCATCCCTTGAAACGGATGCTGCACGTCCTACGGCCATTGGCGATCTGGGGGACGGTTCCGGCCTCGCGGAGCTCGTCGCTCAGGCGCCACGGCCCCCGTGCGAAGATCCGCCGGGGAGAGCGGCTGTCGTCCAGGACGACCACGCCGTCCGCGTCCTGGCGGCCGGCGCGGGCGATCTGCACCAGCCGGACCCCGGCCCGGCGCAGGCGCGGAAGTACCAGCCGGTCGACGTAGTCCAGGGTGTCCGGCCATTCGTCGCCGGTGACCGCGTGGACCACGATCAGGTCGGAGAGGTCGGGGGCCAGTCCGTACCGCTCGGGGTGGTCCAGGAACTCGATCAGGATGGCCGTGCTGTCGGCTCCGAG
>NZ_JAWCTQ010000043.1:0-65602 GCF_032423885.1 Streptomyces tamarix | reverse complement strand
TCGTCGCAGGGGAAACGGTCACCGGGCAGGCCGCAGGCCGTGGCCGCGAGCTCCCCGGCGAGGTCGCCCAGGCCGTGCTCGGCGGCCTGCCGGCACAGCGCGCCGACGGTGGACCGGTTCGCCTGGTACCACCGCAACGGATCCGCCTCCGCCCCTTCCGGCACCCCGGCGGGCCGGTCGGGGCCGTGCGCCGCGGAGGAGTCCGCCCCGCGCAGGGCACGGTGCGCCAGGGCGACCAGGGCGAGCGCGGCCCTCGCCGTCCGGGACAGGGCCGCGGTGCGATCCGCCCGCGGTTCGGCCCTCTCCAGCAGTTCCCGCCCGTACAGCCGGACGAGTTCGTGCATGCGGTAGCGGGGCTGGCCCGCCTCGTCCAGGCCGGTCGTCTCCACCAGCCGGGCCTCCAGGAGTTCCTCCAGCGCCTCCTCGGCGGCACGGGGCGGCAGGTCGGTGAGCGGCGCGCATAACCAGTCGGAGAACTCCGACGGGGGCAGCAGGGCCAGCCGCCGGAAGAGCACGCGTGCGGCCCGGCCGAGTCCCCGGTAGGACGGTGCGAGGCTGGAGCGCACCTGAAGGCCCTCGTGGGCCAGTTCGTCCAGGCGGTGGCGCTCGTCGGCCAGCCGGGACGCGGCCTTGCGCAGCGCCCAGTGCGGTTTGGAGGCCAGTTTCGCGCCGAGGACGCGCACGGCCAGTGGCAGCCGGCCGCAGTACTCGACGAGTTCTCCGGCCGGGCCCGGTTCCGCTGCCACGCGCCGTTCACCCACCAGCCGGCCGAGGAGTGCGAGTGCCTCCCCCCGCTCGAACACCCCCAGTTCCGGCACGTGGAGGCCGGGCAGCGTGGCGAGGCGAAAACGGCTGGTGACCAGGACGGCGCAACTTCCCGTGCCGGGCAGCAGCGGCAGGACCTGCTCGACGTGCCCGGCGTCGTCCAGCACGATGAGCACCTGCCGGTCGGCGAGCAGACTGCGGAACAACTCCGCGCGTTCGTCCAGGGAGTCGGGTACTGCCGGGCCCTGCACCCCGAGTTCACGGAGGAACCGGGTGAGCGCGGCCTGCGGTGTCACGGGCCGCTCGCCCGTGCCGCGGAGGTCGATGTAGAGCTGACCGGCGCCGAACACCGGCCGCAGCAGGTGGGCCACGTGGACGGCGAGCGCGGTCTTCCCGGTGCCGGCCATGCCCGCGACCACCGCGACCGGCACCGGGCCGGGGCGGGGCACCAGCGTCCGGTGGAGCGTCCTGATCTCCTCTTCCCGACCGACGAAGTCGGCGAGGTCACCGGGGAGCTGACAGGGGCCGGGCAGGTGCTCCTGGCCGGTCCGGGCGGTGATCAGGCGCGGCGCCAGGGGCCCCTCCGTGCCGCGCAGGAAGCGGGCGTGGAGTCGGCGCAGTTCCTCCCCCGGTGCCGCGGCGTGTTCGTCCCCGAGCAGTTCCACCGTCTCCTCGTAGAGCCGCAGGGCGTCGGCCCGGCGTCCGACGTGGGACAGGGCCGTCATCAACTGGTGGCGGGGCCTCTCCAGCAGCGGGTGTTCCCGGACGAAGACCGAGAGTTCCTCGATGAGTTCCTCGTACAGTCCGAGACGGAGCTGGAGGTCGGAGCAGCCCTCGCGGACGGCGATCTTCTCTTCCTCCCAGCGGCGCACCTCGGGTCGCCAGGCGCGGCGGGTCACTCCGGAGAGCACCGGACCGCGCCACTGGACGAGCGCCGACCGGAGCAGGGCCAGGCTCTGCGTCAGGTCACCGGCGTCCGCCCGTTCCCGCGCCTCCGCGCGCAGGCGGCGGACGGTCATCGTGTCGAGCCGCACCCGGTCCGCTGCGAAGCGGTAGCCGGGCGGCCGGGTGACGAGCAGTTCCCGCCCGGCGCCGGCCCGTTCCAGTTTGCGGCGCAACATCGACACGCACACCGCGACCTGGTTCACGGGGTCGGCGGGCAGGTTGTCCTCCCAGACGGTCTCCGCCAGGTGCTCCACCGGCACGACTTCACCCGCGTGGAGCAGCAGAGTCCCCAGTACTGCCTGCAGCCGCGGCGCTGTGATCTGCACCTGGCGCCTGCGGACGCGGACGTCCAGCGGGCCGAGTATCCGCAGTTCCGGGAGCTCGTCCACGGTCGACAAAGGAACGACCTCCCCCGTAGCCGTAGGAGCGCGCCGCCGGACCCTTCACTGTAACGACGACCCCGACCCCATCAAGGAGGCGCAACGCGTCGTTCACCACGGGCGGCCGGAACCGGGCGTCCCACGGAGCGGGTTCAGCCGGACTGCCCGCGCAGCCAGGCGATCACACCCGGCGCGTCCTGGTCGGAGGGGAAGACCGGGTAGCGCACTTCGCGCACCACACCGTCCTTGAGCAGCAGGGTCTGCCGACGCAGCAGGGTCTTGCCCGCGACCGTGAACACGGGCAGCCGCAGGGCCCCGGCCAGCCGCAACGCGCTGTCGCTGAGCAGTTCGTACGGCAGGCCGAGCCGCTCGGCGGCCTCCCGCTGTTCCTCGGTGCTCTGGGTGCTGACTCCGTACACCGTCGCGTCCAGCGCCTCGAACTCCGCGAACGTCCGGGCGTAGGTCAGGCACTGCGGAGTGCAGCCCCGGGCTCCCGGTGTGGCGTTCCACTCGGCCTCGCCCCCGGGAGGCTCCTCGCCGGGCCGGCCGGTGCGCGGATAGCAGAACAGGACGATCCAGCGGTCCAGCGACTCGGCGGCCACGTCGTGCGCCGCGCCGCGGGTGCCGGGAAGCGGGACTCCGGGCACGGCCCGTCCCGGCAGGTGGTCGCACCCGCCGTCGTCCTGAGGAACGGGCAGGCCGGCGGGGAGGACGGTGGGGTCGTGAGGTGTCTTCATGTGACCCAGTCTCCTACGGGCTCCGGGTGGTCGCGCGGCCTGAGGCCCCCGGCTCCTCCTCGGGGTGCGCCGGGGCGCCCACGACCAGGCCGCGGTAGGCGATCATCCCGCTCACCACGCTGAACAGCGCAGCCACGGCGAAGCTGAAGCGCGCGTCGCCCCCGACCACGCCGGTGAGGCCGCCGAACAGCGCCGCGCCGAGCGGGTTGGCGACGAAGGCCAGGGTACGGGCGTTGGCCGTCACCCGGCCCAGGAGGTGGGGCGGCACCAGCTTCTGACGCAGTGCCCTGATGTGGACCGAGGCGAAGATGGACAGGGCGCCGTGCAGCAGGTTCGCCACCAACAGCAGCACCGGGTGCACCGACAGCGCGAAACCGAGCAGGGTGCAGCCGATCCCCACGACCGACCAGCCGATGAGCTTGCCCGGACTCGTCCGGGGCGCCAGCCGGTCCGCCAGGGCCGCGGCCAGGACCCCGCCGACGCCCGCCGCCCCCACGATGGCACCGGCCCAGGCCGCGGAGGCGTGCAGCCCCGTGGTCGCGTGGAAGACGACGAGCGTCTCGGCGGCGATGACGAAGTTCACCGCGGCCTGCACCGTGACGAGCCGGGAGATGAGCGGCTGGGAACGCAGGTAGCTCATGCCCTCCCGCATGTCGCGCCACAGGGTCGTGCCGCGGCCGGCGGCCTCCGCCGCGGCCGGCCTGCCGTCATCGGCCCCGGCGAGCTGCCGCAGCGGAAGGAGCGTGCTGATGGAGGCCGCGAAGGTCGCCGCGTTGAGCCAGATCGCCTTCTCGACGCCCACCCACGACATGAACCCGCCGATCATCGCGGGACCGAGCAGCACCCCCAGCTGACTGCTCATCTCGAGCCGGGCGTTACCGGTGACCAGCGCTTCGGGGCGGAGCAGTGACTGCACCGCCTTGGTCATCGACGTCTCGAACAGCACCCCGACCGCCGCCGCGAGGCACGCCAGCAGCAACAGCAGCACCGCGCCCCCCGCGACGTGCACGGTCAGCGGCATGAGCGCGAACAGCACGGCCCGGGCGACGTCGCACCAGACGAGCACCCGGCGCATGTTCCAGCGGTCGGCCAACGGTCCTGCCAGCAGCCCGACCAGCAGGTACGCCACGGTCCGCGGAGTGGCGGCGAGCGCCGCCAGCAGAGGACTGCCGGTGATCTGGAGCATGAGCAGCGGGACGGCGAGCAGGGCGGCGCCGTCGCCCAGCACCGAGACCGTCTGGCCGGCCCAGAGCAGCCGGAAGGCACCGGAGTCGGTGGAGCCTCCGGTCAGCGCCATGGGAACGCCTCCTTCGCACGGGACGGGGCGGCGGCCACCGGGGCCAGGCGGACCGCCGTCTGCGCGTGGACGGCGCGCAGCGCCTCGTCGGGGAACCGGAGCCCGTAGGCCGGCCGGGGGCGGGGGCGTCCGCGCGGCGGGAAGGAGTCGTCGTCCGGTTCCAGGACGCGGATCCGCCCCCCGCGCCGGACCCGAGCAGTGGGTCCTGTCGTCGAACGCGCGGCAGGTGGCGTCGCGGGACGGCGAAGTGCTCGCGGGCGTGCGGCGCCCGGTGGTGGTCGGCGGGGCGCGAAGGTGGAGTCCGTGCGCGGGCACGCCTCGCGCTCCGGTACGGAGACGTCGTTGCGGCGCCGGGCCTCCGGCAGGTCCGGGCGGGACCGCACGCCCCACACCGCCGGGCTGTGCGTGACGCCGACCGGGCCGGGGGCGCCGAGCGCCGCCGAGGTGGCCACCGCCGGGGCGTTCCGCTCCCGCGGCGGCAGGGCCGCGAACCCCGGCAGCGACGCCACCGCGTGACCGTCGCGGTGCAGCACCCCGTACACGGCCCGGGAGGACGTCGCGGCACCGGGCCCGCTCAGCAGGGCTCCGGTCGGTGAGCGCCGTGCCCCGGGCGTGTGCGGCGCGAGAGCGGCGGGACGGGAGGAGGAGCCGTCCCGATCGGTCAGGGCGCCCGCCTCCGGCGACGCGACGGCCGAGGACGAGGGGGAGGACGACATGGTCACCTTTCAGGGGCCGGTCCGTTCGCGGTCAGATCAGGAAGTCGCCGGGCCAGCGATGCCGCGGATCGCGGGCGAAACCGACCAGGGTCCCCACCGCTCCCGACCCGTCGACGGGCAGTACGGCGTACCCGTCCGCTTCCCCGACCGGCGCGTCCAGCGGGGCGTCGAGCCGGTAGACCGCCGAGGGGTGCAGCTCACCCAGTGGCGCGGAGCCGTCTTTCGCGGACCTGTCCGAGGCCGCGCCGGAGACCGTCCGCCAGCCGTGCAGACGCGTACAACTGCCGGGCCGGTCGTGCTCCCGCAGCAGCGCCGCCGTGACCCGCAGCCGCTCGGGGTCGGTGCCGACCAGCACCGTGCACCCGCCGGTGGCGCCGAGCACCCGGGCGGGACTCTCCCGCGTCACCGCCTCCGCCGTCCGGGGGTTTCCGGTGACCACGACCAGGTCGTCGGGGGCCGACCGCCGTACCGCTTCCGGCGCGCTGTCCGGACAGACCGCCAGCTCCTCGGACCGCAGGCCGGTCAGTGCCCGGATCCCCGCCAGGATTCCGGTGATCCGCCCCCGGTCGCCCTCGTGTCCCACCACTCGGGTGGGCGTGCCGCAGAGCGCGAACGGCAGTGCCCGCCGTACCGCGTGGACGGCGAGCCCGTGCGCGGGCAGCAGGACCAGGGCCCGCCCGCGCCCGTCCCAGGCCGGGGCCGGCGCCGGGGCGGCCCCGGCACGGGACCGGGCCCGGCGGGCGGCCCAGCCGAGCGTCATGGCCAGTTCGCGCGTGAGGATCCGCGGCCACTCCGCCCGCGCCACGCGCGGGTCCCGCAGCCGTGTGGCGAGCTCGGCCGGGATGCCGCCCTCCAGGAGGTCCGCGAGTCCGCGCAGCCTCCCCACCGGAGGGCCGAGTTCCAGTGGCAGCACCTGGCCCACCGCGAACGGGGAGCGTTCCGCTCCGGGAGCGGCGGCCGGTGGATCCACCGCGACCCGCTCAGGCGTCGACATGCCATCCGGCCCGCTGCAGCGTGGCGGCCTCACCGTGCCGGTAGTGCTGGAGGATCCCGTCCAGGAAGCTCCAGGCGAGCTGGGGGACCAGGGCCGCCGCGGCCACCGACTCGCGGGTGGGCGCGTGCCGCGTGGCGAGCAACCGCAGGAGTTCGCGGGTGTCGTCGCCGTGGCCGAGGCGGGTGTCCTCGGCGTCGTGCCGGCGCATCGCGGACACCAGCCGCTCGCTGTCGGGAAGCTCGCGGAACAGGGTCTGGTAGAACTGCTCGTGCCGCGAGTGCACGGTGTTCCCCGCCGCGGAGAGGGTCAGTTGGAGGAAGGCCAGCGCCAGGACGTACGCCTTCCAGTCGCGCTGGGCCAGCTCGCGCAGCGTGCCGACGAAGGCGACCGTGGTGGGCAGCGGTCGCATCCGGTCCGGGGTCAACCCGTGGTCCTGGTCCCCGCGGGCCTGCCCGATGCCGCGCAGGAACATCTTCCCGTGGTTGAACTCCTCGATCAGGTGCTTGACGAGTTCTCCCCGGATCACCGGGTCCGGGCAGCACGCCACGGCCCCGCCGGTGTGCTGCCAGATCCCGGCGACGTAGTGGTAGTTCTCCACCATCCAGCCGTGCACCAGGGGCAGTGTCGGCTCCTTCGTGAGCCGCTGCCACAGGGCGTGTCCGTCGATGGCGGTCATCCAGCTCTCGACGAGCTTCTCCAAGCCGACTTCGTCCGCCCTGCCGTCCCAGTCCCGGGCGGTTCGCCGGACGAAGTCCCGCGCGACGGCCGCCGGGCTGGACCCGGTGGGGCCGGCACTCTCCACGGCGCGCCCGGAGTAGGCGTAGGACAGTGCGAGGACCCGCCGCACGCCCGGCGAGCCGCTGCTCGGACCGTGCGCGTAGGAGGAGTAGACCTCGGCGGGCCACACCGGCAGGCCATCGACCTCCCCGCCCAGCACCGGCTCGGGCCCCTGGAGCGTCAGGCCGCCGGCCGCGCCCACCGTCTCCGCGGCCAGTCCCTCCTCGAAGGTGTCCAGCCAGCGCACGATCATCTCCGCGACCAGGCTGACCGCGTTGAGGCAGTCGGCGAGTTCCTCCGCGGGCACCACCTTCGCCGCCCGGACGGCGTCCCGCCAGTTGTTGCCGTGCCCGAGCCCCAGGTCGGTCTCCACGTGCTCGAAGATGGCGTCGACCGCCTCCTTGGGCAGCAGTCCGCGCTCGTGCAGCATCGTGTGCCATCCGGTGACGGACTTCTGGTCGCCGGCCGTGTACTCCAGCAGCCCGGAGCAGATGCCGGCGGCCAGCGGGCCGTAGGCCGCGACGGTGCGCATCAGGTGGATCCACTCGACCGTGACCGGAGAAGGGCGGGCCTGGCGAATGAGTTCCCGGGGGACGTCCAGCGCGGCGAGTCCGTTCTCGAAGTACGTGTCGTGGTCGGCCTCCTCGACCACGTGGTGGGCCTGTAGGCGCACGAGTTCGGACGGTCGCAGCGCGTCGGTGATGCCGCTGGCCATCCGGAAAGGCGCCGCCGCCAGATAGTGCCGTGACTCGAGCAGATACGAACGGACCGCGCTCGCCGTCTCACCCTCGCGGATGCGTCGCCAGACGGGGTGACCGTAGATGAATTCCAGGGCGGTGCGGTACTGGTCCTCCACCAGACGTTCCACATCGTCGGCCGGCATTCCGCGTTCAGCGGGACCGAGGCACAGGGGACGGCGGAGGGTCGCGGACAACCGCGCGTCACGGGCGGCGCCCAGCGGCAGTTCGGCCGAGTCGACCAGGAGGACGCGCCGTGCCTGGTCGGCGCTGGATCGGGCGAGGAAGGGAACCGTACGGCGAAGCGTGGACATATCGACACTCCCGCAGCCAAGTCGCAAGTGGTGGGCGGCACGGGAACCGGGGCCGCTCCACGAGCGGCCCCAGTCCTTCATCAGGCAGATGTCACTCGACGACAGCGGCCCGCAGGGCGGCGGCGGCCTCCTCGGCGCGCTCCTCGATCTCGGTGATCTCTCGCAGTTCCTCGACCGTGATCTGCTCAGCCATGGATTTCTCCCTTGGGTTCCTTGGTTCGGAAGGAGTTCATCTGCTTCAGGATGACGTGCAGGATCCCTTTCTCATCCCCTTGCCGGCAGCACGATGGTGACCTGCCGACTCAGGTGACGCAAGAAGATTTCAACGATCTTTCCTGTTTGGGTCCTTCGGAAATCGAAATGACAGAGGAGTGAAATGGGCCCGCGTGAAACGGTGTTCGTGAACGGCATGTGCGGCGGACGCGACTTCGTTTCGCGGTCGGCGACGGAAGGGCCCCGCCTCGCCCTCTCCGGGCCCCGCCCTCCGGTGCCGCGGTGGTCGCCACGTGGTCGTCGGGACACCGGAGCGGCGCCCCCGCCGCCCTCGCGACGCCGGAGGACAGTGCGAGGACGATGTGCGGGACGCGCAACGCGATGCGGGTTCGCCGGTGGGCCGTCGTCGGGGCGGTCGCGTCGGGTCGCCGTCCGGCGGGGTGGGCGCCTGGCGGGCCGGCGCGACGGCGAAGCCGTCTCCAGTAGCACAAGAATGCGTTCTTCAGCAATCCACTAAACCGGTTACTTAACTGCCGTACCAGCGTAGACAACGTTGTCGCCATCCGGCACAGTCGGCACCACGACCGCGCAGGCCACAGGATCGGGCACGTCGGGAGGTCGACGAGCGGACCGTCCGTGCGCGGTTCGCGTTCCGTTCCCGGGCCTGCGGTGAACACCTCCCCTCATCGCGAGAGCCGGCCACGTCCAAGGAGACAGCCATGCACAACCCCGTCGTGAACCGCCGTTCGTTCGTCCTCCTCGGCGCCACGGTCGCCATGGCGGCGGGCGCCGGGATGCCGACGGCCTCGGCGGCGGCCCCCACCGCGGCACCGGCCGGCGCGCCGATGCGCGTCCGGATCGTCGACGACAAGGCGACGAGCGCCACGCGCGCGCTGTTCGCGTACCTGATGCGGCAACAGGGCAAGGGCATCCTCTTCGGCCACCAGCACGCCCTGTCCTACGGCTTCACCTTCACCCAGCAGGACGGCAAGGCGTCCGACACGAAGGCGGCGGTGGGCGACCACCCCGCGCTGTTCGGCTGGGACACCCTGATCCTCGACGGTGACGAGCGCCCCGGCAGCAGGGACGCGACCGAGGCCGAGAACATCGCCGCGCTCACCCGGTGCCTCCGGCAGGCGGACGCCTGCGGTGGGATCAACACGCTCAGCGCGCACATGCCGAACTTCGTCACCGGCGAGAACTTCTACGACACGGGGGGCCGCGTCGTCAGCCAGATCCTCCCCGGAGGTGCGAAGCACGCGCGGTTCAACGCCTTCCTGGACCGCATCGCGAAGGCGGTCCAGGGCGCACGTCGGCCGGACGGCACCCTGATCCCGGTCATCTTCCGGCCCTTCCACGAGAACAACGGCGGCTGGTTCTGGTGGGGCGCCGGCCACACCACCTCGGCGGAGTACATCGAGGTCTTCCGCTACACGGTCGAGTACCTGCGGGACACCAAGGGCGTCCGCAACCTGCTCTACTCGTACTCGCCCAACTCCAGCTTCGGCGGCGACCCGACGGGCTACCTCAAGACCTACCCGGGCGACGGCTACGTCGACGTCCTCGGCTACGACGCCTACGACAACTCCGCCGGATCGGACGCCTGGCTGGAGAGCCTGGTGAAGGACCTGGCGATGGTGGTCCGCCTGGCCGAGGAGAAGGGCAAGGTCCCGGCCTACACCGAGTTCGGCGAGAGCGGGGAGGAGGGCCGCAACCCGCAGTGGTTCACGAGGCTGCTGGGCGCCATCAAGGCGGACCCGCTGGCCCGCCGGGTGACCTACATGCAGACGTGGGCCAACTTCGGGGGCAGCACCCGGTCCTACGTGCCGACCCCGGGCCACGCCTTGCACGCGGACTTCGTCCGGTACGCCCGGGACCCCTACACCGTGTTCGCCGGTGACCTGCGAGGCGTGTACGCCGCGCGCACCACCGCCGTCCGGAACGCCCCGTTCATGCACCTCGTGACCCCCACGGACCGGCAGCGCCTGACGAGCACCGGGAGCACCGTCCGGGTGCGGGTCACGCACGCGGAGGCGAGCCGGGTCACCTACTCGGTGAACGGCGGACGCTCCCGGCGGCTCCGCCTCGACGCCGACGGCTTCTACTCCGGTGACTGGTCGATCGACCCGGCCTGGCTGGACAACCGGTCGGTGACCCTCTCGGTGGACGCCCGGGTGAACGGCAAGACCCTCACCGACTCGGCCCTGGTCCTCCTCGGCGAGGTCGCCCCCCTGCCCGCCGGATGGATCGACGACTTCGAGGGGTACGCCGGGGACGACGCCACCCTCAGCGAGGCCTACAGCCACATCAACGCCAACACCACGACCCTGTCGGCCGACCACAAGGCCTCGGGCTCGTACGGGCTGGCCTACTCGTACGACCTCGGCAGCGCCGGGTACACCGGCATCGGCAAGTCGGTCGACGCGGACTGGACCGCCTTCTCGTCGTTGGTGCTGTGGCTGCGGGGCGACGGTTCGGCGAACGGCGCGACGCTCCAGGTCGTGTCCAGGGGCGCCTACTTCGAGTACGGGATCCCGCTGTCCGACACCAGCGGACGGGAGGTCCGGGCCCCGTTCAGCGAGTTCAGGCCCGCCCCCTGGGACACCGCGCACGCCGGGGCCGTGCTCGACGCCGCCCACCTCGCCGAGGTGACGACGTTCAACCTGTACCTCGGCCACAGCAGCGGCGCCCCGACCAAGGGGACCGTGTACGTGGACGACATCAGGGCCGAATGACCGCCGCCGCCCGCGACGGCCCCCGGAGACGGGGCCGTCGCGGGCGGGGAGCCCGGCACGGCGGGCGACGTCCGGCCGGGTCACGGCCCGGATCGCGGGCCGGTTCGGCCGGACGGGGACCCGGGGGACCGCCCACGCCCCCGCGCGGACCGCTGCCGGGCGCCGGGCGGAAGGACCGCCGGCAGTCGGCCGGACAGGCGGACCACGGCCGACCCGGTCGGTGCGGGGCCCGCTGCGCTGTGCCCGCGGCCACCACCGACGGCGGTCCGCCGACGGACCCGTTGAACGGACCACGGGACCGCGCCGGAGCGCTACGGGGTGTTCGGCGCGTCGGCCGTGGGCTTCGAGGAGACCAGGACGCCGATCTTGTCGATGCGGTGCTCGGGGTTGCCGCGGTCGTCGCGCCAGAAGTTGCCCGCGGCGTTGTCCTCGGGCGTCGCGCAGGTGGAAAGCGTGATCATCGCCTTGGTGGGCCTCTCCCCCGGCCGGCCCGGAACCGCGGCCCGCTGCTCGGTCAGGGAGCGCTCCGACCGGAAGGAGGTCTTCCTGGTCTCCGTGATCCGGTACTCGTGCACCACGCCGCCCGCCGTGACGAGGACCGGGTCGCCGGTGTCCAGGGACGGAAGGTCGCGCAGCGGCCCGCCCGCGGTGAGCCGGTGTGCCGTGACCAGGTAGTTCCCGATCTCGCCGGGGCCCACGCCGCCCTCGTCCCCGTACGGGCTGGCGGCGAGGCCCTCGTCCTGGATCCGCGTGCCGGCCCGGTCGTCGGTGGTGCCCTCGTACGGTACGACGCGCAGGTCCTCCAGGCCGATCTCCGGGATGGTGAGCAGGGCGGGCCGGGTACGCGCATCGCCCTTCGAGGGCGACGGCTCGGGCGGCGGCTCGACGGCGACGGAGGGCAGGGCGGTCGAAGTCACGGTCCCGACCGCGGTCGGGGCCGTGACGGACACGGTGGTGGGGGCGGCCGGGGTGGTCTGCGCGTTCGCGGAGGAGACAGCGGCGGGCACGACCGCCGGTCTGCCGTCGCCGCTCACCGGGGCGGGCCCGGCGGAGCAACCGACCAGGGCTCCCACGACGGCGGCGAGCAGCGCGGGGACGGTTGGGTGGTTCGGCATGGCGTTCCAGATCGACGGGCCGGGCGGTCACGTCACGCGGCAGGGGTGAAACCTGCGGGACAAACCGGCATCAATCTCGATTGTACGTTCCCATGACAGGGTCCCCGTGCGTGAGCCCGGCGGTCCGCAGGGCGCGGTGGCGTGCGGAAAGCGACGCGATCACTGCCCGCACAGTAGGCCGCGCCGACGGCTTCCGCCTCGCCCCGGTCCTGCCGGGCTTCGAGGCCGGCGCACCGGCGAGCACGGCCGCCACGGCGCGTCGCCCACCACCCACCGCCTTCCCGCCCGGCACCGGCACCGGGAGCGGCCGGGCCGGTGGCGGGCGGTGGGCGCGGGAGATCGCGGCTCGGAGCTCGGCGTGGCGCGCCGACGGTCGGCCGTTACCCGGGAGTGGGGGCGCCGAGCATCGCCGATGCCGCCTCCAAGGAGGCGGGGGCGGCGGGGACCGGAGCGGGGGCCGGGTTGCACGTGAAGCCGAGACGGGTCAGCGCGCGGGTCATCTCCCCGGCGGTGAAGTCGCGGCGGTCCTGCCGCGTGATGACCTCACCGACCTGCTTCACGGGGTAGCGGCGGCGTCCGATGGTCACGGATTCGCCGGTGACGGCTTCGGGCCTGACGCCCTTCATCGACTGCCGGACCTCGTCCTTGACGAAGTCGAAGGGGAAACGGGCGATGACACAGCGCATGGTGCCTCACGTGTTCGGAGGGGAACCGCACGGCGGGCGGAGCCCCGTGCGGGTCGGGCTGGAGGCGGGCGGCGAGCCCCCCTCGGGGCGGCCCGCCGCCGGCCGGGCCGGTGGTTACGCGGCCGCGCCGGCGCGCCCGCGGCCGCGCCGGGCGCGGCCGCGGGAGGAGGAGGCCCCGCGCGGCCGGTCCACGACCGGCGCGGTGATGACGACGGGGACGCCGGGAGGGCTCTGGGCCCCGGTGATCCGGCTCAGCTCCGCCTCGCCGGACCGGACCTGGGTGGACTGCGGGGTGATGCCGGCGTCCGCCATCAGTCGGCTCACGGTACGGCGCTGGTTGGGCAGGACCAGCGTCACGACGCTGCCGGACTCGCCCGCCCGGGCGGTACGGCCGCCGCGGTGCAGGTAGTCCTTGTGGTCGGTGGGCGGGTCGACGTTCACGACGAGGTCGAGATTGTCGACGTGGATGCCGCGTGCCGCGACGTTGGTCGCCACCAGCACCGTGACGTGCCCGGTCTTGAACTGGTTCAGCGTGCGGGTGCGCTGCGGCTGGGACTTGCCGCCGTGCAGCGCGGAGGCACGGACCCCGAGGGACAGCAGGTCCTTGGTCAGCCGGTCCACGGCGTGCTTGGTGTCCAGGAACATGATCACGCGGCCGTCGCGGGCGGCGATCTCGGTGGTCGTGGCGTGCTTGTCGGCGCCGTGCACGTGGAGCACGTGGTGCTCCATCGTCGTGACCGCCCCCTGGGACGGGTCGACGGAGTGGACCACCGGGTCGTGGAGGTAGCGGCGTACGAGCAGGTCGACGTTGCGGTCCAGGGTGGCGGAGAACAGCATCCGCTGGCCGTCCGGGCGCACCTGGTCGAGCAGTGCGGTGACCTGCGGCATGAAGCCCATGTCGGCCATCTGGTCCGCCTCGTCCAGGACGGTGACGCCGACCTGGTCCAGGCGGCAGGCGCCGCGGGCGATGAGGTCCTTGAGCCGGCCGGGGGTCGCCACGACGACCTCGGCGCCGGCGCGCAGCGCGCCCGCCTGGCGGCCGATCGGCATGCCGCCGACGACGGTGGCGAGCCGCAGGCGCATCGAGGCGGCGTAGGGGGTGAGCGCGTCGGTGACCTGCTGGGCCAGTTCCCGGGTGGGTACGAGGACGAGCGCCAGCGGCTGCTTGGGCTCGGCGCGCTGTCCGGCCGTACGGGCGAGCAGGGCCAGGCCGAAGGCCAAGGTCTTGCCGGAGCCGGTGCGACCGCGGCCCAGGACGTCCCGGCCGGCGAGCGAGTTCGGCAGCGTCGCCCCCTGGATCGGGAACGGCACGGTCACGCCCTGGGCACCGAGCGCCGCGAGCAGGGGCGCCGGCAGGTCCAGGTCGGCGAACGTCTCGGCGGGCGGGATCGCGGGGGTCAAGGTGACCGGCGGGGCGAACTCACCCGTCACTGCGGCCGCCCGGCGGCCGGGACCGCCGAAACGGCGCGAAGGGGCTGACCGGTGCTGGTCGCCGGAGCCGCCCCCGTAGGGGCGGGAGGAACGGGTGGAGCGGCGATTGTTCGAGCGGGATACGCGGTTCATGAAGAACCTTCCTCGATGCGGCGCGTATCCGGGAATTCCCAGCGGCGGGGCCGAGGGGGAATCGCAAGAACGGGCCGGAGAAAAGATGGGATCCGGACGGTGTGGAGAGAGCGCTGCGGGGGGCGGACACGCCCCGCACGGACAGGTCTCCCCGGGCTTCGGGGCCCGGGCGTCCGGTGAAAAGCAACGAGCTGGGGCCCGCACCCAAGGTGCGGGCCCCAGCTACGTGGTACGCGTCAGCGACGGCGTCAGGCCGGAACGATGTTCTCGGCCGTCGGGCCCTTCTGGCCCTGCGCGATGTCGAAGGACACCTTCTGGCCTTCCTGGAGCTCACGGAAGCCGGAGGCGGCGATGTTCGAGTAGTGGGCGAACACGTCGGCGCCGCCACCGTCCTGCTCGATGAAGCCGAAGCCCTTTTCCGCGTTGAACCACTTCACGGTGCCAGTAGCCATGTCATATCTCCTTACGGGGCAGTGCCCAGGGGCCCACACTGTGCGAGCCCCGAGTCGCCGCAATGATCGCCCCGTCCGGGAATGAAGACCGGCACACAAAAGCGCTCCCACCGGCACACAGGACGGTGGGGGCACTTGAAGTTTTTGGGAACCACAACTGCAACTGAAATAGACAGTAGCACGAAAAACAGGAGCAGGACAGGAAGACACTCGCCGGCCATTTCGCGGGGCGGAATTTCTGTACGCGCCGAAACAGATATTCGCTGTCGGCGCGGAAAAGTGCCGTGTGGTGACGGGGGACGTGCGGCCGCCCGCCGGGTCCCGGCGCGCCCCTGCGGCGGTTCCGGCCCGGTCGCCGGCCTTCCCGCGCGAAGGCCGCGGGAAGGCCGGCCGGCGAACGGACGCCGCCGCCTCCGCGGTCGGCCCGGCGCGGCGCACGTCCACCCTCTGCCGGGGGGCCGCTCGGCCGGCGGGCGGTGGAGCGCACCCTCGGAAAAAGATGGCATCTGCAGTCACCGCTCCAGATATTCGTGTTCGCCCTGTGCCGGTACCGGCGGCCGTGCCCTACCGGGGCCGCGTGAGCACCGGCCCCGTCGGCCCGGTGCTCACGCGGCTCTCCGCAGTGACTCGACGGCCCGGGACGCGCTCGCCACGCCGTGTCCCCGGTCGATCCGGTCTCGGGAGAGCGCGGGGAGGGGCGCGAGGAGAGCGGTGTCGATGTCCCGGGCCGTGGTGGCGTCGAGGACGTCGGCCGGCCCCACGGCGTTGGTGTCGAGGGGACCACGTCCGCACCGCGGCGAGGAGGGGGTACGGCGCAGGCGGTCGAGCCGGCCGCACGGGGCGGTCCGTGGCCTGCGCGTCCGAAGAAGGGGAGGGGGGTTCGTGCACGTCAGGTGTCGAAGAGGGCTGGTCGGCCCGGTGGGCGTGGCGGGCCGTGGGAGCGGGCCGCCGGACCAGGGCGTGGGCCCGGGCCGCCTCGGCGGCCGTGCCGGGCGCGCCGATCACGGCGGCGTCGTCCGGTACCGGCTCCTTCCCCGCCTCCGGCACGTGGCGCGGGACGCGCCGCGGCAGAGCGGGGACGAACGGCGGCTGCCCGCGGTGTCCCCTCCCCCGCGCCCGGCGGGGAGCCGGCGCGTGCGCGCCCGGTGCGGCACGCCGCGGCGGCCCGCCGCCCCGGCATCCGGGGCTGCCGGGGCGGCGGGAGGCCCGAGGACCTACCGATCGCTTCCCCACGCGGTACGTAGTGGCCCGTAGTGAGCACGGGTTGAGCACGGATCGGGCAGTCAAGTGAGCACGTCTTCGCGGTGTACTACCCACGTCGGTTGATCGGGGTGCGCGTCTGAGGCCGTACACCCGTCGGCCGGCGAGCCGGGACGAGAGCGCCCCGGCGGAATCGGGAACACGGAAAACGGGAGTCAGTGAACATGCGAAAGCATCGCGCGCGGTGGGGTCTGCCGAGGATCACGCGGAGCACGGAGTCGTCGGGCCGCCTCCGGAGGCTCGCGGTGGCCGCAGCGGGCCTCGCGCTCACGGTCGCGGGCACGGGGATGATGGCCGGAACGGCACAGGCGGACGGAGCGTTCACCCGGTACGCGAACATGAACTCGGACAAGTGCCTGGACGGCAACGCGGCCGGTGACGTGTACGCCAGCACCTGCCAGTCCTTCAACCCGTGGATGACGTGGGCCCAGCAGTACGACAGGGGCTGGTGGGTGCACGGTGCCACGGGACGCTGTCTGGACTCCGACAGGTACGGCAAGGTCTACACGAGCCCGTGCCAGACGGGCAACCAGCACCAGCAGTGGCAGCACATGGGGTCCAGCGTCTACATGAACCGGGCGACCGGCCTGTGCCTGGCGAACAGCCTGGGAAGCAGCGTGGTCTATGCCAAGGGCTGCGACATCCGCGACCCCAACCAGCGGTGGGAGGACCAGTGACGCCGAACGGCGTCCCCCACCGGGCGGGGCGACGGCCGGGAACCGCGTGCGAAGACGGTCGGGCCGGCGGGCCGTGGCCGGACGCCTCACCGTGAGCCCTCCGGCCGCGGGCAGGACGCGCCGCCCCCGCTGACGCCCCGGGCGGGAACCGGTGGCCGGCCGGCAGCGGGAACCGGTGGGACTCGGGCGGCGTGCCCCACGGGGCCCGCACCGGGGCCACCGGGCGGTGCGACCCGAGCCGGAGGACGGGCGCGCTCACCGCCGACCGCTTCTCGCCCCCGGGGCGGGCGGCCTTCCGTCAGCCCGGCCGGACCCGTGCGCGCCGGTACGCCAGCAGGATCAGGACGAGCGCGAGCGTGCAGGCCAGCGTCAGCGCGCCGCAACGCAGGGCCAGGTGCAGGCCGTCGACGAAGGCGTCCCCGGCCCAGGCCGTCACGTGCGACGTACCGGATCCGGGTGCGGAGCCGTCGGTGACGACGGTCCGCACCAGGTGATCCGCGGCGTCCGGCGTGAGGCCCGCGCCGGTCGCCCGGTCGTGGAGGGAGCCGCGCATCCGTGCCGTCAGGACGGCGCCGAGCGCGGCCACGCCGATGACGCCGCCCACTTCCCGCAGGGTGTCGACCACCGCCGAGGCCGTACCCGCGTGGACCGCGGGCGCGCGTCCGACCAGGGTGATGACGGCCGGTACGAACAGCAGTCCGGTTCCGGTTCCCAGGACGGGCAGCAGCCACCAGTAGTCCGCGTAGGCGGCGTGCCGGCCGTAGCAGACCACCGAGGAGACCTTCGTGCCGCCGACTTCCGCGACCTCCACCGCAGGCCACCCCGACGACGCCGTCGCCATCGTGGGCGCGGCCTGCCGGCTGCCCGCCGGCATCGACACCCTGGACGAGCTGTGGTCCGCCCTCGTCGAGGGGCGTGACGTGATCGGCGCCGTGCCGCCCGACCGTTTCGACGCGAGCCGCTGGCTGGACCCCGAACCGCGGCGCCCGGGGAAGACGTACGTCGCCAGAGGCGGTTTCCTGACGGACGTACAGAGCTTCGACGCGGAGTTCTTCGACATGTCGCCCCGTGAGGCCGCGCGTCTGGACCCCCTGCAGCGCATGCTCCTGGAGATGGCCGTGGAGGCCGTCGACGACGCCGGGTGCCCCGCCTCCTCGCTCGCCGGCTCCGACACCGCCGTGTACGTCGGCGTCTCCAGCCAGTCCTTCTGGCACCTCCAGGGGCTCGGCCCCGCCACGGTCGACGCCTACACGATGACCGGCGGCGCCACCGCCAACACCGCCAACCGCCTCTCGTACGCCCTGGGGCTGCGCGGGCCGAGCGTGGCCGTGGACACCGCCTGCTCCTCGTCCCTGGTGGCCCTGCACCACGCCTGTGAGGCGCTGCGGCACGGCCGCTCGGGCATGGCGCTGGCGGGCGGCGCGCACCTGCTGCTCAGCCCCGTGGAGTTCGTGGGGTTCGCCCGGGCGTCGATGCTCTCTCCCACCGGCCGGTGCCGTCCCTTCTCCGCGCAGGCCGACGGCTACGTGCGCTCCGAGGGCGGCGGTCTCGTCGTGCTCAAGCCGCTGGCCCGCGCGCTGGAGGACGGCGACCGGGTACGGGGCGTGATCCTGGGCAGCGGCGTCAACACCGACGGACGCACCCCGAACCTGACGCAGCCCAGCGCCGAGGTGCAGGAGGCGCTGCTGCGCGAGGTGTACACGGCCTCGGGCGTGCGTCCGGACGAGGTCGCCTACGTGGAGATGCACGGTACCGGCACCCCCGTGGGGGACCCCGCCGAGTGCCGGGCGGTGGGCCGGGCCCTGGGGGCCGGACGACCGCCCTCCAGCCCTCTGCCGGTGGGCTCGGTCAAGAGCCAACTGGGCCACCTGGAACCGGCCTCGGGCATGGCGGGCCTGCTCAAAGCGCTGCTGGTGCTGCGGCACCGGCGGGTTCCGGCGAGTCTGTACGCCCTTCCCCTCAACCCCGCCGTCGACTTCGACGGCCTGCGCCTGGCCCCGGTCGTGGAGCCGGCGCCGTTGCGGGTCCCGTCCGGCGGCCGGGCCGTGATCGGCGTCAGTTCCTTCGGCTTCGGCGGCGCCAACGCCCACATCGCCCTCGCCGACCCGCCACCGCGGGCCCCGGCCCCCTCCCCCGTCCCGGACGGTGCCGCACGGCTGCCGGTCCTGGTGTCCGCCCGTACCCCCGCCGCGACCGCCGAGGCCGCCCGCCGCATGGCCGCGCACCTGCGGCGCTGTCCGGCGGAGGAGTTCTACGACCTGGCGCACACCTCCTTCCTGCGGCGGGGGCGGCACGAACACCGCGCCCTGGTGCTGGCCCGCGGGCCCCAGGAGGCCGCCGAGCGGTTCGACGCCCTCGCCCGGGGAGAGCGGGACGTGGACGGCGCCCTCGCGGAGGGAACCGACGGCGCTCCCGTCGCCCTGGCGTTCTCCGGCAACGGGGCGCAGTGGGCGGGCATGGGGCAGGACCTGCTGGAGGAGGAGCCGGTGTTCCGCGCCGGTGTGGCGGAGGCCGACGAGGCCCTGCGCCCGCACCTGGGCTGGTCCGTGCTGGAGGAGTTGGCCGCGGACGCCGGAGGGCGCCGCCCGGACACCACCGATGTCGCACAGCCCCTGCTGTGCGCGGTGCAGGTGGGCCTGGTCTCCGTCCTGCGCGCCCACGGCGTCCGGGCGGCGGGGGTGGTCGGGCACAGCGCGGGCGAGATGGCCGCGGCCTGGGCGGCCGGCGCCCTCGACCTGGACACCGCGGCCCGGGTCGTCGTCGCGCGCTCGCGGGCCCAGGCGTCGACGGCGGGCGACTGGGGCATGGCCGCCGTCGGCGCCGGCCCCGAACGCGTCGAACAGTGGCTGGCGCCCTACGGCGGCCGGCTGGAGATCGCCGCGGTCAACAGCCCGCGGGACGTGACGGTCAGCGGCGACCGGGCCGCCGTGGCCGATCTCGGGGACCGGCTCGGGCGGGAGGGCGTCTTCTTCCGGGACCTGGGCCTCGGCTACGCCTTCCACAGCCGGGTCATGGACCCGTTGCGCGCCGGCCTCCTCGACGCCCTCGTCGGGCTGGAGGGACGGCGGGCGCGGACGCGGTACGCCTCCGCCACCACCGGCACGCTGCTGACCGGCGCCGAACTGGACGCCGACTACTGGTGGCGCAACCTGCGCCGGCCGGTGCTGTTCGGTGTCGCGGCGGCCCGGCTGCGGGAGGCGGGCTGTTCCGTCTTCGTCGAGGTCGGCCCGCATCCGGTGCTCTCCGGCAGTCTCGCCCGCGCCGCCGACGTGGAACAGGGGCCGTCCCGGAGCACCGTGGTGCCGATGATGCGGCGCGGCGCGCCGGGGCCCTCCGGCGTGCGCGCCTGCCTGGCCCGCCTCCTGGCCGCGGGCGTCCGCGCCGACCACACCGTGTTCTTCCCCCGCCGCGGGCGCGTCGTGGACCTGCCCGGCTACCCCTGGCAGCGCGAGCGGCACTGGAACGGCCATCCCGGCCTGTGGCAACTGGGCTGCGGGGACGGAACGATCGACCATCCGCTGCTCGGCGAGCGCGCGGCGGTCGCCGAACCCACCTGGCACGGCCCCTTCGAACCCGCCCGGCCCCCTGGCTGGCCGACCACCAGGTCGGCGACGCGGTCGTGATGCCGGCCGCGGGGATGACCGAGATGGCCCTCGCCGCAGGGCGGCGCGTGTACGAGGGGGCCGTCGAGATCACCGGCCTGACCATCCACCAGGCGCTGCTCCTGCCCTTCGACCCCGATGACGAGCGCGGCCTGGAGATCCAGACGTCGCTGACACGCGAGGACGGCATCGTGACGGTCGCCTCACGCACCGGCGGCGACGGTGCGTGGAACCACCACGCGCGGGGCCGCGTCAGGCGGCTGTACGCCCCGGCACCGGGACTCCTCGACGTGGACGGCACCGCCCGTCCGCTGCCGCGGAGCAGGACCCGCGAGGAGCACTACGCGGGCGGCGAACGCTGCGGCCTGCGCTACGGCCCCGCCTTCCGCGTCCTCGACGACCTGCGCTTCGACGACAGCCGGGTGCTGGCCCGGTACGCCGCCCGCATCGACACCTCCGACCACGAGGCGCACCCCACGCTCCTCGACGGCGCGCTGCAGGCGGTCGCGCCCGTCGTCGAGGAGCGCATGCCCGGGGCCCGGTACCTGCCCGTGACCGTCGACCGGGTCCGGGCCTGGCGACGCGTGCCCTCAGCCGGCCACGTCCTCGTACAGGTGCGCCGCGTCTCCGCGCGCGAGGTCCTGTGCGACGCCACGGTGACCGCCCCCGGCGGACTGGTCTGCCTCACCCTGGAGGGCTGCCGGATGCACCGGTTCGACGAGGGCGGCCCTACGACCGCGCCCCTCGTCACCACCGTGATGCGGGCGGCACCGCGCCCCGGGCCTGCGCACCCGGCAGGCACGGGCGCGCCGACGCCCGGGGAGATCGCACGCGAGTGCGCGGACGAGCTGCGACGGGCCGCGCGGGCGTGGGACGGCGGTGACGGGCGGTCGGCGGCCGCGGTGACCCGCGAGCTGACGGCGCACTTCACCGCGCGTTCCGTACGGGACCTGCTGTCCGGGTCCGGGCACGGGGAGCGCCCGTTCACGGTCGCGGATCTCGTCCGCGCCGGAATGCCGGCGCAGTACACCAGGCTGTTCGACGTCCTCCTGCCCCACGCGCACGCCCACGGTCTGGCAGAACCGGAGTCGGGCCCGGGGGCCGGGCGGTGGCGCCTGGTGGGGACGGCACAGCCGGAGGAACGCTTCCAGGCCCTGGCCGCCCGGCACCCCGGCCTCGCCGCGGAGCTGGCACTGCTCGGCCGCTGCGGGAAGCGGCTGACGGCCGTCCTGCGCGGCGACCACGACCCGGAGCAGGTCTTCTCCGAGACCGACCGGTACCTGCTGGAGGAGTTCCACACCGACGGCGGCACGGCGGCGTTCCACCACCGCGTGGCCCGCGCCGTCGTGCGCGCGCTCGTGCGCCGGTGGCCCGCCGACAGGCCGCTGCGGGTCCTCGAGGCCGGTGCCGGCAGCGGGGGCACGGCCGCGTTCCTGCTGCCGGAACTGCCGCCGGAGCGCACGCGGTACACGTACACCGACGTCTCGGAGGAGTTCTTCCCCCGGGCCCGGCACCGCTTCGCCGCCCACGACTTCGTCGACCACCGCGCCCTCGACCTCGACCGCGACCCGCTGGAGCAGGGGTTCGCGGAGGGCTCCCACGACCTCGTGGTGGTGGGCGGCGCCCTGCACACCGCCCGCGACCTGCGGGCCGCGCTGGCGCACGTCCGGCGGCTGCTGGCCGACAACGGCCTGCTCCTGGCCGTGGAGCCGCACCGGACGGCCGACCTGGCGCTCATGTCCGGGTTCCTGCCCGGCTTCTGGGACCAGCAGGACACCGGTCTGCGCCCGAACGGGCCGCTGCTGTCCGCAGACGCCTGGCGGCGGCTGCTGGCCGAGGAGGGCTTCGAAGAGATCAGCCGCCCGGTCCCGGCGGGCGGGCCCGGCGAGGGCGAGAGCTCCACCTTCCTGGCCCGGCGCGCCCCCCGCCCCGTCCCGCTGGGACCGCCGGCACCGGCACCGGCACCGGCCGACCCGGAACACGGTTGGATCGTCGTCGCCGAACCGGCGCGTCACGCGCTCGCGGCGGCCCTGTCGGCGCGCCTGGCCCCCGGCGGCGGCCCGCACGCCCTTCTCGTACCCCCGACGGGCGACGACCGGCACTGGGACGCGCTCCTGGCCGCACAGCCGCCGTCCACCAGCGTCGTGGTCGTGCTGGGCGAGGACCCGGCACCCGATCGCGCACCCGGTGGAGAACTGGACGCCGAGCGGGCCCTGGAGCACACGTCCCTCCTGCGCGCCCTGGCGCTGGCCGCCCGGCGCCGTACGGAGAGGGACGAGGGGACACGGGTGCGGCTGTGGCTGGTCACGCCGCCGACGGGGGCCCTGCCCGCGCCCGAACGGCCGCTGCACCCCACGGTGGCCCGCACCCTCGGCAACGAGTACCCCGACCTGACGGTCCGCCGGATCTCCCTGGACACCACCGGCACCGGGGCGGACGCGGATCGGTTGGCCGCCGAACTGACGGACCCCGGCCCCGAGGACGAGATCCTGCTCACCCGGTCGGGCCGCTTCGTACCCCGGGTGCGCGAGGAGGCCGGCACGGCCCGCGCCCCGCGGACCCGCGGCGCCTCCCCCTACGCCCTGCGCCTGCGCCGCCCCGGCCGCTCCTACCGGCTCGACTGGGCACCGGCGCCCGCGCCGGCACCCGGACCGGACGACCTGCTGATCGCCGTGCGCGCCGCCGCCCTGAACTACAAGGACGTCCTGCAGGCCCTGGGCACGATGCCCATCGAGGAGCAGCAGGAAGAGGCCGGGGGCCGCGCGTTCACCACCGGCATGGAGTGCGCGGGTAGGGTCGTCGCGGTGGGGTCCCGCGTCACCGGCTTCGCGCCCGGCGACCGGGTGATGGCCTTCGGAAGGGGGACGCTGCGCTCCCACGTCGCCGTCCCCGCCACCATGGCCGCCCGCCTGGCCGACGACATGGACCACTGCCGGGCGGCCACGCTCCCGGTGGTGTTCCTCACCGTCCACCACGCCCTGCACGACCTGGCGCGCCTGGCCGCCGGGGAGACCGTCCTCGTCCACGGCGCCGCCGGCGGCGTGGGGCTGGCCGCCCTGCAGTACGCGCGGCAGGCCGGCGCCCGGGTCGTCGCCACGGCCGGCACCCCCACCAAGCGCGACCTGCTGCGGCTGCTCGGCGTACCGCACGTGCTCGACTCCCGGTCGCCGGGGTTCGCCGAACAGGTCAGGGAGGTGACGGGTGGTGACGGCGTGGACGTCGTCCTCAACTCGCTGTCGGGTGAGGCGATGGCGCGCGGACTGGAGGTCCTGCGCCCCGGCGGGCGCTTCGTCGAGCTCGGCAAGCGCGACCTGTACGCGGACGGCAGGCTGCCGCTGGGGCCGTTCCTGAACGGCATCACGTTCAGCGCCGCCAACCTCGACACACTGGCCGCGGCCCTACGCGCCGGACCCGCACGGCACCTATCTGATCACCGGGGGGCTCACCGGGTTCGGCGCGGCCACCGCACGCCGGCTCGCCGACCGCGGCGCCCGACACCTGGCCCTGGTCGGACGGCGTGGCGCCGCCACGCCGGAGGCCCCGGCGCTCCTCGACCATCTGCGGCGGCGGGGGGTGTCCGTCACCGTGCACGCGGCGGACGCGGCCGACCCGGCGGCCATGGAGGAGGTGCTCGGGGCCGTGGACGCGGCCGGGCCCCCGCTGCGCGGGGTCCTGCACGCCGCCATGGTCGTCGACGACGCGCCGCTCGCCCGGCTCACCACCGAGCGGGTACGGCGGGTGCTGCTGCCCAAGGCGGGCGGCGCGGACGTCCTGCACCGCCTGACCCGCGACCGCGACCTGGACCTGTTCGTCCTGTACTCCTCCGTCGCCGCCCTGATCGGCAACCAGGGCCAGGCCGGCTACAACGCCGCCAACCTGTTCCTGGAGGCTCTGGCGCGTTCCCGCCGCGACGCCGACCGGCCGGGTCTCGCAGTCGCCTGGGGCGCCCTGGAGGAGGTCGGCTACGTCGCCCGGCAGGACATCGGCGACTTCATGCGGCGGCTGGGCCTCGACCCGATGCCCTCCGCCGGGGCGCTGGACGCCTTGGAGACGCTGCTGGGGCGTGGTGACGACGTCGCCGTCGTCACCCGGGTGGACTGGGGCGCGGCACGGAACACCTTCGCGGCGGTGCTCGGCCCCCGCTTCGACGCCGTGTGCCCCGCCGGGGCCGACGCCGGCGGCGGGGGCAGGGCCGCGCTGCTGGAGGCGCTGGCCGCGATGCCGCCGGAGGAGGCCCTCGTACGGGTGGCGGAGGTCCTCACCGACGTCCTCTGCCGAATCCTGCAGACCACCGCCGACCGGGTGCCCGCCGACCGGCGCCTGGACCAGCTCGGGCTCGACTCGCTCATGGGCGCCGAGCTGCTGACGGCCGTGAACCAGCGGCTGGGCTGCACCCTGCCGGCCGTGGAGGTGCTCGACAGCACCACGGTCGGTGATCTGGCCCGGCGCTGCCTGCGCCGACTCCGGCAGCCCGCGCGGTGACGCGCCCGGCGCCGCCCCGGGCGACACCCCGGGGCGGCGCCGTCAGTCCTCGGTCCCGGGCCGCCCGGCCAGTACCACGGGCAGCCGTTCGACCCCCCACAGCACGCCGGACAGCCGTTGCCGGACGGACTCCCCCGTCAGCACGGGGCGGTACCGCGCCACGGCGGTGACCAGGGCCTGTGCCTGGACCCGGGTCAGGTGCGCACCGAGGCAGAAGTGCTCGCCCCGCCCCAGGGCGAGGTGCTGCGGGCCACGCGCGGCATCGAACCGGCGGGGATCGGCGAACACCTCCGGGTCGCGGCCCACGGCACCGGGCAGGACGCCCACCACCGTGCCGGCCGGAACCCGCCGGCCCGCGACGTCCGCGTCGCACAGGGCGATCCGGGTGATGAGGTGGAGGGACGGGTCGTAGCGCAGGGCCTCCTCGACCACCGCGGGGGCGTACGAGGGGTGCGCCCGGAGGTGTTCGAGCTGCTCGGGATGGCGCAGCAGGGCGTACACGGCGTTCGCCATCTGGAGGGCGACGGGTTCGTACCCGGCGACCACGAACTGCCCGACCGCCGTGATGACCTGCTGCTCGGTCAGGGCCGTGTGCTCGGGCCCCGGCGTCAGGAGGGCACTCACCAGGTCGTCCCGGGGCACTCTGCGGCGTTCCTCGATCAACGCGGCGAGGTAGTGGGCGAATTCGAGCCGCGCGGCCGCCAGGCGGGCGGTGTCCTCTTCGGTGAGCAGTCCGGGAGGGGTGAAGGCGAGGCCCATCCCGGACAGGGCCCCGTACCACCGCGGCCGGTCCACCAGCGGGACCCCCACCACGGTGCAGATCAGTTCCAGGGCCAGGGGGACCGCGAGGTCGGCCACCACGTCCGCCTCGCCCCTGGCCGCCGCGGCGCGGACGAGGCCGGCCGTGCGGTGCCGGACCGCCGGGCGCAGCCGCTCCACCGCGCGGGCGCTGAACGGGCCGGAGACGCGGGCCCGGCGGCACCGGTGCTCGGGCGGGTCGACCAGGAGGAAGGACTGCGACTCCAACGCGCCGCCGCCCAGTCCGAAGCGCGGGTCACCGAGGACCGCCGCACCCGCGTGGTACCCGGTGACGAGGAGGACGCCCTCCCCCGGTGACGCCACCGGCCCTTCGGCACGCAGGCGTTCGTAGGCGGGGTACGGATCGGCGCGGAACGCTTCCCCGCGCATGTCGAACGGCAGGTGGTCCCAAAAGTCGGCGCTCACCGCGATGCGGCGGGCCTGCGATTCACTGGCCATCGTCGGGAGCATCCCCCGGGGCCGGGGCGGGCATGCGGCCGCGGGGTCCACACGCCACGCCGGTGGAACCCGGCGTCGGCGGCGCCGTGGTCCAGCGCGGGGGGCTCCGCGCCGGTCCCGGGCGGCCGGAGCCGAACCGGCCGGGCGCGGGGGCCGCGGCATGCCCGGCCTTCCCCCCGTTCGGCGTCGACCACGGCACGGCGTTCAGGAGCTCCGGTACCGCTCTCGTCCTCGTCGCGGACGGGGCGGACGGCCCGGGCCCCGCCTCCGGGAGTGATCTGCCTCACAACCTGTCACAGGTGCCCGTCACGCGGTGTCTTGAGGCCGACCCCCCCTTGAGACGGAGGAGACACCGTGACCGAGAACACCGACGTCGTCGTGATCGGCGGCGGATACGCCGGCGTCATGGCGGCCAACCGCCTGACGCAGCGCGACGACGTGACCGTGACCCTGATCAACCCGCGCCCGGTCTTCGTTCCGCGGCTCCGCCTGCATCAACTGGTGGGCGGGACCCACGACGCGGTCGTCGACTACCGCGAGGTCCTGGCCGAAGGCGTCCGGCTGGTCGTCGACACCGTGACCCGGATCGACACGGCCGGACGCAGCGTGGCGCCGGCGAGCGGCGACGCGATCGGCTACGACCACCTGGTCTACGCGGTGGGCAGCGGCAGCACCGACCCGCGCGTCCCCGGCGCCGCCGAGTTCGCCCACCCGGTCGCCACCCTGGAGGCCGCGCGGCGGCTGCGGTCGGTCGTCGAGACCGCGCACGCGACAGCCGCCCTGACCGTCGTCGGAGCCGGTCCGACGGGCATCGAGACCGCCGCCGAACTGGCGGAGCAGGGCCGCCGGGTGACCCTGGTCTGCGGGGGCGCGCTCGGTCCGTACCTGCACCCCCGGGCCCGGCGGACGGCCGCCAAGCGGCTCGCCCGGCTCGGGGTGAACGTGCTCGACGGCCCCGGTACGAAGGTCACGGCGGTGACCCGCCACGCCGTGCACCTCGATGACGGCCGTGAGCTGCCGAGCGAGGTCACCGTCTGGGCCGCCGGCTTCGCCGTGCCGGATCTGGCCGCGCGCAGCGGGCTGCGCACCGACGCGATGGGGCGCCTGCTCACGGACGAGACGCTGACCAGCGTGGACGACGAGCGCGTCGTCGCCGCCGGGGACTCGGCGGCGCCGTCGGACCTGCCGTTCCGGATGAGCGCCTATGCCGCGGGCTGCCTGGGCGCGCACGCCGCCGACACGGTGCTCGACCGCATCGCGGGGAAGCGGCCCGCGCCCATCGACCTGTCGTTCCCCGCCCTGTGCGTCAGTTTGGGACGCCGCGCCGGCATCTTCCAGTTCGCGCACAAGGACGACACCGCGATGAGGCTCTACGTCGGCGGGCGCGCGGGCGCGAAACTCAAGGAGGTCTCCTGCCGGTTCAGCGTCAAGCACCTGGCGGACGAGGCACGCAAGCCCGGTTCGCACACCTGGCCCAAGGGGGAGAGGTGCCGGCGGCTGCTGCGGGCCGAGCACGGCGAGGCGCCGGCCGCCGCGGAACGGACGGCCTGACCGGGCGTTCGGGGAAGAGGGACCGAGACATGACCGACCACACCACCGACCCGGCGACCGAGGCGTTCGTCGCCCACCGCAATCTGCTCTTCACGATCGCCTACGAGATGCTGGCATCGGCGGCCGACGCCGAGGACGTCCTCCAGGAGACCTGGCTGCGGTGGATCGAGGTGGACCTGGAGCGGGTGAGCGACCGGCGGGCGTACCTGGTGCGGATCACGACCCGGCAGTCGCTCAACCGGCTGCGCGCCGTGAAGCGCCGCAGGGAGGCGTACGTCGGCCAGTGGCTGCCCGAGCCGCTGCTCACCACGCCGGACGTGGCCGAGGACGTCGAGCTCGCCGAGAGCGTGTCGATGGCGCTGATGCTCGTCCTGGAGACGCTGTCGCCGACCGAGCGTGCCGTCTTCGTGCTGCGCGAGGTCTTCGACATCGGCTACGACGAGATCGCGGCGGCCGTCGGCAAGAGCCCGGCGGCCGTCCGCCAGATCGCGCACCGCGCCCGCCGGCACGTCAGCGCCCGGCGCCCCCGGAAGGCGGTCTCCCCGAGCGACGCCCGGGCGGTCGTGGAGTCGTTCCGGCGTGCTCTCGAAACCCGGGACCCCCAGGGCCTCCTGGACGTGCTCGCCCCCGACGTCGTCCTGGTGAGCGACGGCGGCGGCGTGAAGCGGACCGCGCTGCGGCCGGTCGTCGGCGCCGGGAAGCTGGTCCGCTTCTACCTCGGCGGCTCCGCCAAGACCGGCGCCACGATCACCTGCGAGCCGACCCTGGTCAACGGCAGTCCGGCACTGGTCCTGCACCTGGACGGTGAGATCGACGGTGTCATGGGGCTGCGGGTCGAGGAGGGCCGCATCACGGGCGTCTACTACGTCCGCAACCCGGAGAAGCTGACCCGCGTCGGGACCGAGACCCCGCTCACCCTGCGATGAGGAGGCCGGGGTGCCGGTCCCCCGCCCGCCCGGGGGGCCGCCCGGTGCCCGGTCTCCGCCGCCGTACCGGGCCGGGCGACGGTGCGGGCGGGGCGGGAGAGGCCGGCACCCCCCGAGCTCGTCAACTTGGGTTGACAGTCGACCCTTGTCAACCTAGATTGACAAGCATGACCGAAGCGACCGATCTGGCCGCCCGCGCCGGCGACCGCGACCCCCGGGTGGGGCTGCGGGCCGTCGCCGCGCTGCGGCGGCTGTTGGAACAACTGGAGTCCGTCCAGGTACGCAGCGCCCGCGCACAGGGCTGGTCCTGGCAGGAGATCGCGGCCGAACTGGGCGTCAGCCGCCAGGCCGTGCACAAGAAGTACGGGAGGGCGTGAATGTTCGAGAGGTTCACGACGGCGGCGCGCTCGGCGGTGGTCGGAGCGCAGGCGGAGGCCACGAAGGCCGGTGCCGCCTGGGTCACGGAGGAACACCTGCTGCTGTCCCTGCTGGAGCAGGGCGCACTCGACCCCCTCGGGGTGGACCGGGCCGCCATCCGCGCGGGACTGGCCGCGGCCCGGCGCCGGGGCGGCCTGTCGAAGGCCGACGAGGAGGCCCTGGCAGGGCTGGGGATCGACCTGACCGAGGTGGTCTCCCGGGTCGAGCGGACCCACGGCGAGGGCGCCCTCGGCGCGTCCGCACCCCGCGCCCGCGGCTTCGCCGCGTCCCTGTTCGGCCGCCGGGAGCCGGGGCCGCGCTCCCACCGGCCGTTCACCGAGGGGGCCAAGCAGACCCTGGAACAGTCCCTGCGCGTCGCCCTCGGCCGCAAGGACAAAGAGATCGGGGCCCGGCACCTGGTCCTGGCCCTCGCCGCCCGACCGGGCCCGGTCTCCGAGGTCCTGGCGGACCACGGCGTCACCTACGCCCACGCGGAACGCGGCCTGACAGCCTGACGGCCGACCGGTCCCGGCAGTCCGCCGCGGCCTCCCCCTGGGCACAGGCGTGACATCGCCGTGCGGGGCCCGCAGCGGGCGGCGCCGTCGGTACGGGCACGAGGGGGCCCGAGGGCGGCCCGGGAGTGCTCCCGCGCGCGCCGCGGCGAGCCGCCGGCCCGAAGGCGCGGTCCGTCCGCGCACACCCCACGCGCCCGGCTCCACCGCCCGCTCGACGCGGTGCCCCGACCGCCGCCCGGTGCCGGGCCACCCGGCGCCGGGGAAGGGCCCCCGCGGCGGGCACGACGCGTGCGCCTCCCGCGGGGCCGGGCCCCGCGGGAGGCGCACGCGGGGTTCCGGCCCGGGCCGGTGGGGCGGGGCGTATCGGAAGTGCGGTGCTCTGAGATCATGGTGCGATGGAACACGCTCGACAGATGATCAGTTCCGGGTCGCCGCTTGAGCCCCGCATCGGGTTTTCACGGGCAGTCCGCAAGGGGAAGCATGTCGCGGTCGCCGGTACCGCTCCCATCGGGGACGACGGAACGACGGTGGGGCAAGGCGATGTCCGTGCCCAAACCGTGAGGTGCCTGGAGATCGCCGAGGCCGCACTGAAGGAAGCCGGGGCGTCGCTGGAGGACGTCGTGCGGACCCGCATCATGCTCACGGACGTGACGCGCTGGCGGGAGGCCGCGCAAGCGCACGGTGAGCGGTTCGCGTCGATCCGCCCGGCCTGCACCTTCGTTGAGGTCTCACGTTTCATCGACCCCGACTGGCTCGTCGAGGTAGAGCTCGACGCCATCCTCGACTGACCCGCGAAGGTGCTGGTCGCAACCGCTCGTCGACGGCTGTGACCAGCACCTTCGCCACCGGCCCCGGCGGGAGGGCGGACGGCGCCGGGTCTCGCCCCGGGCGGGGTCCTCCGACCGGCAGGAGGAGCGGCCCTGGCCGGGGACGCCGCGCGTCCCCTTCAGGACCCGCGCGGAGCGGGACGGCACGCGTCGAGGTCGTCGAGGCGCCCGCGGTGGTGCCCGCGGAAATCACCGGGCCGCCGAGGACGGCGGGGCGCGGACCGAGCGGTACGGGGAGGAGCCTTCGGCGGGCGCTCTCGACCCCGCACCGCGGCGGGAAGCGAATATCCGCTGGACAGCGCTGACGGCAACGGCGAGCGTGGGGGCGTGCAGCAGGAGCAGATCTGGGACGCGGAGACCGCACGGGGTTACGACACACCAGGGTCCGGCATGTTCGCGCCGGAGGTCCTGGGGCCGACCGTGGAGCGACTCGCCCAGCTCGCCGGGGGTGGGGCAGCGCTTGAGTTCGCCATCGGGACCGGCCGGGTGGCCGTTCCGCTCGCGGAGCGGGGGGTCCCGGTGACCGGCATTGAATTGTCACCGCCGATGGTGGAGCAACTGCGCACCAAGGTGGACGAGGCGACGATCCCGGTGGTCATCGGCGACATGGCGACCACCGTCGTACCCGGGGAGCACACCCTGGTCTACCTCGTCTACAACACGATTTCCAATCTGCTCACCCAGGCCGAGCAGGTCGAGTGTTTCCGCAACGCCGCTCGCCACCTCGTACCCGGTGGCCGGTTCGTGGTCGAGCTGTGGGTGCCCGAGCTGCGCAAGCTCCCCCCGGGCCAGACCGCCACCGTCTGGCACTCCGAGACCGGCTACATCGGTCTGGACACCTACGACGTCCTGCGGCAGCGCGTCGTGTCGCACCACTTCCGGTTCGACGAGACCCGGCAGGCGCGGCTGTCCCGCAGCCCCCACCGCTACGTCTGGCCGGCCGAACTCGACCTCATGGCCCAGTTGGCCGGGTTCGAGTTGGAGGCCAGGGACGCGGACTGGGCCGGTGCCGAGTTCACCGCCGAGTCGCGTTCCCACGTCTCCGTGTACCGGATCCCGCAGACGCGGTAGCTTCCTTCGCGTCGGTGCCGCCCCGGAGGGCGGGCGGAACGCCCGGCCGGCCGTCCCCCATGGGCCCGGGGCGTCACGTGAGCCCGGAACTGCGGGGAAGCATCAACGCCGAGTCCGCGTGGAGCGTGACGCGCACCGGTACGAAGGCGGTGACGTCCACCGGCGACTCGCCGGTGCCGGGGCTGCGGGCGTAGCGCGGATGGGCACCCCCGCTGATCTGCCAGCGCATGCGGTGGCCGACGCCGAAGCGGTGGGCGGTGGAGCTCATCGGCACGGTGGCCTGCGAGGGGGTCCGTCCGGTCGTCCGGAGCCGGCCGAGCCCGTCGCAGACGTTGACGGAGCGGCCGTCCGGGTCCACGTCGCACAGGCGGGTGAAGACGTCGGCGTGCCCGGTGTCCGTGGAGACGCTCAGCCGTGCGGAGACCGGGCCGAGGACGTCCACGGGCGCGGTCAGTGGAGGGGTGGTGAAGGTCAGGACGTCGGCCCGGGCTTCCAGGGCGCGGTTGTCGCGCGGACCGGCGCCGGCGGAGAGCAGAGGGCCGCCGAGGGACGGGGTGGGGTCGGCCGGGTCGTAGCGGAACGCCGTCACGGGTGTGGGGTCCGTGGGGGCCTGCTCGGTGAGGTGCCCGCCGGGGAGGGGGTACCAGGAGGAGGTGGCCGTGACCGGTGGCCAGTCGTCGAGGTCCCGCCAGGCGTTCTCGCCGCCGATGTGCGCGCGCACCGCGGTGGGACGCAGGCCGGAGGGGTCCGCGCACAGGTGGGCGCGGAGCCACGCGAGGCTCTCGGCGAACACCTCGGGCCATCCCTGTCGCAGGGCGGAGGCGTGGGTCCAGGGGCCGACGAGCAGGGCCGTCTCGCACCCGGCCCGACGCAGTCGGTGGTACTGCTCGAAGGTCTGGTCGACCAGCGCGTCGTGCCATCCGGTGATCAGGCTCGTGGGCACGCGGAACCGCTCCGCCGGCTCCGCCGGTGAGGCGCCGCGCCAGTACGCGTCCTCGGCGTCCGGGTGCGTCATCACGTCGTCCAGCCAGGGCACTTCGCCCCCGCGGGCGGACGCGTACGCTCCGCGCAGGGGCCGCGCGGTGGTGACGGCGCGCAGGCGGCGCCGCAGGCGCAGTGCCGCCCTCAGGAACGGCGCCGGGCCCCGGTGCTGGTAGGTCATGCCCACGCCGACGGCGAGGGCGTTCTCCAGGCGCAGCGCACCGTCCGCGTGGAACAGGGCGTAGGGGTCGTGCAGGCCCACCTGCACCACCATCGCCTTCAGTTCCGGCGGCGGATCCGCGGCGAGGGCCCCTTGCACGTAGCCCAGGTAGCTGGGACCGACGGTCCCCAGCGTTCCGCTGAACCACGGTTGCCCGCGCAGCCAGGACACCGTGGCCCGGCCGTCGGCGGTCTCGTTGCGCCACAGGTCGAACGCGCCGCCCGACCCGCCGGTGCCGCGGCAGCTCTGCAGGACCACGTGGAACCCCTGTTCGGCGAAGAGCAGGCCGTACATGGGAGACCACGGCAGACCCCGGCCGTAGGGCGAGCGGACCAGGAGGGTGGGGGAAAACGCCCTCCGCGCGCGGGAAGTAGTGGTCGGTGATCAGCGGGCTGCCGTCGGCGGCCGGCACCACCAGCCCGGGCTCCCATCCGACCTCGTGCCGTTTCGCCGGGAGTCCTCGCCAGGTCGCCCTCATCATCCGCGAGGACAGCGGCGGCCTTCCGGCTGCAGGTGGCGCTCCGGCCGCGGTACCGGGCGTGCGTGGCGACATCTTCCCCTCCTATATTCCGTACGTTGTACGAGAATACGGCATGCTTGGATGGCCTCCGCAGGAGCCGCCTCGACCACCAGGGGAAGGAGCGCGAGACCGTGCCCCACGACGGAGGGTCCGGCGCCGCGGGCGTCGACCCCGAACAGCTCTGGCTGCGTCCCGCCGAGCCCCGCAGGGGCCGCAGACCCTCCTTCAGCCGTGAGGTGATCACGGCGGCGGCCGTCGCCCTCGCGGACGCGGAGGGACTCGAAGCGGTCACCATGCGGCGGGTGGCCGCCGAGGTCGGGGCCGGGGTCATGTCGCTCTACAGCTACGCTCCCGACAAGGAGACGCTGCTGGAGCTGATGGTCGACCACGTCAGCGGCGAGCTGTCGGTCACGGACGCGCCCACCGGCGACTGGCGCGCCGACCTCAAGGCCATCGCCCACCTCCAGCGCGCCCACATGCTGCGCCACCCCTGGTTGCCCGCCGTCCTGTCCACCCGTCGCGTTCCGGGGCCCAACACGCTGGCCTTCCTGGAACGCGCGCTCGCCGTGCTGCGTCCCACCGGGCTGGACGGCGCGGCGAAGCTGGAGGTGTTCGCCCAGCTCACCGCGTTCGTGGCCGGACACGTCACCCACGAGATCGCGCAGGCAGCGGCCTCACGGTCCGCGGAACGGGCCGCAGCCGAGGCGCGCTACCTGGCCGCGGTCGCCGCGGACGGCCGTCACCCGGAACTCGCCGAGGCGCTTTCCGCTCCCGGCCGTTCCCCCGCCCCCGAAGCCACGTTCACCCGGTTCCTCAACCGCCTGGTCGACGGCCTCGACGCCGACTGATCCCGCCCTCCCCCGTCACCGCGTCCGTCCTCACCGGTGGCCGGCGCCTCCCGGACCGGGGCCGACCGCGGGCGTGATCGGTGGGGAGCGGCTTGCTCGCGCGGTCGACACCCGTCGACGGGTGCTGTCCGAAACCGCGTGGTTCCCGTCCCGTCCACGTCATTCGCGCGGAACGACCTGCGACCTCCCGAGGTCCGTTCCTACCATGGGCGATCGGCGACGGACGAGGAAGACGCGGACCTTTCGGTTCGCCGGGAAGGGAAGGCGATGCGCCCCTGTGGGCAGTTGCGCGCCCCTCGGGCGGACCGCGGAGCGGCAAGCCCGTCCCCGCGCTTCGGGCGCGATGTTCAACTGTGCTGCTCGCCGGCCCCGCCGACGACGGGTGCTCCTCTAAGGTACCGCCACGCGCGCTTGCCATGATCGTGACGTTCGGGGAGTGCCCCCGCGTCGGTCCGGCATCCGGCGCCCCCTCCGCCACACCTCGTCCCCGCGAAGGGACGGGCCCCGCCGCCCGCCCTGCCCTCAGACAGCCCACCTGCCCATCCAGCCCCGCCTCGCTCGACACACGAGGCCGCGGGCCGGAGCGCTACGGACGGAAACGGATCGCATGACCACGCAACAGACCATCTCACTCCTCGTCGGCCTCGCCGCCATGGTGCTCCTGGCACGGCTGCTCGGAGCACTGGCCCGACGCCTGGGCCAACCGGCGGTGATCGGCGAGGTGCTCGCCGGCATCGCGCTGGGGCCGACCCTCTTCCACGGGGCGATATCCGACGTCCTCTTACCCGACACCATACGGCCCCTGCTCGGCGCCCTGGCCGCGGTCGGTGTCGCCGTCTTCATGTTCATCGTCGGGCTGGAGTGGGACGCGGCCCTGATCCGGGGGAGCGGGGCCATCGCCCCCAGCGTCTCGCTCAGTTCCATCCTGCTGCCCTTCGGCCTCGGCGCGGCCCTGGCCCTCTACCTGATGGAAGACCACGGCACCGGTGACAGGACGGCGTTCATGCTCTTCATGGGCATCGCCATGTCGATCACCGCGTTCCCGGTGCTGGCCAGGATCCTCACCGACAGGGGCATGGCCCGCACTCCCCTGGGTGTGGTGGCCCTGGCCTGCGCCTCCATCGACGACGTCCTCGCCTGGTTCCTGCTCGCCGCCGTGGTCGCCCTCAGCGGTTCGGCCGGCGCCGACGAGTGGCGGATCCTGCTCGCCGTCCCGTACCTGCTGGGCATGATGTTCTTGCTGCGTCCCGCGCTGCGCCGGATGGCGGAGCGCCGGGCCTCGCTCCGGCTCACCCCGACCGTCTTCGCCTGCATCCTCGCCGGCCTGCTGCTGTCCGCCGCCGCCACCGAGTGGCTGGGCCTGCACTACATCTTCGGCGCGTTCCTCTTCGGCGTCGTCCTCCCGCGCTCCGGCACCGAGCAGCTCCGCCGCGACGTGCACGACCGCCTCGGCCAGATGAGCGGCACGCTGCTCCTGCCCGTGTTCTTCCTCGTCGCCGGCCTTCGGGTCGACCTCTCCGGGCTCGACGCGGGCGGGCTCGGGGACCTCGGCCTCATCCTGCTGGTGGCCGTGGGCGGAAAGTTCATCGGCGCGTTCGCCGCCGCCCGTCTGAACCGGATGCCGGTGCGGCAGTCAGCCGCGCTGGCCACCCTGATGAACACCCGCGGCCTCACCGAACTCATCGTCCTGAACGTGGGCCTGCAACTGGGCTTCCTCCAGCAGGAGCTCTACTCGCTCATGGTCGTCATGGCCGTGGTGACGACCGCGATGGCAGGCCCCCTGCTGACCTGGCTCCTGGGGCGGCCCACCGGCGACGACCTCGTCGATACCGGCACCGACGCACCCCCCGGGGCCGCCAAGGCCACCACCGCGCCCGAACGCACGGCAGGCCCCACCGCGTAGCCGCACCGACCACGCGCGCCGTCGGCACCGGCGCGCCGATCACGGCGGGGACCCCCGCGCGGCACGGCCCCCGGCGGGCTCCGCACGGGGGTCCCCGTCTCCCACCGCCGAGCGTCCACGTGGCACCGCGGGCTCACCCGGCCCTCCGCCGGGGGCCTGCCGGCCGGGGCGGCGAGGCAGCCCGCCGGCCCCGCGGCCCGGCTCCGGACCACCGACTGCGAGCCGGTCCCCGTGGCTCCGGTACGGGGAGGGGGTCAGGCGGGCGGCCGGACGGCCTCGGCGACCTGCTCGTTGATCTTCCCGAAGGGGACGTGGACGCTCGGCGTGGTCCTTGAGGTGCTCGCCAGGTGGCTCGCCTGGTCGTCGAAGAAGATGTGCGGCTTGAGGACCTTCATGATCTCGCCCTTGTCGATGCCGCCGAGGAAGAACGCGTCGTTCACCGTCAGCCCCCACCGCTTCAGGCTCATCACCGCCCGTTCGTGCGCGGGCGCGTTGCGCGCGGTGACGAGCGACACGTGGAGGCGGATCCGGTAGTCGGGGTCCTTCCGGCGCTTTTCCTCCTCCCGCCGCTGAATGCGGTTGATGTTGGCGAGGAAGTCCTTCAGCGGTCCCGCATCGTGCGGGACGGCGGCGTTCAGCACCTCGTGGGCCCGGAATCCCTCGATGCCCCCCGTCTGGTAGACCCGCTCCGACTCGTCGGTGGCGAGGACGCCGTCGAAGTCGAAGGAGACGCGCAGGTCGCGGTCGTCGACGTCGTCCTCGTAGGGCCCTCCCAGGACGTGGCCCGCGGGAAGTCCCGCCGCGACGGCCTCGCGTACGTCGCCGGCGTTCGCCGACAGGAACAGCGACATGTTGAGGGCCGGCATGAACGCGTGGGGCGAGCGGCCCTGCATGAAGACGGCCCGGCTGATCGGCAGCTCGTGGGCCTGTATGGAGCGCATGACGCGAAGCCCGGTGTCGGGGTCGTTCCGGGAGAGGACGATGACCTCGACCAAGGGGTCGTCTTCCTCGCCCAGGTCGTTCAGCGACAGCAGCCGGCGGATGAACGGGAACGCGACTCCGGGGCGGAGCGTGTCGTCACGGTGTTCTTCCTGGTAGGCGCGGTAGCTGTCCTCGCCCTGCTCCCGGAAGACGGCGTCCGACTCCGCGAGGTCGAAGAGCGCGCTGGAGGCGATACCGATGACCAGCCGGTTCTCAAGGTCGTAGGCGGCCACGGCAACCCCTTTGTCCAGTCCGTTCCCTTGGCCCCCGATCATCTCATCGTCACACCGGCCCGGTCGGGTTCGGGCGTCCGGTGGTGCCGCCGTCGAACGCCGGGGGGCCGGCCGGGTGCCGAGGGTGTCCAGCGGTGGTCAGGGACGGAGGCCGGCGTCCAGCATGCGGATCAACTCGCCGACCCGTCCGCCGCCGGCCGGTGCCGCCGGAAAGCGTTCGAGCACGTCGACGACGACCGGGGTCGCGCGACGCACCGCGTGCTCGACGTGTTCGGCGCCGACGGCCCGGTCGTCGCCGGCGAGCAGCTCGGCCGCTCTGGCCGCGTGGGCGCCCGCGCCGAGGATGTGCTTGACCTGGGTGGCCTTGGCCAACGGGTGCAAGTAGGCCGCGCCCGCCGCGGACATCGCCGCCCACGCCGCCTCGCGCGCGGCCGCCGTGTCCGCGCCCTTGGCCGCCCTGAGCGCCGCCCACGCCGTGTCGCGCAGGGATTTCCCCCGCTCACCGCCCCGGGCGAACTCCCAGGCGGCACCGATCGCGTCCCGCGGCCGCGAGTCGTCCGGCTGATCGGCCTCGAACACCTCGAGTACCGCCTCCGCGCACGCCGCGGCGAACGCGGTGACCTCGCGGAGGTCCTGCTTGCTCAGAACGACCTCGCCCGCTTCCCCTGTCATGGTCCCATCTTCGACCACCGCGCCAGACGACGGGGCGGCAGGGCGTACGGGTGTTCCCCCTCGTGTCGTCCGGCCGCGGAGCCCGGGCGGGTGCGTCCAGGACGCTGACGGAGGCCCTCCGCGGCTGCCGCGCCCCAGGCCCGTGCGGTACGCGGCACCCGCGCCGGCCCGCGGCGATCGGCACAGGGCCCGTGGAGGCCCGGATGGTTCGCGTACGCGCGGGGCCACGTGGAGAACCCGCTGCCGCGCCCCGCGCGGCCGGCGTCGGAGCCGCGCGGACCGCCCCGACCCCGCGTCTCGCCCGTGGCGCCCCGAGGGGCGGGAAGGGGGCCGGTCCCCCGGACGGCCGGCGGCTCTCGTGTGCCGCTTCCCCCGGTGCGGTGTGCCGCGCCGCCGGCCGTCACCGAAGATTCTGCGCGCCCCGCGCACAGGGGGCGAAGCCTTTCGGTCAGCGCCGAAGCGCCTGACGTGAAGGGGTCTGGCCGTACCGGGGGCGCGACGGGAGAGTGGCCTCTTCGACGAGCGAGCGAGGAGGGCCTCGGTGCTGCGCATCCACTTCACGAGGGAGGACCTGGCCAAGACCCGCGTGGCGACCACCTGGGGACCGTTGGGCGAGACGTTCTTCAGCCTGATGACCCTGCAGCGGCACGACCCGCCGCCCGCGTTCGCGGGCTGGCACCGGCGGACCCACGGCATTCCCGCCGCCCGCCACCCCGCCGCGGCGCTCTTCCGGGACGAGGTCCTGGACCTGTTCACGCTCACCGGGCGCGCGGCCTCCCTGGAGGAGGGCATGGAAGCCCTGCGGGCGGCGCATCCGCGCCACGTGGAAGCCGAGATCGTCGGCGCGGGGGAGAGCCACGCCCGCTACTTCCCGCACGCGCCCGCCTGGTCCGGCGCCGACTGGGGGGATCCCGCACACGACAGGGCCGACCGGCAGAGCCTGCTGGACTTCATCGACGCCTACCACCGGGCCGCGGTGCTTCCCCACTGGCCGCGCGTCCTCGCGCGCCTACAGGCCGAACAGACCAGCTATGCCCGGATCCTCGCCGAGCACGGGGTGGAGGCGATGCTCTCCGCGCTGCCTCCGGGGTTCCGCTGGCGCCCGCCCGTCCTGGAGGTCGGGCGTGGCAAGTCGGTCGGGGAGTCCCGGCCCGCCGGCCGCGGCCTGACCCTGGTGCCCTCCGTCTTCTGCCAGACGAGGCTCGTCTCCAACTTCGTCAGCGCTGTCGACCCCCAGGCGCCCGTGCTGCTGTTCTTCCCCGTCGTGCGCACCATCGCCGACGCCGCGGCCGTGCTGACGCCCAGGGGGACCGCCGAACTGAGGGCGCTGGAGTCGCTCCTCGGCCGTACCCGCGCCCGCGCCCTCGACGCCATCGGCCAAGGCCCCTGCACCACCGGCCGGCTCGCCCAACGGCTCTCCGTGTCCCCTGCCTCCGCCAGCGAACACGCGACCGTGCTGCGGAAGGCCGGTTTGATCACCACCACCCGGCACGGCAGCGCCGTCCTCCACAGCCTCACCCCCCTCGGCACCACAATGCTCAACGGCACCCCGTCGTCCGCCGGCAGCGCGTAGAGCGGCACCGCCCGCTGCCCGTCGAGGCCCTGGCCGTGCCGTGGGGACCAGCCGGCGGCCCGTGCCCGGTACCGGAGGAAGGCGGGATCCTCCCGGGGCGGGCTCCGCGGGCGCGGCGTCTCCGGCCCCTTCCCCGCGCGGTCGGCGCAGGTCTTCCGCGGCGCGGGCGGCCGGAGCGGCCGGGCCCGCCGTACGGCCGTACGGCCGGGCAGCAGCCGCAGCCGTACGGTGAGGCGGCCCCGGTCGAGGCCCGGCGCGACCCACCGGACTCGTCCCGGACCCGGACGGGCCCTCGTCGCGGCCGGTGCGGGAGCGTTGGACGCGGTGCCGGAGTGGAGGGCCCGGTCCGGTACGAGGCGGTCCGGCAAGATGGGGAGGCAGACGGCCCCTGCCCGGAGCGGCACGAGGAGAAGATCGCCCGCCATGACCGACAAGTCCCCTCCGTTCGACGAGCTCGACCGGAAGATCGTCGCGATCCTGATCGAGAACGCCCGGGCGAGTTTCGCCGAGATCGGCGCGGTCGTCGGCCTGTCGGCCACCGCCGTCAAACGCCGGGTGGACCGGCTGCGGAAGACCGACGTGATCACGGGCTTCAGGGCCACGGTCCGCCCCGCCGCGCTCGGCTGGCGCACGGAGGCGTACATCGAGGTGTACTGCGACAGCGCGGCACCGCCCAGGCGCATCGCGGAGGTGGCGCGCAAGTACCCGGAGATCGCGGCGGCCATGACGGTGACCGGGGCCGCCGACGCGCTCCTGCACGTCAGGGCCACCGACGTGGAGCACTTCGAGGAGGTGCTGGAGCGGATCCGCAGCGAGCCCTTCATCCGCAAGACGATCAGCTACATGGTGCTGTCCCACCTGCTGCCGGAGAGCCCGGAGGCGGGGGCCAGCGAGTCCGCGCCGGTCGCCGTCCCCGGCGGCGCAACGGGTGACGCAACGAACCTGCCCTGAGCCGCCGGTCCACGCAGCATTCCTGCGTATGCGCGCAGTTTCCCTTTCTTGTCGGATGCATCGGCCCCTTCCTACGGTGGGAGGACCTCCCGATCGTCGCCGCAGGAAGCGGAGGAGCTCCCCGTGCCCGTAGGACGTGCCCCGCTCGGCCGCGGCCGAAGTCGCAGGCGCTATCTGATGTGCGAGCCCCGCTACTTCGAGGTGCGCTACGCCATCAACCCGTGGATGGACACGGACACGCCGGTCGATCGCGCGCTCGCCCGTGAGCAGTGGGGGAACCTGGTCCAGACCTACCGCGACCACGGCCACACGGTCGAGACGGTGGCTCCGGTGGAGGGCCTGCCCGACATGGTGTTCGCGGCCAACGCGGCCCTCGTCGTGGACGGTCGGGTCTTCGGCTCGTCCTTCCGCGCGCCCGAGCGGCGGCAGGAGTCGGCCGCGTACGCGACCTGGTTCAAGGCGGCCGGTTACGACGTCCACACCCCCCGGTCGGTCTGCGAGGGCGAGGGCGATCTCGTCCCGGCCGGCCGGTTCGTGCTCGCCGGCGCCGGTTTCCGCACGCAACGGGCCGCCCACCGCGAGGTGCAGGAGTTCTTCGGCAGGCCCGTGATCAGCCTCGACCTGGTCGATCCCCGCTTCTACCACCTGGACACCGCGCTGTTCTTCCTCGGCGAGGAGGACGGTGAGGGCGACGGGACGGGCGCGGGCGACGTCGCGTACTACCCGGCGGCGTTCTCCCCGGGCAGCCGCGAGGTCCTCCGGCGGCTGTACCCGCGCGCGCTGATCGCCACCGAGGAGGACGCCCTGGCGTTCGGCCTCAACTCCGTGTCCGACGGCCGCCACGTCTTCGTCGCCCCGCAGGCCCACCACCTCGTCGACCAGCTCGCCCACCGTGGATACGTCCCCGTCCCCGTCGACCTCTCGGAGTTCCACAAGGCCGGCGGGGGCATCAAGTGCTGCACTCAGGAGATCCGCTGATGACCAGCCCCACCACCTTCCCCGCGTCCGGGTCCGCCTCCGGGACACGTTCGTCGGCGCAGCTGATCCGCGCCGAGGCCCCGGTAGTGGCGCACAACTACCACCCGCTGCCCGTAGTCGTCGCCCGGGCGGAGGGCACCTGGGTCGAGGACGTCGAGGGCCGCCGCTACCTCGACATGCTGGCCGGCTACTCGGCCCTCAACTTCGGGCACCGCCATCCCGCGATCGTCGAAGCCGCGCACCGCCAGCTCGACGAAGTCACCCTCACCTCGCGCGCCTTCCACAACGACCGGCTGGCCGGCTTCGCCGAGCGCCTGGCCGAGCTGACCGGCCTCGACATGGTGCTGCCGATGAACACCGGCGCCGAGGCCGTGGAGAGCGCCGTCAAGGTGGCCCGCAAATGGGCGTACGAGGTCAAGGGCGTCGCACCGGGCCGGGCGACCGTCGTCGTCGCCGACGGCAACTTCCACGGCCGCACCACGACGATCGTGAGCTTCTCCACGGACGAGGCGGCCCGTGCGGGGTTCGGGCCCTTCACCCCCGGCTTCCGTGCCGTCCCGTACAACGACCTCGCCGCGCTGGAAGCGGCCGTGGACGAGACGACGGCGGCCGTGCTGATCGAACCCATCCAGGGTGAGGCCGGCGTCGTCATCCCCGACGAGGGCTACCTCACCGGCGTCCGCGAACTGACCCGGCGCCTGGGGTGCCTCTTCATCGCCGACGAGATCCAGTCGGGCCTCGGGCGCACGGGCCGCACGCTGGCCGTCGACCACGAATCGGTGGTGCCGGACGTCCTGCTCCTGGGCAAGGCCCTGGGCGGCGGCATCGTCCCGGTCTCCGCGGTGGTCGCCCACCGCGACGTGCTCTCCGTGCTCCGGCCCGGTGACCACGGTTCGACGTTCGGTGGCAACCCGCTGTCGGCCGCGGTCGGTTCGGCGGTCCTCGACCTGCTGGCCACCGGCGAGTTCCAGCGGCGGGCCGCCGAGCTGGGCGACGTACTGGACCGCGGCCTGGCCGCGCTCACCGGCACGGGCGTCATCGCCTACCGGGCCCGCGGCCTCTGGGCGGGCGTGGACATCGACCCCGCGATCGGCACGGGACGGCAGATCAGCGAGCGCCTCCTCGCCGAAGGCGTGCTGGTCAAGGACACCCACGGGTCCACGCTCCGGCTGGCGCCGCCGCTGACCATCACGGAGGAGGAACTCCACACCGCGCTCGAAGCCCTGAGGAAGGTCCTGGCGTAGGGGCCCGTCCCGGGTCGGGCGGTGTCCACGCCGTACGGGCACCCGGCGGTACGGGTGATCCGGCGGTCGGCGGTGAGCCGTCCGGCCCGCCCCGGGTGCGGGTGGAGTTCCTCGCACCGGGCGGCACCGCCCCGAAGGGGCCCACCGGCGGCTCGGACCGAGTACCCGCCCCGGACGCCGGTGCCGGCGCCCGTCCCGGAACCGGCGCGTCGGGGCCGAGCGCCGTCCACCGCTTCCGCCCGGACCGCGGGCAGGAGGTGTTCGTACGGCGGGACTCTGTCTCTCCCGGGCGCGTTCGGGTTCAATGTGGTGGGTCCGGTCGCGTCCGAAGGGGGCAGAGCGTGAGTGGAGCGTCGTCGAACGGGCTTCCTCCGGTTCCCGCGGATCCGCCGCCCCCACCACCGGCCCCGGTACCGGGCCCACCGGTTCCGCCCGGCCCGGCTCCGTCCCCCGCGCCCGCCCCGCCGCCCAGGCGCACACTCGGTGAGGTCGCGGCGCTGATCTCCGCCCTCGCGGCCGTCGCCGGTGTCCTCCTCGGCTTCTTCGGCCTCCCGACGGTGGTCAACTCGCCCACCGCGCGCACCCTGACGGCCACCGCGACGACCACGGCGACGGTCACGGTGACGGCGCCCGCCCCGGGCCCGTCCCCGTCCGGCTCCGGCTCCGGCGAGGACGGCGCGGCGAAGCCGTCGAGTCCGGCGCCCTTGCCCTCGGGTGCCGTGCCGCTCACCGACCTCTCCCCCATCCGCGGCGGCGACGCGTTCCACATCCAGTCGGTGACCATGGGGGCGAAGTCCTACGAGCACGCCATGGCGTTGACCTACCCCTGTGACAGCACGTCCATCGAGTACAGCATCAACGAGCGGTACAGGTCGCTCACCTTCACCGTCGGGCTGGACGACAACGGCACGGCCGAGCTGATCAAGGTGATGGTGTACGGCGACGACCGGGTCCGGAAGACCGTGGGCACGGATATCAACCGGCCGCAGACCGTGACCGTGGACATGACCGGGGTCGTCAAACTCCGCATCAGCTCCACCGGCGAGTGCGACAACAGCGGAATCGTCCTCGCCCTGGCCGACGCCACGCTCCACTCGTGATCCCGCTCGTCCCGCCGCGGAAGTGCCCGAAGGGACGACCACCGGGGCCGGACCGGCCGGGTGCCTCCTTCCCCCGGCCCGGCGGCGTTCCGGTGGGTCCGGCGGACGGTGGCATCCGCTGACACCGCCCAGCCGGTGCCGCCACCGGCACCGGCTGCCAGGACCGCGGCGGGGAGCCGTTCCGGGGCGCCGCCGACGGCCCCCGTCCTCGGCCGGGCGCAGGGGAGCCGCCGGCTGCCGTACGTCTGGGCCCTGTTCCGCGGGCGGCGAGCGCGGCGGGCCGGGCTGCGTCGCGACCGAGCCGCCTCACCTCGCAGGGTCGGTCTCCGGCCAGGTGTCGCGTGCCGTGGTCACCGCCGGTCGAGGGCGGTAGCGACCTGGTCCATGACGCGCCGCCAGTGAGCCCGTCGCCGTTCGCGCTCTTCAGCGCTTGCCAGGTGCTCCTGGTGGAAGCGGAGCATCGTCCGGGCTCCGTCGCCTGCGGGGGCGAGGGCGACCTGGACCGTGGTGGTGCCGTGGGTGACGCGGATGCGGTCCGCGGGGCGGTAGCCGCGCACCTCACCCGGCACTCCTCCGGCCGTCCGGTAGGGGGTGCCGCGTTCCGGGGCGAGGACCGCGCCCGGGCCGAGCCGGAGGGCGGTGCCTTCGGGGCTGCTGATGAAGTCCCAGACGATGGCCACGGGATGGGGCAGGGTACGGGACACGCCGATCTGCCAGCCGGCGTCCTTGGTGAGCCCTGTGGGCACGACGGTCACCCTTCCTCGGCGTGGCGGGCGCGCAGCGCCCTGACCTTGTGGCGGTTGCCGCAGTGCTCCATGGAGCACCAGCGGCGGCGGCCGGGGCGTGAGGTGTCGACGTAGACGAGGTGGCAGTCCTCGGCGGCGCAGGTGCGGATGCGGTGCGCGAAGGGGCCGGTCAGCAGCTCGACGGCATCCCGGGCGACGGTGGCCGCCAGGTGCGTTCCGGTGGGGGTTCCGGCCCACTGTCGCTCCCCGGTCGGCGTGATGGCGGGGGCCATGGCCGGACGGGCGGCTGCCGCATTGACGGCCTCCAGGTCGCGGGGCGGGTGAGGCTCGCCGCGCGTGTGGGCCGTGATCACCCGGAAGAGCGCGTCGCGCAGCCCCCGCATGTCGGCCACTTCCGCTTCGGAGATGTCCAGTGCGGGCGTCGGGGTCAGCCGCGACCGGTCCGCCCAGGCAGCCAGGTCGGCGGGCCCGTGCAGGACCTCGTACCGGCGGTAGGGACCGGGGCCGCCGGTGGTCAGCAGTTCCAGGCACAGCGCGCCGGGGTCGAACCGGTAGGCGACGCCGGTGTGGGAGTGCAGCGTCAGCCCCTTGGTTGCCGAGGAGTCCATGTAACCAATATAACTGGTTACATGGCACTGAGTTGGAAGCTGGTCATCGACAGCACGAACGCACCCGTCCTCGCAGACTTCTGGGCCGCGGCCCTGGAGTACGAGGTGGAAGACCCCAGCGCTCTCGTCGAGCAACTGCTGGCCGCCGGACAGATCGGCGAGGAGGCGGTCACCGAGCATCGCGGCCGCAAGACCTTCCGCGGCCATGCCGCGATCCGCCACCCCGAGGACCCGTTCGACGAGACCAGCGGCATCGGCCGCGGTCGACGGCTGCTCTTCCAGGACGTGCCCGAGGGCAAGAGGGGCAAGAACCGCCTGCACCTCGACGTCCACAGCGAACCCGGCGGCCTCGACACGCTCTTGGCCAGGCTGGAAGCCCTGGGGGCGATCCGCGTCCGGGAGGTGGACAAAGGGCCGGCCGGGCACTGGTGGATCATGCAGGATCCGGAGGGCAACGAGTTCTGCGTGGCGTAAGCCCGGTCCCGGTCCACTGCGGAGCATTGGTTCTCCGGCATCGCGGACGGGTCCCGTACGCCGCTCGGGAAGCCGACCCGGCCGTACCGTGCGGTGTAGGCCGCGGGGCCTCCGACCCTGGCGCCGCGCGGGGGCCGGGCACCGCGAGCGCCTGGGATCCGCCGCGGAGAGCCACTCGCCACTTCGCGGCGGCTTCGGGGGAACAGGGCCGTCTGCGGCAGGTGGACCCGCCGCGCCCCGGTCCGGGAGGAGAACCGCGCCACCGGACATCGGCCGACGACGCACTGAACCGGCGGAGGAGGGGGCCGGCGGTCACGGCCGGTCCCGCCAGGACGACCCGTGGACCTCCGCGAGGCCCACCGCGCACTCGGGGAACGGCGCGGGTGTGCCCGTGGCCCGGCCCTGGGACGTGGGGGTGCCGGGCCACGGGGGCCGCGGGTCAGTACCCGTAGATCATCTTGTAGGCGACCTCGGGCAGGAACTGGCCGGCCGTGGAGCCGGCTCCGACGCCGCAGTTGCCGTCCGACTCTCCGGGGACCTTGATCCACAGGAGCATCTCGGCGCCGCCGCCCAGTTGGGTGGGGGTGCCGATGCGGCGGCCCGAGGGGTTGCACCACTGCCCGTTGGAGCCGTTGCCGTTGCGGCTGGTGTCGACGACGAACGGCTTGGTGTAGCCGTAGCGGGCGGCCAGTTCGCTGTTGACGGCGTTGCCGTAGGCGGTGTTCTGGGCCGTGGTGAAGTAGTTGGAGACGTTGAGGGAGAAGCCGTGGGCCTGGCGGAGGCCGGCTTCGTGGAGGCGCCGGGCCATCGTCGCCGCGTCCGTCCAGCCCGGGTTGCCGGCGTCCATGTAGACCCAGGTGTTGGGGGCCTGGCGGTTGAACTCGGCGAGGGCGCCCACGAGCATGCCCTCGCGCTCGTCGATCTGCGCCTGGTTCATGCAGCCGTAGTCCCCGAGGGAGTCCGGTTCGAGGATGACGACGGCCGGGCGGCTGCCGATCCCGCCGGCGAACTGGGCGATCCAGCTCGCGTACGCGGACGGGGAGGTGGCTCCGCCGGCGGAGTGCCCGCCGCAGTAGTCGCGGTGGTAGATGTTGTAGGCGACCAGGACGGGCAGCTTGTCCTGGCGGTCCGCCGCCCCGACGTACGCACCCGTGGCGGTGCCGATGGTGCCGCTCCAGGAGCCGAACCAGCGGGCCGTCGGCGTGTTGGCGATCGAGGCGTTGATGGCGGACGCCCGGCCGTCACCGGGGTTGGCGGCCACCCACCTCTTCGCGCTGGAGTCGGGGTCCACGTAGAACCCGCTGGTCATGGTGGTCGGGTCGGCCGCATGGGCGGACGGCGCGACGACGAGCGCCAGCGGCAGGGCGAAGAGCGCTGCGGCCAAGGCGCGAATTCTGCGACGCATGACTGAACCTCGTTTTCCTGGTGGGGGTGCGTCGCACGCTCTCGTCCCGAGCGGGCGGCGCGCTGAGGAAGGAACTGTTCTGGGCGGGGCGGGTGAGGAAGATGTCGATCTGGCCGAGCCGGTAGAAGGTCCTGTTGCTGGGGCGGCAGGTCAGGGACGACGCCCAGATTCCCCTGACGTAGCCGCGGGCGCCGTTCAGGTCGTACTTGGCACCGAAGTCGAGCACCGGCACCGAATGACCGGCGACCTCCCAGTTCACCAGGTCGTACGACCGCAGGACGGGCGCGCCCGGCGAGTAGTGCATCGTCGAGGCCGAAGCGCAATAGGTGTCACCGACACGGATCACGTCGATGTCCGCAAAGTCCTTCCAGACCACCGGATTCGTGAAGCTCCCGGCCGCCGCGGGGACAGGCCCCCGACCAGGAACACCCGCGGCACGAGAGGCACCCGCCAACGGAAGGACCGCCCCCGCGGCCAGACCGGCACCGGCCGCCAACGCGTAACGACGCATGAGGGGTTGATGAAGCCATGACATCTCCATGCGGGGGTTCTCCTTGGCTTCGTCGACACGGAGAGCTCCAGTTAGTTCGAAATACCGAACTCAGATCGATTTGCCGAGCATCCTGGATGATAGGGGGCCGACACACCCCGTCAACCCCTCTCGCAAGATTCGCCTGCCTTACCGAAACATTCGTGAAGCCCTGATGCCGAGCCACCGCAGGCCATTGCCCAAAAATCGGGGCGCGCTGCCTTTGTGCTCATGCCGATCACGCGACAGAGCCGAGCGCTCCCGCGGTATTGACACGATCGGGCACCCCTCTAGGATCCGTGAGACTCCCGATTTTCCGAAGGACATACGAAACTTTCGGACGTCTTCTCTTTTCCCTGCGTGTCGAAGGAGCCCCTGGTGCCCAGACGATCAGGCGGACGACTGCTCCGCTTACTCACGGCCGCCGTGCTGACGGTGACCGCTTCCGTGACGGCCTCGGCCCAGCCCACCGCCTCGGCCGCGCCGGGCAGTCCGGCGCTCACCCCACCGCTGGGGTGGAACAGTTGGAACAGCTTCGGGTGCGGGATCACCGAGGCCCAGGTCCGCCAGGCCGCCGACGCGATGGTGTCCTCGGGCATGCGGGACGCCGGCTACCGGTACGTCGTGGTCGACGACTGCTGGTTCGACCCGCAGCGCGACGCCCAGGGCAACCTCCGGGCCAACCCGACCAAGTTCCCCAGCGGGATGAAGGCGCTCGGGGACTACATCCACGGCAAGGGCCTGAAGTTCGGCATCTACCAGGCGCCCAACGAGCGCACCTGCGCGCAGGCCGTGGGGAACTACCCGGGATCCACGGGCAGCAAGGGGCACGAGGCACAGGACGCCGCGACCTTCGCCTCGTGGGGCGTCGACTACCTCAAGTACGACTGGTGCTCCCCGAACGGTACCCGTGACGAGCAGGTCGCGCGGTTCACGCTCATGCGCGACGCCCTGCGCGCCACCGGGCGGCCGATCGTCTACAGCATCAACCCCAACAGCCTGCACGCCATCACCGGCGCCACGTACAACTGGGGCGAGGTGGCCGACCTGTGGCGGACGACCGAGGACCTCCTCGACATCTGGCAGAACGGCAACACCAACAGCTACCCGATGGGCGTCGGCAACGTCCTGGACGTCACCGCGCCGCTGGCGGCGCAGTCGGGTCCGGGACACTGGAACGACCCCGACATGCTGGTCGTCGGCCGTCCCGGCCTGTCGCTGACCGAGTCCCGCTCCCACTTCGCCCTCTGGGCCCTGCTGGGCGCCCCGCTCATGGCCGGCAACGACATCCGGACCATGTCCGCCGACGTCAGCGCGATCCTGCGCAACCCGCGCCTGCTGGCGGTGAACCAGGATCCGCTGGGCGCGGGCGGGCGCAGGGTGCGCGACGACGGCGCCACCGAGGTGTTCGCCAAGGCGCTGTCGGACGGTTCGGTCGCGGTCGGCCTGTTCAACCGCGGCGGCACCACCGCGACGATCACCACGTCGGCCGCGCAAGTCGGTCTCTCCGGGGGGCCGTTCACCCTCACCGACCTGTGGACCGGCGGTACGTCGAGCACGTCCGGGCAGATCTCCGCGAGCGTCCCCGCGCACGGCGTCGCCGTGTTCCGGGTGACCGGCGGCAGCCCGCTGTCCGCCACCACGTCGCGTCTGCGGGGCAACGCGTCCGGCCGCTGCGTGGACGTGGACAACGCCTCCACCGCCGCCGGAGCCACGGTGCTGGTCTGGGACTGCCACACGGCCGCCAACCAGCTCTGGACCACGTGGGCCGGCGGCGAGATCCGCGTCTTCGGCGACAAGTGCCTGGACGCCTACGAGCGGGGCACCACGAACGGCACCCGTGTCATCACCTGGCCCTGCAACGGCCAGAACAACCAGAAGTGGACCGTCGGCGCCGACGGGTCGATCCGCAACGTCCACGCCGGGCTGTGCCTCGACGTCAACGGGGCCGGCACCGCCAACGGGACCCCGCTGGTCCTGTGGACGTGCAACGGCCAGGCCAACCAGAAGTGGTCCCGCGCGTGAGCGACCGCGTTCCGAGAAGGGAATTCCCGTGATGACGGGGCCATGAACCCTCGCGCGGCCCGCCGTGGTCGCGGCGCCGGCCGTCCTGAGCACGGGCGGCACGGCACCGGGCCACGGCCGGGACGGGAACACCCCGCTCACGGCCCCCGCACGGCTGCCACACCCCACACGGCGCCACCTGCGCCGTCCGGGGGGTGCGCCGACGTGACCGGGGGTCCGGCGCTCGAACGGAGCCCCGGCGGAACGCGCCGGCGGCTGAGCGCCGGGTCCGAAGCCGCGAGGAATGGTCGGCACCAGTGGATCACGCGTTCTAGACTGCGCGGATGACCAGCGATCTCCTCCGCCTCACGGTTCTGGGCTGCGCGACGCCGTACCCGAGCGTGGACAACCCCTGCTCCGGCTACCTGGTGTCCGGCGGGGGCACCCGGGTGTGGGTGGACGCGGGCAGCGGAACGCTGGCCCAGCTGCAACGGCACGTCCGACTGGACGAGTTGGACGCGATCTGGATCTCGCACCTGCACGCCGATCACAGTGCGGACCTCCTCACCGCCTACTACGGGGCGCTCTACGCCGACATCCGGCTCGCCGCCCCGATCCCCCTGTACGGCCCGCCGGGCATCGCCGACCGGTTGGCGCACTTCCTCACCCACACCTCCACCCGCAGTCCGATCGAGTCCGCGTTCGCCGTCGACGAGCTGTACGACGGACACCAGGTGCGGGTCGGCGCGCTCACGTTGACCAGCCGGGCGGTGGCGCACGGCCTGCCGGCCTTCGCCCTGCGCGTCGAGGCCGGGGGCCGGTCCCTGGTCTACTCCGGGGACACGGCCCCCTGCCCCGCTCTGACGAGCCTGGCCGAGGACTGCGACGTACTGCTGTGCGAGGCCGACAGCGCACAGGCCCCGAGCGTGGGGGAACAACAGGTCCACCACACGCCGGAAGACGCCGGTGGCACCGCCGACGCGGCCCGGGCGGGACGGCTGATCGTCACGCACGTCGGGCGCTTCCTCACCCCGCAGCAGGCCGTGGCCCGCGCCTCGACCCGGTTCGCCGGCCCCGTCGAACACGCCACGCCCGGTGCCACCTTCCCGGTCGGCTGAGCCGCCGCGGCTGCTCCGCCGGGGCCCGAGGAACGCCGAACCGCTCCCGGCCGTCGGTGACCTCCTGGGCGGCGTCTCCCGGGCGGCTTGGGCACTGTCGCCCCGCAGAGCCGGAGGGACGTCGTGATCGCCGTTTCGGCGTGCCGCCCGTCCTCGGCGGCGCGGACGGCGCCGGGCGGTGCCGTGACGACGGGCGGGGCGTCCTGGCGCCCGGTGAGACCCGCCGCTCCTCGCACCGCCACGCACCCCGCCCTCCCACGTGAACCGCTCCGGCGCCGCCCGGTCAGGCCCCTCAGCCGCCTTCCACGGGTTCGCCTGCGGCGTGCCCGCCCCCACGGCCGTGGCCTTACGGCCCTGCTCGCCGTCCGCCTCCGCCACCGGATCGGGCTCCTCCCGTACGAGCGCGTCGCGTGGGCCCGCAGCCCCGACCAGGCCGGCGGCAGGCACCCGGCCGCGGTGAGCGGCGGGCGCGGGGCCGGCACCGCGGGTGCCCCACCCCACCGGGCCGGTCCCCGCTCGGACCGCGTCGCCCACCGGTGAACCCGCCCGGAGGGCGGAGGCAGGGCCGAACCCACCGAAGCCCGCGACGCAAAGGCTCCCTGGACACGGCGCCGGGCTCCGCGTCGAACACCGGCCCCCACCCCAGGGCCACCACGAAGGTCTCCGTCAGGCCGCCCGCCGCGGACGGGGCGGATGGGGCGGGAACCGGCAGCGCGGGCGGCGGCACGCCGCCGGTCTCCGGCCGTCCGACAGCGATCCCGGCCGGCGCGCCGGGCGGACCCCACGGCCGACCGCGACCACCCTGAACAGCCGAAACGGTCCGCCGAAAAAACCGGTGGACCCTCACGCAAGGCCGCGGGCAAAGGCTAATTCCAGGTCAGGTATGCCAAACCGAAATGGACACCCCGCGGATAGCGACGGTGAAGTTCTGGCCATAGCTTTCCATGATTCACCCTCCCTGTCCCATTCGATCAACCACTCCCCCAGCCAACCCGTGGAGACCCGCGCGCGCCGCACGGCCCGACCGGCAGAAACACCGTCGGCCGAAAACACGCCCCCTCGGAGCGGCTGTCCGAAAGAGACACTTACCGCCCCATCGGAACGGAGATATACATTCAAAGGAAATCCCCCCTCAAGGAGGAAATAAATGAGCGAGGAAACCGAACAGGCAAGAGACGAGCTTTTCTCTCACCTGACGGGGAAGGTCGTGGGGCGCCGCGTCCTGAGCGTCGACACCCCGTACCCCGTCATCGAGGTCACGACCGTCGATTCCGGCACCTTCGGCGGGCAGCAGGTGAACGACCTGGTCACCTACGTCCAGAAGGAGCGTCCGGACGGCCTGTACGACGGTAGGGCCGAGGTCGTCGTCACCGGCTCCAGGGGAGAGACCGTCGCGGTGTGGACCGGCCACGGCGTGGGACGTCCCGACGGCCGCGGAGGCATCATCTGGGTCGGCGGGATCATCGTGCACAGCACCTCGGAGCGCCTGAACGGCGTCGCCGCCTACGGGCACTTCGACGTCACCGGCGACGGCAAGGTCACCCAGCGCTTCTACCGGGTGCGCTGAGCCGTGAGACGGCCTGCACGTGACGGCTGCTGACCGCTCCGTCACGCGCAGGCCCCAAGGGCGGCTGGAGCCGTCCCCCCATCGACCTGGGCCGGCTCCAGTACGCCTTCGCACCATCGCAGCCCGGCGGGTCCACCCGCAAGGGCGCGCGTCCGGGCAACCGGTCGTGCGCGGCGGGAGGGGCCGGCCCGCGGCTCGGGCGCCCGCGACACGTGACCGCTCCGCCCCGCGCGGACGGCGCCGCCGAACCGTGCGGCTTCCGCTCGGACCGGAGAATCCCACGGCCGGACGCCGCAGGAGGACGACGAGAGGAGGGTTCATTTCCCGGAAGGACACCCATCGCGTTCTCCGCCGCCGGAGCGTCAGCTTTTCCGACGGCGAGGACGCTCGGCATGAAAAAAATCCCGCGGCCGGCGCGGCGAGGGCTGCCGTATCCGAAATATTTGCGCGCCAAGGGCGTCCCGCTCATACGCCGGGGCGTGGTGAAGGACGGCCGCGAGAAGGGCTGCGTCGCTTTTCCTCCCGGCTGTCCGCCCGCGCGCGCAGGCGATTTCCCCGACGAAAGATGAGCCATGAACACGAGTGACCGTGCTTTCGATGTCCGCGAGGTCCGCGAGCACTTTCCCTACTTCGCCGACGACTCCGCGGCGCTGTCACCGGTCTACCTCGACAGCGCCGCCACATCCCAGCGCGCCCGGGAGGCCATCGAGGCCGTCGTCCACTCGATGGCGCACCGCAACGCCAACGTGCACCGCGGCACGTACGCCCTGGCCGCCGCGGCCAGCGGGCAGTACGAGGCGGACCGGAACACGATCGCCTCCTTCATCGGCGCCGGCGCCCAGGAGATCGTCTTCACCAAGAACGCCACCGAGGCCCTGAACCTGCTGGCCCACTGCCTGCGCGACGCCGACGCCCCGTACGGGTTACGCCGCGGCGATGCCGTCGTGCTGACCGAGATGGAGCACCACTCCAACATCGTCCCCTGGCGGCAGGCCGCCCGCGCCACCGGCTGCCACGTGCGCTACCTGGGCCTGACCTCCGACGGCCGCCTGGACACGAGCGGTCTGCACAGGGTGATCACGCCGGGTACGAAAGTGGTCTCGCTGGCCCACGCCTCCAACATGCTCGGCACCCTCAACGACCTCACCCCGGTGGTCGAACGGGCCCGTCAGGTGGGCGCCCTGCTCGTGGTCGACGCCACCCAGTCCGTCCCGCACCAACCCGTCGACGTCACCACCCTGGGAGCGGACTTCCTGGTCTTCACCGGTCACAAGATGTGCGGGCCGACCGGCATCGGCGTCCTGTGGGGCCGCACCGAGCTGCTGCACGCCCTGCCCCCCTTCCTCGGCGGCGGGGACATGCTGGACGACCTCTCCGCCACCGACATGGTCTTCGCCCCGCCACCGCGGCGCTTCGAAGCGGGGACCCCGGCGATCGCGGAGGTCGCGGGCCTGGCGGCGGCCGTGACCTTCCTGCGCGGGGTGGGCATGGACCGCGTCCACCGTCACGACCACGCCCTGGTGGCACACGCGCTGCACCGGCTGCGCGCCGACCGGCACATCACCGTGCTCGGACCCTCCCGCGCCGACCAGCGCGGATCGGTCGTCTCCTTCGTCAAAGAGGGCTGTGACCCGGGGGAACTGGCCCGGCGGCTCGACTCCGCCGGCATCGCGGTGCGCGCGGGGCACCACTGCGCCCAACTGGCCTGCCACCGCTTCGACATCGACGCGTCGATCCGCTTGTCGACCTACCTGTACAACACCACCGACGACATCGACGCCCTCGTCGACGTCGTCTCCTCCTCCCCCGGGACGGTCCTGACATGAACGACTGGCAGCACGGCTTCACCGGCGCCACCACCGGCCACTCCTCCCTGTACGACCAGATCCTCGTCCCCGCCGTCTTCCACCCCTGGGCGTGTTACCTGGCCGGGGCCATCGGTCCGCGCGCCGGCGTGCACGCGCTGGACGTGGCCTGCGGAACCGGCGCGCTCACACGCGTACTGGCCGCCGCAGCCGGACCGACCGGCGCGGTCACCGGCACCGACCTCAGCGACGCCATGCTGGCGGCGGCCCGCGCCAAACCCGTCCTCCCCGGCGCGCCGCAGGTCTACCACCAGTCACCGGCCGCCCCGTTGGCCCCGTTCGCGGACGGGTCCTTCGATCTGACCTGCTGCCAGCACGGTCTGCAGTTCTTCCCCGACCGCCCTGCCGCGGCCGCCGAGTGGTACCGGGTGACCAAACCCGGAGGCACCCTGGCCGTGGCGGTCTGGGCCCCTCTGGAGGACAACCCCCTGTTCGCGGCCCTGCACGACGCGGCTGCCGCCCTCCTCGGCCCCGACCACGGCAGGCAGTTCGCCCGGCCCTGGGCGCTGCCCGCCCACGAAGCCCGTGACCTGATCGAGCAGGCCGGTTTCACCGACATGCGCCACCACCGGGCCCGGCTGCCCGCGGTCTTCCCCGGCGGCACGGCAGACCTCCTGAACGTCTACCGCTTCTCCCCCCTCGCCGACGCCCTCACCGCCCTGGCCCCGGCCGCCCGGCAGGACCTGGAAGAGGCGGTGCACGGCCGCTTGGCCCCCTACCGGCACGACGCCTCCCTCACCGCCCCCACCAGCGCGGAGATCATCCTCGCCACCCGCTGACACTCCGGGCGCACCGCGCGACGCGGTCCGCGTCGACACCCCTGGGGGGCCGGCAGTCCGGCGGGCCGCGGGTCCCGCGCCACCCGGCGAGGGCGTGCGTCCAGGACGGAGGGGTACGGCGGTCGAACCGGCCGTCCGCGGCTCGGGCAGGCTCGGCGGTCGTGGGACCGGCGGCGGAGCCACCGTCCCCTGCCGGGCCGGGTACCTGCCGTGGGCCGGTGCCCGTACCGTCCGACCGGCCCGGACAGGACGAGGCCTCCTGGCCGGGCGCCGCGGCCCGACGGTCGCTCCGGGCGCTCATTACCCCCGGGGTAATCGACCGTTCTCCCTTCTCCCGGCAAGATCGTGCACATCGGCGGGAACCCCCGCCGGGATCCGGTCGCAGCCGCGAGGAGAGCGCCATGTCCGCCGAGTACGCCGCCAGCACGCCGAGTTCGACCAGCTCCGCGCGTTCCGTCACCGAGGCCACCCGGGCCGTCGTGCAGGAGTTCCTCGCCGCCCGGCTGGCCGGGGACACCGAGCGGCTCGTCGCGCTCTTCGCCGACGAGGTCGACTGGCTGCTCGCCGAGAACCCCGTCGTGCCGTGGATCCGCCCGCGGTCCACCGCCGCCGAATGTGCCGCGCAGTTCACGGAGTTGATGGAGCACACCGTGCCCGAGGACGCGCGCGCCTCCGTCGACGCCTTCCTCGTCGACGGCACCGACGCCGTCCTGACGGGGTACGTGTCGGGGACCGTACGCGCGACGGGAAAGTCCTTCGAGGGCCCCTTCGCGCTGCGCCTCACCGTCGAGGACGGCCGGATCACCCGGCACCACCTCTACGAGAACAGCCTGTCGATCGCCGAGGCCTGCACCCCCTGAGTGCGCGGGCGGGGCGCCGACTTCCGGGCGCAGCCGGTGCACGTCGATCTCGGCGCGTTCCGCGCCGGGCGGCGGACGGCCTGTCGGAGCCGCAGGGCGGCGGTGGTGTTCATGCGGTTCGTTCAACAGGCGCCGGTCTCTTCGGTCTTCGCCCGGCACGGGGCCGCACGACGTCGCCCGGCACGGGGCCGCACGACGCGGCAGGCGCGTCCGCGGCCCCGAAGGGTGCCGCGGGCGGCCGTGGGGAGGTCACTCCCCGTGTGCGGCTGGGGAGTCGGGGGTCGGGGCGCGGGGACGTTCACCGGGCTGCCGGCGCGGCCGTACGGGCGGCTGCCGGAGGCCGCGGGCGAGAGGACGACGCCGGCTTCCGCGCCACCGGCCGGGGATCCGCACGTGCCTCGTCCGACCGGGGCGAGGCACGTGCGGGATCCGCTCTAGAGGCCGATGGTGCCGGGGCCCGCGCCCCGCACCACGGCGTCCTTGACGGTCTGCGGGTCGTCGACGGTGTAGTCGTAGTAGTCCGCCGGGTCCTCGACGCTGCCGCCGGTGACCGGTTCGCCGGTGTCGCCGACGAAGACGTTGTTCCGTTCGACGATGTTGCCTTCCGGGCCCGAGTAGCTGTTGGTCATGGGTTCCTCGACGTCGTCGAAGTAGTTTCCCTCGATGAAGCAGCCCGAGTCCGCGTTGCAGGCCGGACCGGTGTCGCTGTTGTCGAAGAAGTAGTTGTTGTAGATGTGCACCGGGTCGCCGAAGCGGGTGCGCGGGTTGCGCTGCGGGGTGCGGTCGTACCAGTTGTGGTGGTAGGTCACCTTGAGCCGGCCGATGTCCTGGGCGCCGTTCTTGTCGGAGTGGCCCAGCAGCATGTTCTTGGCGTGGTGGTGGGTGTGGTTCCAGGAGACGGTGATGTAGCTGGAGCCCCGCTTGATGTCGATCAGTCCGTCGTAACCGGCGGACAGGTCGTTGTGGTCGATCCAGATGTGGTGCGAGAACATCTGGACGTTGATGGAGTCGTCGCTGGCGTTCTTGAACGTCAGGTTCCGGATGATGACGTTGTGCACGGCGTTCGCGGGCGGGGACGTGACGCTGTCGCTCGCCGGAAGGCCGATGTTCAGACCGCCGCCGGAGATGCCGGAACTCGCGCCGACACCGACGATCGTCTTGTCGGAGCTGACGTCGTACATCCCGGCGGGCAGCGTGATCATGCCGTTGACGCGGACGATCCTGGGGCCCTCGGCCTTGACGGCGGCGATGAGGTCGGCGGCGGTGGAGACGGTCACGGTCGGACCGCCCGCGCCTCCGGTGGTGCCGTTCTGGCCCCATGCGTCGACGCTCGCGAACCCGGTGGGCGCCGACTCCGCTAGCACGGCCGGGGAAGCGGGGCCCGGGGCGGGAGCGGCGGCCGTGACGGCCAGCGCGGTGAGGGCGGTGAGGAGAAGGGAGCCTTTGCGGTGCACGTGTGCCTCCTGGGCTCAGGCGATCCTGCCGACACCGACGCCGGTCGGGACGGTGGTGGGGACGGTGGACGGGGCGTCGAGGGTGTACGCGTAGAAGGTGCGCGGCTCGATCACCGTGCCCAGCGTCTGGGGCGCCCCGGAGTTGACGTAGAGGTTGTTCCGCTCGACCACCCGGCCGGGTCCGCTGGCGTCGTAGCCGGAGTAGATCGGGTGGGCGACGTTCTCGAAGTAGTTCCCCTCCACCAGCACGCCCGCGTCCTCGGTCGAGGCCACGCCGTAGAGCCGGTTGTTCCGGTAGTAGTTGTTGTAGACGTGCACCGGCTCGGCGAACCGGACGCGCGGGTGGCGCTGGTCGGTGCCGTCGAAGAAGTTGTGGTGGTACGTCACGCGCAGCTTGCCCCGGTCGGCGGTGTGGCTGTCGCTGTGGCCGAGCAGGCACGTCTTGCTGTGGTCGTGGAAGTGGTTCCAGGAGACGGTGACGTAGTCCGACTCCCGTTTGATGTCGAGCAGTCCGTCGTACCCCTGCGAGAAGTCGCAATGGTCGATCCACACGTGGTGGGCACGGTTGGTGACGCTGATGGAGTCGTCGGAGGCGCGGGTGAAGCGGATGTTGCGGATGATGACGTTGTTGCCGGGCCGGGTCGTGGAACCGAGCTGAAGGCCACCGCCGGTGATCTCGGCGGTGGAGCCGACGCCGAGGATCGTCTTGTCGGCCACCACGGTGATCATGCCGTCGATCTCGATGCGGCCGGAGACGAGGACGGTCCAGGGGGAGTTGCGGCCCACGTAGTCGGCGAGTTGGGCGCCGGTGGTCACCGTCACGGTGGGGCCGGCGGCACCGCCCGTGGTGCCGGGCAGGCCGAGCGCGCTGACACTCGCGAAGCCGTCGGCGCGCTGCGCCGCCACGGCGGCGAGCCGGTGGTCCGGGACGGTGGATGCCCGGGCGCGCGGGGCCGCGCCGACGGTCAGCAGGGCGGCGGAGGCCGCGGTGCCCGCGAGCAGGCCGCGGCGGGTGAGGGGAGGGTGTTCTGACACGGGGGGCTCCTTCAGATCCGGCCGGCGCCGGCACCGGCGGGAACGACGGCGGGGAGGTCCGCGGGGGCGTCGAGGGTGTACGCGTAGAAGGTGCGCGGCTCGATCACCGTGCCCAGCGTCTCGGGCTTCCCGCAGTTCACGTAGACGTTGTTCCGTTCCACCACCCGGCCGGGTCCGCTGGCGTCGTAGCCGGAGTAGATCGGGTGGGCGACGTTCTCGAAGTAGTTCCCCTCCACCAGCACGCCCGCGTCCTCGGTGGACGCCACGCCGTAGAGGGTGTTGTTCCGGTAGTAGTTGTTGTAGACGTGCACGGGTTCGCCGAAGCGGACGCGCGGGTGGCGCTGGGCCGTGCCGTCGAAGAAGTTGTGGTGGAAGCTGACCCGCAGCCTGCCGCGGTCCTGGCTGCCGTTGGCGTCCGAGTGACCGATCAGCATGGTCTTGCTGTGGTCGTGGAAGTGGTTCCAGGAGACGGTGACGTAGTCCGCGCCGCGCACGATGTCGATCAGGCCGTCCGCGCCCGCGCTGAAGGTGCAGTGGTCGATCCAGATGTGGTGCGAGGACTGCTGGATGCTGATGGAGTCGTCGTCGGCGTCGGTGAACCGCAGGTTACGGATGATCACGTTCTGTCTGCGGTACATGTCCAGGCCGCCGCCGGTGATCTCCGCGTCGGTGCCGAGCCCGACGATGGTCTTGTTCGAGCGCACCCCCTGCTTGCTGCTGATGCGCAGGGTGCCCGAGACCTGGATGACGTAGGGCGCGTCACGGTCGCAGTAGTCCAGGAACGTCTCGGCGTCGGTGACGGTGACCACCGGGCCGCCGGCGCCGCCGGTGGTGCCGGACAGGCCCAGGGCGGGGACCCCCGCGAAGCCGTCGGCGCCCTGCGCGACCGCGGCGGCCCGCGACCGCCGTGCGGAAGCGGGCGCGGCGGCCCGCGCGTGGCCCGCCACGGCCGGCAGGGCGGCGGTGGCCGCGGTGGCGGCGGCGCCCGCGAGCAGGCCGCGGCGGGTGAGGGAGGGGAGGTTCCTCATCGTCGTCTCCGTCTCTCAGATCCTGCCGACACCGGCCCCGGCCGGGACGACGGCCGGGACCTCGGCCGCCCGGTGCGGGGTGTAGGCGTAGTACGTGCGCGGTTCGACGACCGAGCCCCGCGTCTCGACGGGGTGGTTGCACTCGACGAGGACGTTGTCGCGCGCGACCAGGCGGCCGAGGTCACCGCTGAAGTCCACCCGGGCGGGGTTGTTGACGCTGTGGAAGTAGTTGCCCTCCAGCACCACCCCGGCGTCCATGGCGGAGGCGACGCCGTAGCTGTTGTCGCGGTAGTAGTTGTTGTAGACGTGCACCGGCTCGGCGAACCGCACCCGCGGATTGCGCTGGTCGGAGGCGTCGAAGTAGTTGTGGTGGTACGTGACGCGCAGCCGTCCGCGGTCCTGGGCGGCGTTGTCGTCGTCGTGCCCGAGCAGGAGCGTCTTGTCGTGGTCGTGGAAACGGTTCCAGGACACGGTGATGAAGTCCGAGCCGCGCTTGATGTCCACGGCGCCGTCGTCACCGTTGGAGAAGTCGTTGTGATCGATCCAGACGTGGTGCGAGAACATCTGGACGTTGATCAGGTCGTCGGTGGCTCCGTCGAACGACAGGTTGCGGATGATGATGTTGTGCACCGCGTCGGCGGGCGGCGAGGTGACGCGGTCGCTCGCGGGGAGGCCGATGTGCAGACCGCCGCCGGTCAGCCGGGCGGTGCTGCCCAGGCCGACGATGGTCTTGTCCGAGGCGACCGGGTGCATGCCGTCGCTGGAGCCGGTGGGCAGCGTGATCGTGCCGCTGACCTGCACCACCAGGGGGCCGGGGCGGGAGATGTAGTCGAGGAACTCCGCGGTGGTGGCGGCCGTGACGACCGCGCCGCCCGCGCCGCCGGTGGTTCCGTTCTGCCCCAGGGCGTCGACGGAGGCGAAGCCGTCGGCGGTCAGGGGGGAAACCGAGGGCGGGGGCGGGAGGGGGGAGGGGGAGGCGGGGCCGGCGGACGCGGTGGCGAGGAAGGAGACGACCAGCGCGGTGATCAGACCGGCTCGGGACGCACGGCGTGGGGGTAATCGCATGGGGGGATAGCCCTTTCTACAGCTGCTTCCGAGCGTGGCGGAGAGGGCGTTTCTTGGTGTGCTGCGCTGCCCGGATGGCGACCACCTCTTGAGCAAGCGCTTTCTATTCAGAAAGTAGGGCTCTTGTCTTGGGCGCGTCAACAGACGCGTACGGTCACGAAAAGCGAAGGTTCCCAACAGAAACAAACAGAGTCCTGCCGAGGGAGGAGGCGCCACGACCCTGAAGCCGAGCGGGGAAGCCGGTGGAGGGCTCCCCTCCCCGAGATCGCCCCGGCGCAGCGGGAGAGCACGGGGCGAGGAGAACGCACGAGGAGCTCTCCGCGCGGGCGGGGTGTCAGCGCACGCGTGTCCGGCGGCCCACGGCGCAGTGGACCAGTGCGGCGTTGCCCTCCGCGTCGCGTCCGTCCGGGCCGGTGAGGGTGTCCTCCAGGCCGATGCGCGTCTCCAGGCCGAGGGCGAGGGCGCGGTCCAGGACGGGCCAGGCGCACTCGTCCTCACCGTGGAGGAGGACGGGGACGTCGGCCCCCGCCCCCGCGAGCCGGCGCAGAATGCGATCGGCCTCCGACAGGGCCCGCGGCGCGGGGAGGTCGATCATCTCGACGAGGATCCGGCTGCACGAGGCGGTGCGTCCGCTGTCGAGCAGGCGGACGGCGTCCGCCTCCGACCAGACGCCCGCCTCGATACCGATGCCCAACTCCCCCAGCGTGTCGGCCAGGCGTTCGAATCCCGGCTCGCCGAGGTTGAGCGACACGACATCGGGGCGGTCCTCGGCGGCGGCCCACCCCTCCACGGCGGCCTGGCGCGCGGCGACGTCTCCGTCGCCCATCCACAGGCCGGTCGACACGCTGATCTGCAGGCCGGGGCACGCCTCCCGCACCGCCCGCACGGCAGCCGAGACGACCCGCGCGTCCAGGCTCTCCCGGGCGTGGGCGTCCCGGGGGTGCAGGTGCACGCCGGAGGCCCCGGCGTCCTGGACCCGTCTGGCGTCGGCGGCCAACTGCCGCGCCGTGATGGGCACCGCGGGGTGGTCCTCCGTCGTGCGCCGACCGTTCAGACAGGCTTGGATCATTCCTTGATCGTGCCACAGCTCCGCCGGAGCGCCGCCCCTCCGGTCGGTGGGACGCCCCCGCCCCGGCGGCGTCCGGTGCGGGCCGACGCGGGGGCCGCGTGCCACGCCGGTGGTTCTCCCCTCTGCCGCGTCCGCGCGGTCCCGGCCCCGAAAGGCGGCCCCCGCTCCGGCCCGGAGGCGGCCCGGCACCAAGCCGCCTGGCCGGCACTTCGGCACGGAGGCGTCCGGGGCCGTCGCCACCGCGCGGGCCGCCGCCACCGACCCCGCCTCCCCCGGACCGGAGGGGCGCCACACCACCGTCACGGTGTCCCCGGCCCATGTCGGGGGGTGCGGGCCGGTCTTCGACGTGGAGGCGAGCGACTCGGCCGCCACCGTTCTGAGCGGGCCTTCCGCGGCCCACCCCGAAGTGCGCTTCGGCCCAGGAGCGCGTCGGCCTCGGTACCGGGACCGGCCGGCCGCTCCCCCTCGCGGGGCGCGGGGCCCGGTCCGGGACGGCGGGTTCGATCACCCCGCGAGGTCTCACCAGTGGGCGGGGAGCGGCCGGCGGCGGTGCGGGAGGGCACCCATCGGGGCGCCTCCGGCCGGCCCACGGGCGGGAGCGGGGGCAGGCGGACGGGGCGGATCGCCGGCCCGGAGCGGCGTCTCGTCCTGGAGGAGGACGTCCGGCGGGAACGGGTCATCCGAAGTGTCCGGTGGGCCTCGGGCCTTTTCGAGGACGCGCCGCCCCGTCCCGCGTGAGACGTTGAACAGGTCCGCGGGTCGGGAGTCCTTTCCGGGCCGGGGCCGTCTCCACGCCCCGGTCGGGGCCCCCGCCCCGACCCCCCTCCCCCCGCGAGGAGGAACCCGATCATGACCGCATCCGAACCGACCGGCCGGATCGAACGGAACGAACGGCTCGACCGGATCAACGTCACGCACGAGTGGGGGTCCTGAAGGAAGCGGTGGTGGGCCGTGTCATCGACTTCCGCGTCCCCCGGGGGCTCGGCGCCGGGCTGCCGGACCCACTGCGCTTCCTGCCCGACCGAACCCGGCGTGAGCTGCCGCGCTGGGCGGGACGGCTCTGGTCCGACGCGGACCCCGAGGGGTACGCGAGAAGCGTCGAGCAGATCGAGGGGCTGGCCCGTTTCCTGGCCGGCCACGGGGTCGTCGTCCACCGTCCGCGGGAGCTGACCGGACCCGAACTGTCCGTGTACGGGGGCGACGGCGACCGGTTCAGCACGCAGACGTTCGTCCGCGATCCGATGGTCGTCATCGGCGACCACGTCATCGAGGCCGCCCTGCGGTTGCCGGCCCGCTTCAAGGAACGCTTCGGGTTGCGTCCCGTCTTCGCGGAGGCCGTCTCCCGCGGAGCCCGCTACTCGGTGATGCCCCCGCCGTCGCCCGTGCCGGTGCCCGAGCTCGCGTCGGCGACCGGGCCGTTCCTCGAAGGCGGCGACGTCGCGGTCCTGGGCCGGGACGTCCTCGTCGGTCACGGGCGGGGCGGGGCGGCGTCCGACCCGGAGGGCGCGCGGTGGCTGGCGCGACTGCTCGGGGACGGGTACCGCGTCCACGGGGTGCCGATCAGTGAGCAGGTGATCCACCTGGACGACGGGCTCACCGCCGTCCGCGAGGGCCTGGCGGTCGTCTGCCGGGAGCAGTTCCTCGACGGCGTACCGGCACAGGTCGCCGACTGGGAGCTCATCGACGTCAGCCTGCGGGACGCCGTGAACCTCCTGGCGGGGAACAGCCTCGTCCTGGGTCCCGGCGAGGTGCTCGTCGACGAGCGCCTGACGGGGCTCGCCGAAGCGCTGACCGCGCGGAACGCCACCGTTCACACGCTTCCCTTCGACGCGGTGACCGCGTTCGCCGGGGGCTTCCGCTGCGCCCACCACCCTCTGGTGCGCGAACTGGACGCGTGACGCGGCAGCCGGCCACGGCGCGGCACGGCGACCGCCTGAAGCAGTGGCGCGGCGTACGGGCGTGACGGATGACGAAGCAGTGGCGCGGCGTACGGGCGTGACGGGTGACGGCCACTCCCGGCCCGGCCCGGACGCCGTTCTCGCGGTGGTCAGGTCTCCTTGGCGACGAGGCCGCCGGTGGGCGCTTCGGCGTTGCGGCGGGTTTTGGCCCAGCCGTTGCGGCCGGCGACCACGCGTCCTACGGCCCACCACGGGACGACGTAGAGAGCCAGCAGGTAGACGGAGTGGGTCAGGCCCCAGCCGACGGAGCGCCAGAAGCCGGGGCCGGGTTCGCACGTGCGCCGGTACGGGGGTCCCCGGACGACGAACCGGCCGAAGGCCAGGGCGGCGTACAGGGCGATGCCGCGCCGCCCACCGCCGACCAGGTAGACGGCGGTGGCCTCGGGGTGGCGGTAGCAGGAGAGCGCGGGGACGACCATCGGGATCGGCCAGAGGAGAGTGCCGGCGAGTTGGAGCCAGGGCCGACCGAGGCGCCCGGGCATCGGTGTCGCCGCCCGTCGCGGGCTCGTGGCGGGTGGGAGGAGGGCGCCCCCTACGGGGTGGGGTCCGCCGGGCCTGCCGTACACGTTCGCACAGCGGATCCCGCTCCTGAGCGGGTGGTCGTCGGCCTCCCCGAACGGGAGCCTGGGCACCGGACGGACGGTGGTGCGGATGGCTCGTCCACCGTGGGAGCGGACCGCGCGGACGCGGAACGCGCCACGCGCGTGCGAACGGGCCTCCCCGGACGGCGGACACCCCCCTCACACCGGCGGGGCGGGCACGCCGGGCCTGCCGGTGGGGGTCACCCGAGGGGACCGGGCGGCGGCACCGAGCGGCGTCCGACGGCCCCCGAAGGCGTCCGTCGCCGAACCCGGCGTTCGTCCCGAGCCGGTGGCGGCGGGCCGGTACCGGGCGGCCGGCCGGTTCACGTACCGGAGGGCGGGGCCGGCGGCCGGAGGGCGCGGACCAGGCCGTCGAGGGCGGCGGCGTCAACGGCCGCCGTCCCCGTGAGGGTGCCGACCAGCGCCTGGGCGAGGACGGTCGCGGTGCCGATCCTCGTGTCCTCCCGGTCGTCCCCGGTGACCGCCCCGACGACGGCGTCACGTACCGACTGCGAGATGTCGAGCATGCCGAACAGGTCGGGGAAGCACAGGGCCATCAGGCACACGCCCACGTTGGCGGAGAGGATCGACCGGCCGGCCAGTTCGGGGGCCGTACGCAGCCGTCCGGCGTCACGGCAGCGCTCCACGGCCGACTGGACCAGGGCCCGCGCCTCCTCGATCCCCCGGGGCTTGACGTCTCCCGTGGGCGTGAACATCAGCCGGTAGAGGTGGGGGTTGCCGAGCGCGAACGCGACGTGGCTGTCCCAGGCCGCCCGCAGGTCCGCCACCGGGTCGTCGGTGTGCGGGTTGCGCCTCTTGTTGGCGAGGAAGCGCTCGAAACCGAGGTCGGCCACGGCGGTGAGCAGGCCCTGCTTGTCGCCGAACTGGCGGTAGATCTCGGGCATGCCGACGCCGGCCCGCTCGCAGATGGCCCGGGTCGAGATCGCCAGCGCGTCCTTGGTGGCGAGCAGTTCCGCGGTGGCTCCCAGGATGCGCTCTCGTGCCGTCGACATGGCGCCCACGATAACACCGCTAACAGTCCGGACCTGGGCGAACCCTCACTCAGAACCCGACCCACACCCCTCTCGTAATCATCGATAACAAACTGTGTTAGCGTTGAAAACATCCGGGTCGGCGCGCCGTCGAGGCCGCCGGCCGTTCATTAGCGAGAGAGTTGGTATCCACCCATGAACCGTCCGTTCCTCCGCGCCGCCTCGGCCGCCGTCGTGGCTTCCGCGAGCGTGCCCCTCCTCGCCGGGTGCGGCGGCGAGGCGACCGCCGACGGCGCGAAGACCTCGCCGTCCGCGGACCGTCCGTCCCCGGTCGCCGGCGCGTTCACCGTCACGCACGTAGGCGGACCGACCGCGATCCTGGAGATCGCCGGTGCGCGCATCCTGCTCGACCCGACCTTCGACCAGCCCAAGAGGTACGAGAGTGGCCTGGAGAAGACGCAGGCCCCCGCCTTCGGCCCCGACCGGCTCGGCCGGATCGACGCCGTGCTGCTCTCCCACGACCAGCACGACGACAACCTCGACGACACGGGCCGCGAACTGCTCAAGGACGTACCCGTCGTGCTCTCCACGCCCGGCGCGCACCAGCGTCTCGGCGATCACGTCACGGCCATGACGAGCTGGTCCTCCAAGGAGCTGAGGACCTCCGGCGGCGTCATCAAGGTCACCGCCGTGCCCGCCCTGCACGGCCCCGACGGGGTGGACCGCGGCGCGGACGGCGAGGTCACCGGCTTCGTGCTCAGCGGCGAGGGCGTCCCCACCACCTACATCTCCGGTGACAACGCCTCGGTCAAGGTCGCCCGGCAGGTCGGTGAGCGCGTCAGGAAGGAGTTCGGCCCGCTCGACACGGCCATCCTCTTCGCCGGCGCGGCACGCACCCCCGCGATCCTCGACAACGCTCCGTTGACGCTCACCTCCGAGAACGCGGCCGTGGTGGCCAAGGACCTCGACCCGCGCAAGGTGGTCCCGCTGCACACCGACAGCTGGAACATCTACTCCGAGGACCTGGAGTCGCTCGTGGAGGCGTTCCAGAAGCAGGGCATCGCCGAGAAGCTCGTCGACCTGCGGCCGCGCGGCACCGAGAAGGACCTGTCGTAGGGGACGGCGCGGGAACCGCCCGCCGACGCGGGGGCGTCCGCGACGGCACCGCGTGCTCCTTCCCCACCGGCCGGGCCGCCGGGGGACGGCTCGAACGCGACACCGCGGGCGGACCCGGCACGCCCCCGGCCCCA